>JALUKQ010000187.1 GCA_027056485.1 Campylobacteraceae bacterium | reverse complement strand
TTATCAGAGCTACTTCTATTCGTGGCTTTTTAGTTAAGCTGAAATTGTTTATTTTAGCTTACTCTATTGATAAGTTTTTGAAGCTTTCTTCAAGCCATCAAAAATTGGCTTTTAACTAGCAGTTTGGATTATAATATATAAAAATAATTATTATATGCAATAAAATGATTTAAAAATATTTTTAAATGTTAGAAATCACATCCCTACCGTTCAATCAGCACTTTTCATTATATCCACTCCTCAACTTTACGCCCAAATAATTAAACCTCCACTTTTCCAATACCCAACTTTAACTCTTCACTTACTCCCACATTTTCCCTTTATATACATACATATCAATATTACATAAATAAATATTAAAACACAATAGATAAGATAATAAATTAAGTTAAATGAAGTAATAGAGTAGTTTTAGAAAGGTTATGTAGATTTTTTTAATATTTTATGATATTTTTTGTGTCAAACATATTTAAATCTGAAAGAACCATGGGTCGAGATAAGTACAATTACAGCACTTTCAAATTATTCAAAATTTTCATCAATCTTCTATATAAAATTACAATAAATAAGAAAATTATGATAAAATTAAACAATTTTTATTAGAAAAAGGAATGAATATGCAAAAGATATTTGGTTTTCTATTTATACTACTGTCAGCTGGACTTACCGTGTGGTATCCACTGGGAAAGCTTTTGGGGTAAGAGATGTCAAAAGCAACACGTTATGACCCAAGCAAAAATGGAAAAACTCCTTTCAAACTAAAAAAAGGCAACTTTCTATATATCTTTTTAGCTCCTCTATTTTTAGCCATAATCTTAGCCTTAATGGCACGAAATATTCCTGCATTTATACTAAATTCCATTGCATTTTCTCTCTTTTTTGCTACGGCTAAACTCAATACCATAGGATTAACCAAAGAGTATGAATACCATACTACTACACTCACCAAAGCACCACCTGTACCCTACAAAATGATAACAGCTGGTATGCTTGGTATCTCAACACTTTTTACAGCTTCTGTAGCTGGTGGAGAGTCACTTATAACAGGTTTTTTCTTGGGGGCAATAGCTACAATAGGGTATTTTTTATATTATGGTTTTGATCCAAGAGTTGACAAGCTTGAAAACATTGGTGATATTTCTGCTGCTTTTGTTATAGAAACATTATCTGAGGCTAGAGGGAAATTGGCTGCAGTTGAAGAGAAGATGCGTCTTATAAAAGAGCCAGAGGTTCACACCAAACTTCGTGTCGCTACCGATAAAGCTTATGAGATTTTAAATAACATTGAAGCTGACCCAAAAGATTTACGTGTAGCTCGTAAATTTATCATCGTATATATTGATGGTGTTAAAAAAGTTACTGAGTCATACACAGGCATGAAGGAAGATGAGATTAACGCTGAGACTAAAGATAGATTTTCCATGCTTCTTTCTGATGTTGAAAAGAAATTTGATAAAGAGATAATAAGACTTAAAAAGAACAACCAATTTGACCTAGATGTACATATTGATGTACTTCAAGAGCAGATTAAAAACTAAATAAATTTAAATAAGGAATAGATAAAATGGAAACAAAAACTAAAGAAATTATAGAAACATCAATAGAAGAAAACAGAGAAGTAGATGCGACTCTACCAGCTGTTCAACCAGAAGAACAGAGTAGACTAGAGAAAGCTCTTAGTGAACTTGACTTTAACAACCGTAACTCTATTATATACTTTGGAGCATCAGCTCAAGAAGAGTTAGATGAGATTTCTAACCGTATGATAGATGGTGTTCAAAACAAAGACACAGGAGCAGCAGGAGCTGTTCTAAATGAAATGGTGGCTGCAATTAAAGGTTTTGATATTGAAGAGCTTAACCCCAACAAAAAACTTCCTTGGTACTCTAAAATCTTTGGTGGAGTAAAGCCTTTGACTAAATTTATTCAAGGTTATGAAAATGTACGTGACCAGATAGACATGATAGCCAATAACCTAGAAGAGCATAAAAGTAAACTCATGACCGATGTTGTCTCGTTAGACAAACTCTATGAGGCAAACTTAGAGTACTTTAGAAAACTTGAACTCTACATAGAAGCTGGTGAAATCAAGAAAAAAGAGCTAGAGACAGAGATAATGCCTAACTATGAAAAGAAAGCAGAGTCAAATGAGATGATGGCAATTCAAGAGCTTAAAGAGATAAGAGCTTTTGGTGATGACCTAGAGCGTAGAGTACATGACCTTAGACTCTCTCGACAAGTTGCTATGCAGTCACTTCCAAGCATACGTCTTATTCAAGAAAATGATAAGTCACTTATCAATAAAATCTCTTCAACACTTGTTAATACTGTTCCTTTATGGAGAAATCAATTGGCACAAACAGTGACTATATTTAGAAGTCATGAGTCAGCAAAAGCACTGAAAGATGCATCTGACTTGACCAATGAACTTCTAGAGAAAAATGCTGAAGGCTTACGTGACGCAAACCGTGAAGTTAGAACGCAAATGGAACGTGGTGTCTTTGATATAGAGAGTATTAAAGTTGCAAATGCTACACTTATAGCAACACTTAATGACTCACTTGAGATTGCTGAAGAAGGTAAAGAAGCTAGAGTTAAAGCACTTATTGAACTTGACAAGACGGAGAGGGAACTAAAAGAAGCACTTCTTTCAACAAAAGCAAAAATAGAAGCACTGCCTGTTGAGACAGTAAACGATATAGTGGAAGATAAAACAAAAGGATAAAACATGGGACTTTTTGATTGGATATTTGGTCAATTCATTGATGTAATCGAGTGGACAGATAATTCACAAGATACGATGGTATATAGATTTCCACGTCAGAACAATGAGATAAAATATGGAGCTAAACTCACCGTACGTGAATCACAAATGGCTGTATTTGTCAATGAAGGTATTATTGCCGATGTACTTGGTCCTGGAATCTATGAACTTGAGACCAAAAACTTACCTATTATGACCAATTTACAACATTGGGATCATGGCTTCAACTCACCATTTAAAGCAGAGGTATACTTTTTAAATACTAAAAGATTTACTGACTTAAAATGGGGAACTAAAAATCCAATTATGGTTCGCGACCCTGAGTTTTCTATGGTTCGATTAAGAGCTTTTGGTACTTATGAGATTCGCATTACTAATCCTAAAACGTTTATGAATGAAATTGTAGGTACAGACAATCACTTTACAACAGATGAGATAGATGACCAGTTAACCAACTTGATTATTACAAAATTTACTACGGTTTTAGGTGAGAGTAAAGTTCCTGTTTTAGATTTAGCTTCTAACTATGAGAAGTTTTCAGAGTTTATCTCTGAGAAAATTTCTCCTGCATTTGATGAATATGGATTAGAACTTACTAAAATTTTGGTTGAAAATATCTCACTTCCTGAAAATGTTGAAAAAGCACTTGATAAACGTACAAGCCGTGAGGTTACAGGTGACCTTGATAAGCATATTCAGTACCAAACTGGTGAGGCTTTAGGTAAAGATGGTGGTGGAAGTATGGGTGACATGGTTGGTATGGGAGCTGGTATTGCACTTGGTCAAGATATGGCAAACAAACTCTCCAAGCAACCTATAGATAAAAATGTAGCACCTCCTATACCTACAAGAAATACCACTATGTATCATGTAGCCATGGAAGATAAACAAGAGGGACCTTACGATATTCGTACTATTCAACAGTATATCGCAGAAGGTACCATAAAAGAAAACACTTTAGTTTGGACAGAAGGACAACAAGACTGGGTAGAAGCAGAAACTGTACTAGGCAAATACTTTAATGCTACACCACCACCTTTACCAAAAAGAAAATAACGCTCTGTGAAATTTAAGTCGATAAACTTTACCTGTAAAAACTGTGGGGCACCATTAAGGTTTAGCCCTACACATAATACTTTGGAGTGTGAGTTTTGTTCCTCAAAGGAGTCTATTAAGAAGTCTACCCAAGAGATAAAAGAGTATAACTTTCAAGAAGCACTGCAACATTTAGAACATAATGATGAACATGAGATAAACAAAGAGGTAAAATGCAGTAAATGTGCAGCAACATTTACTATGACACCCTACTCTGTAAGCTCTAACTGTCCCTACTGTGGTACTCCAGCCATAACAAAGTTTGTCAAAGAGATAACACCAAAATCGCTTCTTCCTTTTCATCTTTCACAAAAAGAGGCACAGACATACTTTAAAAAATGGTTAGGTTCACTATGGTTTGCACCATCAAAATTAAAAGAGTTTATGGATGGAGACAAGAAACTAAAAGGTTACTACTTACCACATTGGACATATGACTCTAATACAGATACCAACTATCAAGGTTTACGTGGTGACATCTACTATGTTACAGTAGAGAGAACGGTTATAGTTAACGGTAGACAAGAGCGAAGAAATGTCCGAGAGGCACGTATAAACTGGACTCCTGTTTCAGGTCATGTCTCAAACTTTTTTGATGATATTACAATTGGTGCATCTAAGACTATCTCACATACTATTTTAGACAGGCTTACACCGTGGCATACTGATGTTTTGGTTCCTTTTAATCCAAAGTATCTCTCAGGATTTGACTCAGAAGAGTATACCATAGGTTTGGACAATGGCTTTGAGTTTGCAAAAGTAAAAATGGACAACATTATTCGTAGAGATATTCGTCGTGATATTGGTGGAGACCAACAACAAATAAAACATATAAATACTCGATATTCCAATACAACCTATAAAAATGTTCTCTTCCCCATCTGGACAGCAGAGTTTAAATGGAATAACAAAACCTATAACTATGCCATAAATGGACAAACAGGGAAAGTGACGGGAGAGAGACCTTACTCCTATGTCAAGATAGCTTTTTTGGTTTTAGCCATAGTAGTATTTGTAGGAGGTGCTTTATATTTAGAGGAGAATCAAAATCTATTAAATAGTTTAGATGAAATAAACTTTCATCTAAACGTTCAGTAGTATTAGTTACTACTATTTGTATCTGTAGAAGGAGCAGTCTCATTTGATTCTGCCTCTTCTTTTTTATCTTCTTCAACCACAGCTGGAGTTTCTGCTTTTACCTCTTCTTGAGGTTCTTGAGTACTAGATGCCACAAGCTCATCATATTTCTCTTGAAGCTCTTTAAGTTTCTCTTCTGCTTCTTCTAGTTCTTCTTTTACATCATCACCATCACTACTCATATCTGCAACTCTTTCAATATTTGCTCCATATTTGTAAACCAGTTCGCCACCCTCTTTACCTTGGTAAAGTGTCACTGCTATAAAGCCACCTAAAATAAGAATAAAAAATACTCTACCAACATTTTTTCTGATTGCCATAACAAGCAACTTTAAAACAACTAAAAATGCTGAAGCATAAACTAAGTACGTTCCAAGAAGCTTATGTGCTTTTAAATCACCTTGTCCATCTGTTGAAAGCATATCCCATGTAGCTTTTCCATCTACTGATCCTGTTAAGTACGCACCAAACATAGCAACTGCAACAATGATTAATAAGAAAAGAGAAAACGCAGAAATAGTACGACGTTTTGCAGCTAAGTTATAAATTTCTAGTAAGAAAATAACAACCGGAATGGCTATAGCAAAATGAACAATTGCTGGGTGAATAATCTCAGGAATCTCTATGGGTAAAGGTATCTCAGGGATACTAATCGCTGGTAAATTTATAGGTAATGACATATTACCTCCTTATTTTAATTTTAATAATAAAGAATTATAACATAAATTCACACTATAAATCTTTGTTATATAGATAAATTATATCTATATAACTTTAAATTCTATACTATTTGTTAAAGAATAATTTAGGTTACTTTGATATTATCATATAAAAATCATAAGGAGATATAATGTCCGTACCAGCAGATGTAGGATGCAACAATGAAGAGTGCGTAGAAGCACCAAACTGTCAAAGAACTGTTATTTACGAAAATGGAACAGCACGAGAAGTAAAGTGTTTTGGTGGAACTGCCTCAAAAGGTTGTGGTAAATTTTTACCAAAAGAGGAGAAGTAAACATTCTTCTCTTCTGTTGCAATTACACTACACTTTTTTAGTCAAAATCTTATAAATAATAAACCCAAAAAAGAGTGTAATACCTATAGAAAAATAGACAGGAACAGACTTAGTAATAACAAAAGTAACTATCAAAATAGCCAATAGAGTTGGAACTTCATTATAGGCTCTAAAAAACTGCCCATTTTTAACACACTCATCTTTTTCTAAAATTTTTCTAAAATATTCCAAACTAAACGAGTAAGCAATCATTAATGCTAAGACTAAAAGTTTGGCTATCATCCATTTTTGCTCTAAGAGTGCTGGGTTAATGTAAATGAGTGTAGCACCTGAGATAATAGTTGCCCACATAGCTGGAGCACCTATAACTCTATATATTTTGTCTTCTTGAACTTTAACCACATCAGTAAAATCTTTTTTATCTTTGTTTTCTTGGTGATAAACAAAGAGTCTTGGCATATAAAAAAGCAGTGCCATCCATGACATAACAGCTATGACATGAAATGCCTTTATTTCCAAATAATAATTTTCCATTTTTTACTCCACTATAGTAAAATCTTCTGCAGACCAGACTACCAGTTGCATCTCGTCATAATATCCTATTTGCACTCTATGTAACTTTAGTTTGGTTCCATTTTTTGGTCTTAAGGTCTTGTTTTTAAAAAATATTTTATAGGCTTTTTTGTCTATAAAAAATCTATTATTTCTATATATTCCAATTATATTTTTTAAAACTTCGTTCTCTAACTCTTTTTTAGAAAAATCTAACTTACCTTTATAAAAGAAACTATCTATTTTACTTTTACCATAATCATAAACTATAGAAAAATTAACAATCTCATGAAGTCCATGATACTTTTTAGTTTTTTTAACCACTATATCATAAGCTCTACCCTGCTCTAAGGCATCTGCTCCATATACAAAAATAGCTCGTCCATCTTTTGACTGCTTTACAATGGCATGGTGTTTCGATTTAAAGATAACTTTTACATTTTTTAATTTGAGTGAACCTCTTAGCTCTTTTTTATATAAATCTTCTATCTTCCCTTCTTTTTTAAAACTGTTCTTACTAGACTTATAAGCAGATGTAGAAAAAGTAGCCACTATGGGTAAATGGTCAGAGTAACCTTTACCTTGATGACGCTCTTTTCTGTATTGCCATCTATTTATATAACCTTTTTTAGTAAAGAGATAAGTAGGCTTTATGACTTGAAAACTCTCATTCACATAGTCTACACCCTTTCCATTAAACATACTATAAGGTAAAATTATAGAGTCTAAAGCCTGTTTTGAACCATAAAAATTATGACTCCAACGCTGAAAATTTGGTAGTTCTAGCCATAGGTTATAGTGCAGATTTTTACCTATATCTTTTTTTTCAACCAATTTATTATCAACTATAGTTTTTAAAACATGATTTATACCCGTTTTTCCATGACTATCGTTAAGTTGTGGCTCTATATCTTTATACTCATCATAGTCTGAATTAAAATCACCAAGTAAAATATAGTCTGTACCTTTTGGCAAACTCTCTATTCTATTTTTTAGCACCTTTGCAGAGACTATTCGTCTGCTCTCTGCTGAATGTTTAGATGTCCAATGATTTACAAAAATAAAAAGAGGTTTTTTATTAATCATATATTTCAATTCTAAAATATTTCTATACTTTAACTTTCTATTCACCACTATCTCTTTGGCACTTTTAATAGGTTGTTTCGAAAGAACTGCTACCTGTATGGCAGATCTCTTTTTATGGGTTATAGCTAAATACTTATAGTGACAGCCTACAAAACGTAATGATTTTTGAAGAAGTTTCAGAGCATTTATATTTTCTACCTCTTGAAGTCCTATAATATCTGCATTGATATCACAAATAATTTCTGAAATATTTTGAAGTTTTTTAGTAAGGTTAGAGCGTGTCCAATTATGTCTGTTTGGTCTGTATTCGTTATATTCTGTACCATTATTTACCATATCAAAAAGGTTTTCTACATTGTATGAGGCTATTTTTAATTGAGTTGCATTAAGAAGAAAAGGAAGAAATAAAAGAAAGAGAAAACGCATAGTGAACTCCTATGTGTACTCCAATTATGAAAAAACTTTTTTAGGGGCATGGACTTTAGTCCATGAATCTCATAAAATAAGATTTTTTAAGGGACTAAAGTCCCTACCCCTAGTACCTTTTGCTTATCGTTAAATTTGGGTTTACTTAGCGTGAATGGTACTAGTTTTTTCGAAATCATTAGAGCTTAGAAAGAAAAAACCTATTTAAACATTTTACCTAACATACCCATAGCACCTTCAGCACCACCAATTTGAGATAACATATCTTCAACAATAGAACCTTCACCCTCTGTAGCTTTATCAACAACTGATGGTAACATATCTGCTAATGCACCTTTTGCAGAGTCTTCTGAAAGCCCTAAACTTGAAGCAAACTCGGAGATTTTATCAGAACCAAGAAGGTCAGTAATAGAGTCCATAGAGATAGCTTCATTTTCACCTGAACCTAACCATGAACCTACAATGCCACCTAAACCATTTTCAGAAAGTCCAGAAACTAATGAGCTTAAGTCAAGCCCACCGTCTGTTCCTCCTCCAAGTAAGTTTCCTAATGCATCTGAAATAGCATCTGAATCTAAACCTGTTGTAGCATCATCACTATTACCTTGTATTGCACTAGCACCCATCTTCAATAATTCTGTAAAATCCATGTTGTTTGTCCTTGTTTTATTTAATTAAATATTAGTATAGCCTAAAAATAGTTAAAATTGCTTTTTTAGGTTTTTAAACCAATCTCTTTCCATAGATGTCTTTTTTCTTCAAGTCTCCATTATAAACAATTTTACTTGGATCCATATTCCCATCGTTTAGCATTTCAGGAACAATACCTTGCTCATCTAACTTTCTTACCTCTTCATCAAGTTGGTCTTCTTGATAGGTCATCATCATATCAGCAGCTATAACATCTTCTATAATCTGAACTTCAACAAGTTTTGCTATATCTTCTTCCACATCTTTACCTTCAATGGTTACAATAATCTTACCTTTTGGATCATGCAGATGGTACTCACAGACACCACTCTCTTTTAAACGTTCTATTACTGCCTCTACATTTTCGGGTAAAGTTTGTACTACTATACTTGAAACATTCATCTATTTTTCCTTTGTTTTGTTGTTATCTTTAACTATACTATCTTTTTCTTTAGCTACAAAATTCGCATTTAAGTTCCAATAGTTAATATGTGTGTCATCACTGGCTGTAAATAGCTCCTCTTCGTTTATAAAAAGTATACTGCTAATGGTTGCCTTGTGATTTCCTAGCTTATACAAGTCAGATTTACTTGAAGTATTAAACAACTGTACATTGTTATTTTCATCTGCTGCAAAAGCACCTATCTTTCCACTTGGACTAAGCCCTGCACCGTAGATGAGAAAACTACCCTCTTTATGATAGGCAGTTTTTCCATCTTTTGAGTAAATGGCACATCGTCTATCTTGCCCTGCTGTGATAATCATACCATTTTTATAGTCAACTTGAAATACATTATCAACATTTTGACCTTTGAGCTCTTTAAAAACTTTTCCATCTTTAACCCTAACAAGTTTCAAGTCACCACTCTCATCGACCATAAGCACTTCGTCTTTTTTCTCGTTTAGTGCAAAATCTGAAAATTTAGATGCTGAAATCTGGTTTCTATAGATAACTTTATCTTTTTTAATATCATACAAGATAAGCTCATTGCTAAGTAAAGCTATTAAAAGATGCTCTTTATCTATAAACTTTGCCTTTGAAATGGTAAAAGATTTATCGGTAGAGATAATTTGAGTTAAATTATTATCTGCGTAGATATGCACTCTTCTATAGCCCATTTTACCTTGAGAAACTATCATGATTTTATTATCTATTATATCAACTGAGTAAACTTTTGATGCTACTTCATCACCTACAAAATCTTTTATTTTAGGAACACTTATGGTTTTTATAAGTTTTTGCTCTTTGGTATCATAAATATCTATGGTACCTTCAGCAGTTGCTGAATATAGTTTGCTATCCTGATAGACCAAGTCTGTTACAGCACCACTGCCATTATATATAAAAGTTGGTTTTAAATCTTTGGCATTAAGTTGCATAAACAAGAGTAAAAATATTAATATTTTTCGCAATTAAACTCCTTTAATGGTTATTGCATTGGTGGGACATTTGTAGATACAAAATCCACAAGAGGTACACTTGTCTTGGTTGATTGTCGGTCTAAACATACCTAAAAAGTCAATGGCATTTTCTAAACATGGGTCTTTACATGAAAAACACATGGTTTGCTGCCAACTTAAACATTTAAGTATATCTATCTCTATGAGTGCATCTATCTGTCGTATTTTATCTACTTGCAGTACATCTGCTTCACATGCCAAGGCACACTCATCACAAAATGTACAACCAGTAGAGGTGGTCAAATCGAGCACAGGTGTACCATCATTCATAATGAAAATAATATCTTCTTCACAAACACTGACACAACTTTTATCTTCACACTCTACACAAAGTTTAAAGAAACTCTCCAAATCTGCATAATAGGGTGGTCGAATAACGCTCTCTTTGACCTCTGCATTAGAATCGTCTCTAAATGCAGAAGTAAAAGAGCTAAATAGCTCTCTTCTTTTCATACTTTAATGTCCACTGTCCATAGAACCTGCAGCAGAGTTTTTATTTGCAATATCAGCTTCAGTAACCACAGAGTTACCTTCACCAACCGTTGCTAAGTCATCATTCATATGGTCATACCATGAAGAGGCACTTTTACCGTTCTTTTCAGAGAATCCACCTTGGAATGTATTTGATACAGCCAAATCTCCTTTTGATTGTGGAGCGTGACACTGAGAACAGTTAAATCTTGCCATAGAGAGTTTATCACTTGGTTTAGAAATAGATACCTCATTTTTGAGGTTATCAATAGATTTTTTAAACATTTTACCATCAAACTTATGTTTTGGTCTAAAGTTTGTAAAGTGAGACTTAGGAATTGGTGTTGCCCCTACTCCTTTAGCTGCTTCTGGCATGTGACAACCAATACACTGATTGTTCCCTGCTTTAATAGGAAGAAGCCCCTCAACAGAGTGAGGAATCATAGGTGGTGCATCTTGAAATGCTCTTGCAAGTCTTTGAGAGGTTCCAGGAGCATCTGAACTGTACTGCGTTTTCATTCCTACCGTATCTTCTTTTTCACTGTACAAGTCTGTTTTTCTTAAACCAAGAACCGACTCTGTAACTACTTTTTTATTACCAAGGTCATCTTTTGCTAATCTCTCTGGAGTGTCAATTTTTTCATTAATATCCACAACACCTTTTGCAGCAGGTGCTGCTGCTGGAGCATCTGTTTTAGCAGCAGGAGCTTTAGCCCCACCACCTGTAATCTCACCAGCAATGGCTTCAATATCTGCATCAGAAAGAGCAGCAACCTGACCTTTCATCATGCCTTTCATTGCACCACCGTAAGAGCCATCTTTGTAACCTTTAAGTGCTTTTACAATATCTGCTTTACTTAAATCTTTTACTACTTTAGATTTACCCATAGCTTTTTTCTCAAAGGTTGCACCGTGACACCCTTTACACCCTGCTGTACTTGCCCCATAAAGTGTTGGAGCCAATAGCGAAGCTAAAGCAATTACTTTTACAATTTTTGTCATTTTCATTCCTCCTTAATTGTTATTAATTCTCTTTTTTTGCAATTCTCTTTTTTGCAAAAGAGCGTATACTAAAATTTAGAGCATCATCGCCACAAACATCAATACAGCGACCACAATTGGTACACTCTCCGTCTGTAACTTGAATACTCTCTTTGTTCACCATATGCAACACATGATTTTCAGGACAAACTATTTTACATTCCATACAGTTTGTACATGCTTCATGGTCATGGTCAACCCTAATCAAACTTGTTTTCCCGATAATAGAGTAACTCGCACCCAAAGGACACAAGTGACCACACCATCCATTTTTAACGCCAAATAGATCAAAAAGAAAGATTGCTAAAATAACAGCAATCCCTGAACCAAAACCAAAGACAATACCTCTTTGCATGATGGTAATAGGACTTAGTACTTCAAATGCAGAGATTCCTACAATAGCTGAAACGATGAGACCCAATACCATTATCCAGTAGCGAGTATTACGTTTTAAAAATCTGTAATTTACCTCTTCCTTATCAAGCTTTAGTTTTCGTCTTAGCCAATTGGCCAAATCTGTCACCATGTTTATAGGACAGACCCAAGAACAAAAAGCCCTTCCACCAACAACCATATAGAAGATGGTGATTATCAATGCACCTAAAAGAACATCTGCACCCAAAACAAACCCTGTAGACAACACTTGAAGCGTTGTATATGGGTCAGCCAAGGGAATAAACCCCATAAGTAAAGATGAACCAAAAGTTCCAGCCAACATTTTCCAACCATAAGCATTTGCACCAAAGTACAATACCAAAATGATTACCTGAGTCACTCTTCTAAGAAGCAAATATTTAATGTTATTCATTAGTATAAATCTCCTGAGTTAAGATAGTCAGATGAACTTTGACTTGAACGCTCTGTTGTTGTCTCGATGGCTTTTGCATTCCCTACACGCTTATCGTCTTCTTTATCCCAACCTTTAACATAGTGGTCACCAGCTTTACCTTTTGAAACTTCGTTTGGAAGTACAAAAATAGCAGGTTTTTCTGTGACACAAGCCTGTTCACAAAGACCACACCCTGTACAAGCATTATCATTAACGATAGGCAACATAAACGTATGTTTCCCTGTTCGCTCATTTCTATGCATCTCAATGGTTATGGCATCACCTAAAAGAGGACAAGCACGATAACAAGCATCACACTGAATCCCCCAAAAGGCAATACAAGACTCTTTATGTACCACAGCCAATCCCATAGAAGCCCTGTTTATATCAAGCTCTCCCTTATCGTCAGATACTAAGAGTTGGTCTAAAGCTCCAGATGGACAGACAGGAACACAAGGAATATCTTCACACATATAACAAGGAACTTCCGTTGGTATAAAGTAAGGAGTACCAATCAACTTATGGTCTCCACCCTTTGCCATCTTTAGTGTTCCCTCTTTAGGAAGACCTGTCTCTTTGTCTAGGTTGGTTTCTCTATTTTGACACGCTTCGGCACATAGACCACACTTTATACAAGCACTTAAAAAGTCATTCTCTTTAATCGCTCCAGGTGGTCGCAGTACCAATGGCGATGCTTTTACCTCATCGGTATAGCCACTCCACAACAATCCACCAAGAGCTGTAAGACCTACGCTTTGAAGAGTCGTTGCCATAAACTTTCGTCTGTTGTTGTCGGAGTTAGCCATCATTTACGCCTTATAAATCTTAACTGCACACTTCTTGTAATCTGTCTGTTTAGACATTGGACAAGTAGCATCAAGACATACTTTGTTAATAAATACTTTTTCATCAAACCATGGTACAAATACCAATCCTTGAGCAGGTCTGTTACGTCCTCTTGTCTCAACTCTTGCTTTTACTTTACCACGACGAGATTCAACCCAACAGAGTCCACCTTGTTTAAGACCTTTAGCTTTAGCATCTTTAGGGTTCATGTAACATAACGCTTCTGGAACAGCACGGAAAAGCTCTGGAACTCTCATGGTCATTGTACCTGAGTGCCAATGTTCAAGAACACGACCTGTACATAACCAAGTATCATAAGTTTCATCTGGCATTTCAGGAGGATCCATGTATGGTCTAGCAAATATCTTCGCTTTGTTTGGAAGTGCTTTTTTACCCAGCTTCTTATCAGGTGCCGTTAAGCTACCTTGTAGAAGATTTTTCGCCAATTTACCATAGAATGCGTGAGTATTATCTGTTCCTGCTACTTTAACAGCTTTTGCTGCATATGGGTCATACTTAACGTTAAATCGCCACTGAGTCTCTTTACCGTCAACAACTGGCCATTTAAGTCCACGTACTTTGTGGTACATATCAAATGGAGCAAGGTCGTGTCCATGTCCTCTACCAAACGCTGCGTACTCTTCAAATAGATATTTATGAATAAAGAACCCGTAACCTTTAAATACTTTACCATCAGAACCAACAACATTTCGACTGTCACCCAAACACTCAGAGTCATCATAACCTTTTTGAATTGGGTCATTCATATCTTTTTTATAAGTTTTAGCTATTTTGTTGTTAAAGAGAATATCAAACATGGTTGTATCTTCTGTGTATCCCATTGCTTTTGCTTTTGCAATTACATCTGGAAGAGGTTTCTTTCTTGGTCCACTTGGTGCTTGTTCACCCCAAAGGTCTTTAACTGTAAATCGTTTAGAAAACTCAGCCCACTGCCATGTGTCGGACATAGCATCACCTACAGGAAGAACTTGTTGTCTCCAGTGCTGTGTACGTCTTTCAGCATTTCCGTATGCTCCCCATTTTTCATAAATCATTGCTGATGGAAGAACAAGGTCAGAAACTTTTGCCGAAATACCAGGGTAACCATCAGAAGTAACAATAAAGTTGTCCATCTCTCTTGCTGCTTTAATCCAGTGTGAAGCAGATGCAGAATCTTGGTAAGGGTTACAAACGTTTACCCATGCAAACTTAACAAGACCATCTTCGATGTCTCTATGGATTTTCATAATGTGCTGTTTACCAACGCCATTAAGTGTTCCTTCTGGAATCATCCATTTTTTCTCTGCTATTGCTCTGTGTTTAGGGTTTTTAACCATCAAGTCAGCAGGAAGTCTGTGTGTAAATGTACCAACTTCTCTAGCAGTACCACACGCAGATGGTTGACCTGTAAGTGAGAACGCACCATTACCTGGCTTGGCTTGTTTGTTAAGCATAAAGTGAACATTGTATGAAAGTGTATTTACCCAAGTACCACGTGTATGTTGGTTCATACCCATTGTCCAGAATGAAACTACTTTTCTATCTTTTTCAATGTAAAGGTCAGCTAATTGTTGAAGTTTCTTTTTAAATACTTCAATATCTTCGTTAGGGTCACCTTTTACAATTTTGGCTGTATACTCAAGAGTATATGGCTCTAAAGATTTTTTGTAATCTTCAAAAGAGATATGCCAGTGCTTAAGTGTTCCTGGAGTATTCTCCATAACATCACCCTCTTTATACCCAAATGGTGCAAGAGCAGGTGCTTCTTTAGCAGAAACAGTTTTTTTCATCTCTTTATCAATGGTCTCCATCTCTAATTTAGAGTATTTACCATCTTTAATAGACTTGTCAGAAGCACGTCTCATACCATAACCGATATTAACAGGACCTGCTGCAAATACCATGTTTTTGTTTACAAAATCCCAATCAATAATATCCTCTTTACCACCACCTTTTTTGTCTCTCATTACAATTTCACGAGCCACATAGTTCCAAAGGGCTAAGTCGGTGTTTGGAGAGAATAAAATTTCTGTATCAGCAATATCAGAAGTTCTGTGAGTATAGGTTTGAATAGAGATAACTTTTACTCTCTCTGGGTCGGAAAGTTTTCTGTCAGTTACACGAGACCATAAAATTGGGTGCATCTCTGCCATGTTTGAACCCCATGATACAACGGTATCTGTAAGCTCAATATCATCGTAACATCCACTTGGCTCATCAATACCAAATGTTTGATAGAAACCAACAACAGCAGAAGCCATACAGTGTCTAGCATTTGGGTCAATGGCGTTTGAACGGAAACCTGCTTTCATCATTTTTTGAGCAGCATACCCTTCCATTAATGTATATTGACCAGAACCAAATACAGCTACACCCTCAGGTCCACTTGCCTTAAGTGCTTTTTTCGCATGTTTTTCCATCTCATCAAAAGCACGTTGCCATGATACAGGTTTAAAGTCACCTTTTTTGTCAAACTCACCTTTGTCATTCATTCTCAACAATGGTTGCTTAAGTCTATCAGCTCCATACATGATTTTAGCATTAAAGTAACCTTTAATACAGTTCAAACCTCTGTTAACTGGTGCTGCTGGGTCACCCTTTACTGCAACAATCTTTCCACCCTTTGTTGCCAACATAATACCACAACCAGTACCACAGAATCTACACGCTGCTTTATCCCATCTCCAATCTTTTTGAGCCTCATTTGATGATGCTTCAAGATTTGATGGAACAGCGATTCCTACTGCAGATGCTGCTGTCGCTGCTGCTGCACTTTTTAGAAAATCTCTTCTATTCAAAGCCATACTATTTCCTCCTAGATTTTATTCAATTTGTTATTATTAAATATTTATTAAAAAATAAAACTAATTATTATATAATAATTTTATTTAAATTAACAAATATTTATCATAACTTAATGTTAATATTAGCATATATTCTACTAATGAATAATTGATACATATCAAGTAATAAATCATTATTTTCATCTTATGCTTTTGTATATAATATATAAAAACAATTATAAATAAATAATATTATAATCTATTGCTATTGAGCTAAATCAAGCTCTCTTTAATAGTTTTTAAATAAAATGCAAAAAATCAAAATATGGAATAAACAGATGAACTACCCAACTTTTTTTAACACTATACCAAACATAACGCTACAAGACCCTCTCTCTAATTTTTTAGGAACTTTTGAAGATGGAGTTGTTGAATTTTCTTACTTAGATGTGGTCAAATCTGCTGGACACTCATGTCCTACTGTTGCAGGTGCGTACATTACAACATTTAAGGGATTAGAAGCTCTATATGGTGACGAAACTCCAACAAGAGGAAACATCGCAGTATCGTTAAAAGACGACATGCAAGAGGGAGTAACAGGTGTTATAGCTAATGTTATTACCCAAATAACAGGAGCCACAGAACTTAGTGGATTCAAAGGTCTAAACGGTAAGTTTGCAAGACATAATCTTATGCATTTTAATGCCAACATCAATGGTGCTGTAGAGTTTAAACGTTTAGATAACAATAAAAGTGTAACCGTTAGCTATGACCATAGTTCCATTGCAGGAAATCCAAAAATGCAAGAGCTTATGGGAAAACTCATGCAAGGAGCAGCAACTCCTGAAGAGAAAAAGGAGTTTGGTGAACTTTGGCAAAATCGTGTTGAAGCTATTTTTAATGGTATTGATGAGGTTATTACGGTTTCATGAAAACCCCCTACTGGCTCCTAGAAGAACAACTCCTAGAACAAAACCTAAAAATCCTAGCCCATATAAAAGAGCAAACAGGAGTCAAAATACTTCTTGCTCTAAAAGGCTACGCTCTTTGGCAAAGCTTCCCTATGGCTTCAAAGTACCTAGATGGTTGTTGTGCCTCGGGCTTACATGAAGCAAAGCTTTCAGATGAGAAGTTTAAAAAAGAGTTACATACCTATAGCCCTGCTTTCAAAGAAGAAGATATAGAGGAGATAGCCAAAATATCTCATCATTTGGTCTTTAACTCTCCTTCTCAACTGGAACGTTTTGGAGCCTTAGCTAGGTCATATAACCCTACGCTTTCTCTTGGTCTTCGTGTCAATCCTGAGTATTCAGAATCTCCAGTAGAACTCTACAATCCTTGTGGAGTCTATTCGCGTTTAGGAACAACCATTGAAAATTTTGGAATATTACTTAAAAGTGAAATAATTAAAAATATTGACGGTCTTCATTTTCATGCCCTTTGTGAACAAGACAGCTCTGCCCTTGAAAATGTTTTAAAAGCCTTTGAAGAGAAATTTAGTGTCTATTTAAACGCAATGAAATGGGTAAACTTTGGTGGTGGGCATCACATTACCCGTAAAGGTTATGACATTGAAAAACTCATAAGTATTATAAAGAGTTTTCAAAGTAGATACCCTCATTTACAAATCTACCTAGAACCTGGAGAGGCTGTAGGTTGGGAGACAGGAACACTGGTAACTTCTGTTTTAGACATTGTTCATAATGGTATAGATATAGCCATACTAGATACATCAGCAGAAGCCCACATGCCTGACACTATCATTATGCCCTATAGAGCAGATGTACGAAATGGTGCTAAAGCAGGAGAGAAAAAGTATACTTACAGATTGGCAGGAAACAGCTGTCTAGCAGGAGATGTTATGGGTGACTACTCTTTTGATAAACCTCTAAAAATAGGTGACAAAGTAATATTTGAAGACCAAATGCACTACACTATGATAAAGGCTACAACCTTCAATGGTGTGCCTCTACCCTCCATAGCCATTAAGCGACTCAATAGCTCCATAGAAGTAGTTAAAGAATTTGGTTATGAGGATTTTAGAGATAGATTGTCATAATCTATACTTCTATTCTGCACCAAACAAAATATTTATCTTTACTTCATCTCCAACAGTCATGTCACCTATTTTTGAAGTATCGGAAAAAGTTAAGCCAAAATCTTTACGGTTTATTTTTCCTGAGAGTATAAACATATTTTTAACATCAGCGACCAATGAGATAGTCATACTAACCCGTTTGGTTATATCCTTGATGGTTAAATCAGTCTCAAAGCTATTGCCATCTTGTTTTACCAACTCTAACTTCATCGTTGGATACTTTTCAACCTCAAAAACTTTCTCTTTAAGGTGCTTGTCTCGATAAACATCATCCGTATCAATTGAAGCAGTTTTAACTTCACCTACAAATGAGCTAAAGGTACTGCTATTTTCATCATAATTATAGCTTCCAGATAACTCATTGAATTTTCCCTCTACCTTTGCCACTACAGCATGGCGTATTTTAAAAGTCACCATAGAAGCCTTTGTATCTACTGTATATTCTGTGGCAAAGAGCGAAGTTAAACCTATTAAAGTGAGTAATATTACATATTTAAAAAGTTTCATTATTGATCCTTATATTTATAATAAATTGATTTTACTATAATATAGTTAAAATTTAATCATATAACTTCGAGGTAAACATCTCATCATTATTTAAATCTATATCATTATCGAATGCATCTACATTATATTTATGTTCATATCCATAATTATCATATAATATAATATCTCCCACAGGTAATCCATCTTTAT
This sequence comes from Campylobacteraceae bacterium, assembly GCA_027056485.1. GTDB lineage: Bacteria > Campylobacterota > Campylobacteria > Campylobacterales > Sulfurovaceae > UBA1140. The sequence continues at coordinate 89,170 of JALUKQ010000187.1, read as the reverse complement.
AAAATACTTTTGCTTTTATTCCATTAGCTAAAGTACATATCATCCTATCTGTAGGTAAATCATCTTTAAACCTACCCTTACATTTATCTCCATCATTATAATAAAAAGTACCTATTCCATTTCGTTTTCCATCTTCAAAAAGTCCTATATACTTATCACCAGAATAATAATATGCTGTACCTATTCCATGAGGAATACCTGCTATAAATGCACCAATATATTTATTCCCATTATTATAATAAAATGTTCCTTTTCCATGAGCTTTTCCATTTTTAAAAGCACCTATATATTTGTCATTGTTAAAAAAAATATAAGTTCCTTCTCCATCAGGAACATAATTCTGATTATAGTTTTTTACTTCTCCCTTATATGTATCTCCAGACTCATAATTGATAGTTTTATTTCTACTACTTTCTTTTATTATAGGCTGATTATTTTCTACAGACTGAAACAGATAAAAGATAGCTCCAAATACTACAAGAAATAAGATAGAGTACATTCCAAACTTATTATTTGATTTACTTGGTGTTTTAATATACTCTCTATATGAAGTGGTTACCTTTTTCGAACTATTTGACTTGTTATTAAATAATTCAACTGGTATATCTTTCCATATCTCTTTAATATATTCAATATTTATTGCATATGCAATATTGCTACCCTCTTTGTTGCTTATCATGGCTATAACCTTATTTGTATCTAAACAGATAACTGGAGAGCCACTATTTCCTCGTTCAAAGTTAAATCCATCTTTTGCTTTAATCTTTCGTAAATTATAAAAAGTATCATCTTCTTTAGCATGTAGTTCTATTAACTCTTTATAGAGTGTTGCATCTATATGTTTTTTTTGAATTGAAGATTGATTAAAATGACTAAAACCTATAACAGAAACATCTAAGTTGTTATTCTGTTCATTTTCTAAAGGTAGTGCTTTAAGTTCAAGTCTTGGGATATATAGAACAGCCATATCTATAAAATTACCTATAGCTACAACCTTAACCAAGATATTTTCTACAACTGGGTTAATAACCTCTTCTACAACATGTTTACATGTAAGTATAAAAACACCTTTTTCATTACTATGCACAACAAATCCTGTACCAAAACTATTATTGGTTGCACTTTCAATATTTACAATACTGCTCTTCACACATATTCCCTTTTTAGCACATTATATATTATTATTTTATGTTAATTAATTATGATTATAGCAAAATTTACTCTTATTATCTAGGTGCCATTTCATTGAAGCTAAGATATAATATGCGATACAAACTTTTTTAATGGAACTCAATGATACAACTAACAAATCTAAGCAAAAGCTTCGGTGGACAAACACTTTTTAAAAACCTTAACCTTAAAATGAACTCTAATCAAAAGATAGGACTTATAGGGCGTAATGGTTCAGGTAAGTCTACACTATTTAAAATTATTTTAAATGAAGAGAGCCATGATAGTGGCGATGTATCGATTCCTAAAAACTATAAAATAGGAACACTCAAACAGCACTTGGTATTTACTGAACCAACGGTGAGAGAAGAGTGCTCATTGGTTTTAAGTGAAGAAGAGCAGTATAATTTTTATAAAATAGAGAAAATTCTTTTTGGGTTGGGCTTTACAAGTGAAGATTTAGAAAAAGATCCGTTAAGCTTTTCAGGTGGTTACCAGATACGTATAAACCTTGCCAAACTTCTAGCTACTGAACCCAACATGCTACTACTAGATGAGCCTACAAACTACCTTGACCTGCTCTCCTTGCGTTGGCTTAAACAGTTTATTCGTAATTTTGATGGTGAAGTTATTTTGATTACTCATGACCGTGAATTTATGAATGCCGTTACTACTCATACTATGGGAATTCAAAGAAAATCACTACACATCATTCAAGGTGACACTAAAAAATATGATGAGACACTTGCTCTTAGTGATGAGACTTACGAAAAAACTAGACAAAATCAAGAGAAGAAGAGAAAAGAGCTAGAGGAGTTCGTAGCCAAAAACAAAGCAAGAGCTTCAACTGCTGCTCTTGCTCAATCTAAACAGAAAATTCTTGACAAAATGGACGAAATGGAGAACTTAGAGAGTGAGAGTAACCTAAACTTTAACTTCAACTACAAAGAGACCCCAGCCAAGATAAACCTACGAGCTGAAAATCTAGATTTTGGTTACAAAGAAGATGAAAAACTTTTTAACGATGTCTCCTTTGTTTTAGAAAATGGAAAAACTTTAGCCATTATTGGTAAAAATGGTAAAGGTAAATCTACCCTACTTAACTACATAGCAGGAGAACTTCCACAACAAGGTGGAGAGCTAAAGTTTCACCCCTCTACCAGCATGGCACACTTTGGACAGACCAACATAGAACGACTCAACACCTCATCGACCATTATAGATGAGATTTCTTCTGTAAGTCTAAAGCTTGGCATTGCAGAGACTAGAAGCATCTGTGGAACCATGATGTTTTCAGGAGAGTTAGCTGACAAAAAAATTTCTGTACTTTCAGGTGGAGAGAGAAGCCGTGTAATGCTTGGTAAAATCATCGCTACAGAGGCTAACCTACTGCTACTAGATGAACCTACCAACCACTTAGATATGTACTCCATAGACTCACTCTGTTCTGCTATAGAGAAGTTTAAAGGCTCAACTATAATGGTTACCCACTCTGAGATGCTTTTACGACGTTTGGCTGATGCATTGATTATTTTTCATAAGGGTGGAGCAGAATATTTTGATGGAAACTATGATGAGTTCTTGGAAAAAATAGGTTGGGAAGAGGAGAGTGTAGGGGTCGACCCAAAACCAAGCAAAACAAGCAAACCAAAAATCGACAACAAAGAGAAAAAACGCCTTAAAAAAGAGCTAACAATAGCAAGAAGTAAAGAGAACGCTCCACATAAGAAAGAGCTAGAGTTTTGTGAAGAGAAAATCATGGAGCTTGAAGAGCAACTAGAAGTTGAAAATGAGAGACTTGAAGAGGCTTCAAACAATGCAGATAACTCAACAATGATAGAAGCTTCACAAAATGTAGGTCAACTTCAAAACGAAATAGATGCACTCTTTGAACGTCTTGAAGTAGCCTCAGAAGCCTTAGATGAAATAGAAGAGAAGTATGCTCCACAACTAGCAGAACTAGAGTAGTTACCTTTTATACTCTAGATACTTATGATCTCTTAATTCATGATAACGTGGTATCTGTACCAATAAACCTTTATATTTATCAACTGAACTTTCCAAATAGATACTCTTTAGGTCTAACTCTTTTGTAGAAATATTGACTTCATCAGTTGCTCTATATATTTTTTTTAAATATTTATCACATCGATTAATTAGTCTGCTATCATCTAAGGTATGTACTTTTTTACTTAACTCATTACTAAGGCGTATTAATGCATCTGAACTAGTGAGTGAGTTTTTATGATAAAGATTGAGCCTCTCTATATCTCTTTCAATTTTAGCTATCTCAGTTTTAAGCTGAGTACCTAGTAAAATAAGATGTTTTCTACGTTTATTTTTCTTTTTACCTACACCAAATGAACTATATAAAACTCTACTAATAAACCCCTCCTCTTGTTTTAGCTTCTTTAGTGTAAACTCAATGGCTTCATAAAGTTTTTGGTTAAACTCATATGTTGAAGCTAACTCTTTTTTAGCATTAGTCAGATTTTCCATAAACAGCTTATTTAATATATTTTTAAATGTCTCTTCATTACTCTCTAAAAGTTTATCAATATTTATACTTAATGACACATTTAACTCCTTTGATAACTTTATTATAATCAAAAAAGATTAAGAAAAGAGTTTCTGATATAATTACACATATTATAATATGGAATTTCAAATGATTACAACATCCTTTTTTTACCTTACTATTTTAATGTTTATCGCTTCTATACTAGTCTATAGCGAAGCAAAAACAAAAGCCAATTTTTTTGAATATCTACCTCCTATAGTTATACTCTATTTTACAGTTATGTCACTTTCTAGCTTAGGTGTTTGGGAAAAAACAGATGAGATTAACCATACATATAAAGCATTTAAATCAAATCTCTTACCTGCTATGATTTTCCTAATGCTTCTTCAAAGTGACATACGAAAAATTTTAAAGCTTGGGAAAAAAATTTTACTGACATTTTTTTTAGCTTCCATTAGTATCTCTTTAGGGTTTATTATGATGTTTGCTCTACTTCAAAAGCTCTTTGAACCTGATGCATGGAGAGCTTTTGGAGCGTTAAGTGGTTCATGGATGGGTGGTACAGGTAATATGGTTGCCATTCAATCAGCACTCGAACTGCCTGACTCTAAAATGGGCTATGTTCTACTTATTGATTCTATAGACTACGCTATATGGGTTATGATACTACTTGCATTAGTTCCTTTTGCTAAGCAGTTTAATAACTGGACAAAAGCAGATGGAACTATTTTAGAAGAACTAGGCTCTAAATTAGATACAGTAAAAGAGAAGCAAAATATAAACTTTCCAAGCCTCTTTATGCTCTTAGGTTTGGCTCTCATGGTTTCAGTTGTAGCCCAACAAATAGCTCCCCTTTTTCCTACCACAAGTTTTTTAACCAAAACCACATGGATAGTCATATTTGCAACTTTCTCAGGTATTTTGGTAGGTATGACTCCACTAAGTAAAGAAAGCTCGGCTGCACCACTTGCCAATATCATGCTTTATCTTATCGTTGCACTTATTGCCTCACGAGCCAATTTTTCAGAACTTACTGAGGCTCCACTTTATATTATGGCTGGCTTTATGATTATTGCTATTCATGCTCTATTTATGATTGCTTTTGCCAAGCTCTTTAAATTAGATTTATTTTCACTAGGGGTTGCTTCACTTGCCAATATAGGAGGTGTAGCTTCAGCACCTATTTTAGCTGGTGCCTACAACAAAGCACTCATCCCTATAGGTGTTCTTATGGCAATGATGGGCTATATAATAGGTACATTTATGGGCTTAGGTGTTTCAAAAATTTTAGAGATAATTGTAAGTTAATAAATATCTCTATGCAAAATATCGTATAGAGGCAAAACCAAAAGCTCCTACACTTTCACACAAATCAATCTGCTCTTTGGTAATAATTCCACCTAAAGCTATAACTGGTATAGAGATCTTTGTTATCAAATTTTCAAGCTCTTCTAGCCCTTTTGATTCACCCTTATTAGGTGTACTAAATATAGGACTAAATGTGATCATATCTGCACCTAGCTTTTGAGCTTGAAGAGCTTCTTCTATAGTGTGTGTACTAATGACAACAAATAAACTTAAAGCCTTAGCTTTAACTATATCAGCAAACTGTGTGGACTTCAAATGCACACCGTCTGCTTTTAATTTATTAGCTAATTTATAATCTGTATGTAAAAGTATTTTATCAAAAGAGTATTTTATAGCTTTTTCTATAAATTCTTCAGCATCATTTATATAGTTGTCATTATGTTTATCTCTATATACAATCATATCTGCTTTTTTGGAAAAGCATTCTATATCTCTTTCTAATGTATTAAAATTTAAAGTTGAGGGGTCTGTGATAGCGTAAGCAATCATTACGATTTACTTACAAGCTCTTCAAGAAGTTTGGTCTGTTTCTTTAACTCATTTAGTTTCTCTTCTCTCATTAAAAAATACTCAATTAGAAGTACCATAAAAAGTCCAGGTAATGCACCCAAGAAAGAACCAACAAATGAATAGAAAAAACCTACATGAATAAAAAGGAAAAAGAGAGTAAATGCACCTAAAAGAGCAAAAGCCCAAGATGCACCTAATAAAATGTTTATAAGTAATGATAAAATAGGTGAAGAGAGTCTCATATGAACTTTAATACCTTTTACCAATAACTAAGTTTTAAGACCTAGTGGTCTTCTATAGCTACGGCACCTGCAAGGTATACGTAGATAAGAATCATAAATACAAATGTTTGTAACAGTGCTGAGAATGTTAACAACAAGTATGCTGGTAATGGAGCAAAGAAAGGAACCAACATTAAAAGTACCCATAAGAAAAGGTCATCACCTTTAATGTTACCAAAAAGTCTGAATGATAATGAGATAATTCTTGAAATATGAGAAACAATTTCAATTGGGAACATTAATGGAGCAAGTATAGGTACTGGTCCCATAAAGTGTGCGAAGTATTTCTTAACGCCATTTACTCTAATACCTTCGTAGTTGTAGTAAATAAATACAACCAAAGCCAATGGTAAAGTTACATTAATATTTGATGTTGGAGATTCAAAACCTGGAATAATACCAATAAGGTTTGAAATCAATACAAAAAGACCAACTGTTAAAACAAGTGGTAAATACTTTCTTGCTTTCTCTTCTCCAATAGTGTCTTTACCCATAGAGATAGCACCTTCAATAAATGCTTCCATAAAGTTTTGAGCACCTGATGGTACTGCTCTCATTGTTGATGACGCATACTTAGCCAATAAAAGAATAAGCCCTGCTGCTAAAAGTAAATGAGCAACAACCATTCCTGTTCCGTGTCCAACAAAGACACCTAAAAAAGTCCATACACCTTCCATATATCCATCCTATGTTAATAAATAATTTGGTCGGATTATAGCTTAGAAAGGCTTAGTTTTTCGTTATGCTTATGATAATTAGAGATTAATTCTTAAAGAGAGAAATATAAGAGAGAGTTTGAGTATTTTAGTGACATACTTAAGTATCTACCCACACTTGCTCATCTCTAGAAATGAAAATTTTCACCCAAATAGTACTTAATAACATTTGGATCTTTTTTAATCTCTTCACTCGTTCCTGTTGATAACATTTCACCAGACCTCATCACATATGCTCTATCACATATACCTAATGTTTCACGAACATTATGATCAGTAATCAAAACACCCATATCTAGTTTAATAAGCTCACGTACAATTCCTTGTATATCTTCAACAGCTATTGGATCTACACCAGCAAAAGGTTCATCTAAAAGTAAAAATTTTGGCTTTGCTACTAAAGCTCTTGCTATCTCTACTCGTCTTCTCTCTCCACCTGAAAGTTGAATTCCTAAACGTTTACGAATTGGTTCTATATTAAAGAGAGAAAGCAAATCTTCTATACGATTTTCAGCCTCTTTACTATCTATTTTCATTGCTTCAGCAGCCATAAAAAGGTTATCTTCTACAGAGAGATCTTTAAATATACTTGACTCTTGAGGCAGATAGCCTATTCCCATCTTTGCACGTATACTAAGTGGCATTTTTGTTACATCTTCACCATCTATATAAACCGAGCCACTTGTGACATCGGTTAAACCACATATCATATAAAAAGAGGTTGTTTTACCAGCTCCATTTGGTCCTAGTAGACCAACAATCTCTCGTGAAGAGACTTTTACAGATATATCGTGTACTATGGTTGTTTTTTTAATGGTTTTAGATAAGTTTTTAGATTCTAAAGTATGTGTAGTATGTTTCATGAATTTTTCTCTATTATATATTTTCTTTTATCTTCAAAAGGTGTAATGGTTACAGTAAAAATATTATATCCAGCCTCAATCAAAAATTTCTTAAGCCTATCATCACCCCACTCTATCATATGCCAACCATCTCTGTCAAACTCTTCAAAAAGTCCAAGCTCCATAAACTCTTCATTTTCAATTCTATATAAGTCATAATGAAACAGATTTTTATCATAACACTGTTGCAGGGAAAAAGTTGGTGATGTAACTTCACTCTCTATACCTTTAGCTTTAGCAATAGCTTTGGTTAAGGTAGTCTTCCCTGCTGCAAGATTTCCTGTTAAAAATACTATAGCATCTTTTGAAATCGTTTCATTTAAATACTCAACAACACTATTCAATTCATCTTCTGATGCAATTATCTCTTTCATTTTTTTCCTGTTGGGCGTAATCCCACGACTACACCGTGTTATCATATTTTTTTGTATTATAAATTTTTGCTTTATTTTGACGGTGTAGTCGGGGACTACACCCTACGCAAAACTATTTGAAACTTCTGCGATATACTCTAAATGTTTGAGTACCTTTCCACTCTCTATGGCTTGATTTATGGTTACAATAGCCTCTTTCATATCAACAGCTTTTCCATCGACAAAAAGAGCAAAAGCTGCATTAAGTACTACAATATCCTTTTTAGCACCCTGCTCTTTACCAGAAAAAATATCACGTGTTATTTGAGCATTCTCATCAGCTGTCCCACCCAGGATCTCCTCTTTAGGAGCCATCTTAAATCCAAATGCTTCAGGGTTTATTTCTCCTTGAGAGACAATCCCATGCTCCACATAAGCAAAAGGTGTAGTAGTTGCTAATGATATCTCATCCATACCATCATTAGAACTGACTACATAGGCTCTTTTAACATCTAACTCTAACAAAGCTTTTGCCATACGTTCTATATAGGCTGGCTCAAATACACCAAGTAGGTACTTTTTTGCTCCAGCAGGATTGGTCAAAGGTCCTAAAATATTAAATATAGTCCGATGGTCAATCGACTTACGAATTGGCATAATATGCTTCATAGCAGGGTGATGGTTCATCGCAAAAATAAAACAAAAACCTGTCTTTTCTAACATCTTCACCTGTTGTTCTGGTGTTAGATTGAGGTTAACCCCCAGTGACTCTAAAACATCAGCTGAACCTGAGTTAGATGTAATACTTCTGTTCCCATGTTTTGCTACTACTGAGCCTAAAGAGGCTAAAAGAAGTGATACTGTAGTAGAGATATTAAAACTTCCACTCTTATCACCACCTGTTCCTACCACATCTATAGCTTTGTCTTGTAACTCTTTTGAGATAGGAAGTTTTACAGAGTGTTCACGCATTACCGAAGCTGCTATGGCAATATCTTCAGCTGTTTCACCCTTTTCATAAAGCTCAACCAAAAAAGCACGTGCATCTTCTATTGAGAGTTCGTTGTTAAATAGTTTTTCAAATTTTGATTTTACATCACTCATGAGATTCTCCAATAATAAATAATTTCTGTTTATTATAGCTAAATATTATTTGATGGTGTAGTCAAGAACTACACCCTACAATTCTTTAACGTATTCCTCTTTTTTACTTTTGGGAATAGTTTTTGTTGTTGGTATTTGTAATACCTCATAATTTTTAGCACCTTTTAGGTACTCAATGGTAATTTTATCGCCTATTACAACATTTTTACTAGCTTTTGCTTTTAAACCGTTAATAAACACAACCCCACTCTTTACCATGTCTGAAGCAATAGTACGTCGTTTTATTACATTTACGGCTGCTAACCATTTATCTACTCGCATTATTGTTTAAACTCTTTTTCTGCTTTGTTTGCTTCCATGACACCCATCATGGAGAGGTTATCACCAACGATATAGTTCGCCTCTCTAAGCTCAGCAAGTGTCTGTTTTGCTTCTTTCATACCATGCTCAAACATACCTGTATTGACTAAACTCTCCAAAGTATCTTTCATACTCTCACCCTCTTCTCTCTTGGAAACTGCCAAGAGGAAGACACGTTTAATGATGTCTAACTCTGCCATACTAAGCCCTTAGTGAAGGTCAGCGTTAAGCTTCACTTCTCTTGTACTTCTACGAACTATAATCTCACCCGTTGTAGAGTTTTGTCTAAAGTGAAGACCGTTTAAGCCTTGAAGTTCATCGGCTCTAAATGTTGTTTTAGTGTCCAAATTTGCCTCTGGGTTTGCTTCGTTTATAAGTGCCAACTGCTCAGGAGCAATTTTTACTTTTGTTCCAGCAAAAATAGCCACACCACCGTCGATAATGCACGCATCACCTAGAGGAATACCACAAGTTGAGTTAGCACCTAAAAGAGTATTTTCACCTATAGAGATAGGGTTACCATCTGTACCACTTAGAACACCTAGGATACTAGCTCCACCACCAACATCTGAACCAGAACCAACAATAGCTGAACTTGAAATTCTACCTTCAACCATAACTGGTCCAAGTGTTCCTGCGTTAAAGTTAATGTACGATGCACCTGGCATAACCGTTGTTCCAGCTGCTAGTTGAGCTCCCATTCTTACTTTTGAAGCTTCTAAGATTCTTGTATTATCAGCAGGGATAATATGCTGTAAGTATCTTGGGAACTTATCTACTGAGTCAATTACAGGGAAAGTACCGTTAAGTTTCATCTCTATTTCGTTATCTCTAAGGTACTCTAACTCGTATGGAGTGTTTCCAGACCATGCTACGTTAGAGAGGATTCCAAATGCACCATCTAAGTTTATTTTTCTAAGCTCTGCTTTGCTTTGAGAAAGTGCATAAAGTTTCAAATAAACAGCCTCAACACTTTGTGAAGCTGCATCTTCAAACAAGAAAGTAATTCTAAAATTTTTAGCCAAATCATCCATAGTTGCTAATGCTTTAATAACTTGAATATTTTTATGAGCATCACCTGTTGCTTCATTTGCATATACGGCAAATGCATTCATAGCATTTTTAACAAATTCATCATTCACTGTTGCTACAAATTCTGTACCTGAAAAGTCTATATCACAACCAGACTCTTGAAGTGCTTTTACGAAAACTGCTGCAGAGCCAAAGTTTTCATTCCAGTTAATTAATCCATAATTTGCTTGTAAAATCTTCTCTGCATTTTGCTGACCTCTATCAACTCTCGCAATACCAAAAGCCATCGCTTTTTTATACCCTGCTTGTGCCTCTATGTCTGCTACTAATGCCTTAAAATCTTCTGCCGAATTTACTGTTGCTATTGCCATAAATAATACCTTTTTATCATTGAAATTATATTTGCGTGATTATAGCGAATTTGGCTTATAGCCCAATATATCAAAAATTAATTCCATGAATTACTATTTTTTAGATATAATCACCCTCACTTTTTAAGAAAAGGAATAGCACCTAAATTGGAGTTATAAATTTAATGAATAAACTACAAATAGACATAGGAAGTACCTACTTCAAGACCAATGCAAACGGTGAGATAAACCAGCACTTTAGAGACTTTGACATTAGTATCTATGATGATTTACAAAACAAATGCTCCCAGCTTCTAGCCAACTATACAAAAGATGAAGTATCTATCTGCTCTTCTGCTAATGGTGGGCTTAGTACACTTATTATCGGGGTTACATCTCTTTTCTCTTTAAAATATGCAACCAATATTGCTTTTAACTCGGGTATAAATATTATAGATACCATTCTTTACTCCAAAATAGAAGAGGCAAACACACCTACAGATGTTATAGACGTGGTCATAGTTGTGGGTGGAATAGATGGTATTAAAGCAAAATTTGATAAAAAACTTATCAACTACCTCAAAGATGTGAACTATCAGAATATTGTATATGTAGGAAATAGTGAAAATCATGATTTTTTAAATAAGCACATTGACGATTTAATCATTTTGAAAAATATCATTGGCGATAAGCTTCAAGTGGTCGAAGATGAGCTAAAAGAGTACCTTACCAATCTGTACCAAGCAGATATTACTGGCAAAGAGGATATTAAAAAACTCTATGAAATCACGTCAAATCAGATTTACTCTACCCCTTATATTGTAAACAATGCTTTACCTAAACTAAAAACCCTATTTGATGTAGCTGACCCATTTTTAGTCATAGACGTGGGTGGAGCAACAACTGATATTCACTACAGTACCGATTTGGTAGAGAACAAAAACATTATGACAGGTTCTGGTTACGATAGATTAGTCTTTAAAAAGTTGGGTGTTTTTAAATCTCGTGAAAGTTTAGTCTTTGGAGCAAAGAGCAATGAGTTTGTTTATGAACTCCTAGACTACTTGGGTGTAAATGAGCATATTTTAGATGAACATAGCGATGAAGCAACAGTAGTTCTAATGCAACTGGCTATCTTTTTGGTACTTTACCAAGTATCTAAAAGCCATCATGATTATGTTACACTAAAACTAGAGATTTTAAACTCTATTGTTCTAACTGGTGGAATTTCAAAAGTGCTTAGTGATGAAGACATAGATAAAATCATTAAATTCTTTTATAAAAAGATATTAAACTATATAGAGATACCAAATATCATAACAGATAGAAATTATGAAATTTGGACTTTAGGAATAGAGGAAATATACAATGCCAAGTAATATACGAGAGCTATTAGAAGTAGCCCATGAAACGAGTCCAAATAAAACTGCTTTAATAGAAAACGAAAAAAGCCTTACTTACAGTGAGCTATTTAAAAAAGTAAATCAGTTAGCCAACTACTTTAGCCAACTAGACCTTGAGGCAGGTGCGAGAGTAGGAATCTACTCTAACAAGAGTTCAGAGCAGGTTATAGCTATACTTGCTCTACTCTCAACCCCTTATATTATTGTTCCTATTACTCGATTTTTAAAACCTGAACAGATTGAGTATATTATTAATGATGCTGGGATAGAGTGTATTATTAGTGATAAGACCAAAATAAAAAATATAAAGGCTATAAACTTTAAATGCAAAGTAGTCACCTTTGAACCTTTAGATGATGAGATGGTGTCATTTAAAGAGATTTATAAATGTTTTAATAGTAACTTTACAACTACTATTGATACTGAAAGCTCAGCAATTATTACCTACAGTTTTGGTTCTGATGGCTCTCAAAAAGGGATTATGATGAGTCATAAAAGCCTAACTGAGGGAGCAAGAGTTGTCTCTAAATATCTTGAACTTAAAGAGAGTGATGTTATCTCTGGACTTCTCTCATTTAACCTTGACTATGGACTCAACCAGATATTTTGTGCTTTACAAGTTCAGGCTACCTTGGCACTTCATAAGTTTATTTTACCTAGTGACTTTTTTGCTCATCTACTTAAAGACCAAGTAACTGTACTAGCTATGATGCCTGTACACATAGGGAAAATGTTCGATGAAGACCCACACCGACTACCTACCTCTAAACAACTTGACCATGTACGAGTTATCACCTCATCTGGTGGAAACATCACCCCTAAAATGGTTAAAAAGGTCGATGATTACTTTAAACCTGCTAAGTTCTACTCGATGCATGGTCTAACAGAAGCCCTTAGAAGCACCTACCTAGACCCAAGCCAAATACACATACGCCCTACTTCCATAGGAAAAGCCATTCCAGAGGTTGAAGTTTATGTTATTAACGAAGAGGGAAAAGAGTGCCAAGCCAATGAAGTAGGAGAGCTTATTCATAGGGGTTGTTGTATCTACCAAGGGTACTGGAACGCTGAAGAGAGTACCAAAGAGCGTTTTAAAAGTATCTCTATTTTAGGAAAAGTCATAGAGATAGAAAATCCAAATGAGATAGTTATAGCAACTGGTGATTATGTCTATAGTGATGAAGAGGGCTATCTTTACCTTGTTGGTCGTATGGATGACATGATAAAAACCAATGGCTACAGAGTCAGCCCAAAAGAGATAGAAGATGTAGTACTTTGTAATATAGAAGAGATTACACAATGTGCTGTCTTTGGAATCCCTAATGAGGAGATAGAAGAGGAGATTGTTTTAGTCTACACAGCTAAAAGTAAAATACCTCTCAATGAGATGATTTTTGAGCTTAAAAAACATTTGGCTACTTATATGGTGCCAACTATTATAGAGTTTAGAGTGGAGCTTCCATTAAAAGCCTCTCATCATGAGGTGGTGGATAAAGGGCTTTTACGTAAAGAATTTTTGTAGGGTGTTTTCCCCGAAAACACCGTGTTATAACATTTGAATGACATTAAAAAATTAAATTTAATTTTGACGGTGTTTTCATGGGGAAACACCCTACACATATGCAATCGGGTCTTTGACCCCTGCTTTTTCAAACCCACTCAGACGTAACCTACAACTGTCACAAACCCCACAAGCTCTATCTTCATTTTGGTAACATGACCAAGTATCTTCTAATGGTACACCCAACTCTATAGACTTTTTAACTATTTCTGACTTTTTCAAGTGAACCAATGGCATTTTTATCTCTATTTTAGTCTCATCTTTTGTTCCAAGATTTATCGACTGCGCCATTGACTTAATATATGTATCACGACAATCAGGATAACCTGAGCTATCCTCTTCAACTACACCGATAAAAAGTGCTTCAGCACCATGCTTCTCTGCTATAGCTGTAGCGATAGATAAGAAAATACCATTTCTAAAAGGAACATAAGTTATAGGAACATCATCTTCTACTCCATCTATAGGAACATCTAAAGAGCTGTCTGTCAAAGCTGAAGCTCCTATTTGTTTAAAAAAATCTAAATCTATTTCATAACTTTCTAGGCAATTTAATTTTTTAGCAATTTTTCTAAAAGACTCAAGCTCTTTTTTTTCAGTTCTTTGCCCATAATTAAAATGCAAAGCTATTAACCCATAGCCCTCATTTTGTGCTATTTTTGCACTTAAGGCACTATCCATTCCACCTGAAATAATAGTTACGGCTTTTTTCATATCTAACTCCCCTATTTTTAAACGTATTTTACCTCTTTTTGGGTAAAATTTTCTTATGTTAAATATTGATAATCACACGAATTTTGTCGTAAACAGACAACTTATAGAAGATATTGTGAAAAAACATACAAGTAGAGACATTGACTTAATCGTATGCTATAATTCTACCATTCAAGAATACAACAAAACTTATAGAGATAAAGATAAAACAACTGATGTACTAAGTTTTCCAATCGAAAATGATAATATCTTGATTGCTAATATCATGCCTCTAGGGTCAATTGTAATCTCTATTGATTTTGTTAATGCTAAGGCATTAGAGTTAGGTCATACTAAAGAGGATGAGTTTACCCTTCTATTTATACATGGTCTGCTTCATCTTTTAGGATATGACCATGAGATAGACAATGGGGAAATGAGAGAAAAAGAGGAAGCACTTATTAATGAGTTGAATCTTCCAAAAAGTTTAATAGTAAGAACAGAGGAGTCTTAATGGATTTTGTTATATTTATTATAGCGATGGGTGGTTTAATTTTTGGGGCTGATTTTATTATCAATCAAAGTGAACGTATAGCATTACGTTTTAATATTTCAGAGTTTGTCATAGGGTCAACACTTGTAGCTCTAGGAACATCACTACCTGAAATGGCAGCAAGTATTGCTGCTAGTATACATGGAAAAGCTGACATGGCAATAGCCAATGCGATTGGTAGTAATATTATGAATATTACACTGGTATTAGCTGTAATATTCCTAATAACTAAACAATTTAAAACCAACCGTGATTTTTTTGCAAAAGATAGTATTTGGGCAATGATGCCCGTCATGTTTTTTCTTTTAATGAGCATAGATGGTCTTATCACTACTACTGATGCTATTTTACTTTTAATTCTTATGGTTGCATACATATTCTTTTTATTTGAAGATGCTAGAGGCTTAGAGATGGAAGAGATAGATGAAGAGTTGAAAAAAAACTTCTCTTGGTTAAGTAGTATTCTCCTTCTTATAATAGGTTTTGTTTTTGTTATTGTAGGTGCACACTTTGCTGTTGATTCTGCTTCAAATATTGCAAAAAGTTTTGGTGTAAGTGAATGGGTTATAGGTGTTGTACTAATTAGTTTTGGTACTTCCCTACCAGAGCTTATTATTTCAGTATCAGCAGCATTAAAAGGTAAAGCTGAAATGGCTATTGGAAATATTATTGGTTCCAATCTGGCTAACATATCAGTTGTTATTGGAGCTTCTGCATTAGTAAATGAGTTACATTTCTCACTTGCAGAGCATGCTTTTGATGTTGCACTGATGACTGCTGCAACTATTTTACTCGTTTATATTACTGCCAATAAACTGTATAGTAAACCAGCTGGGATATCTTTACTCATTCTACTAGCACTCTTCTTAGAAAATACTATAAGAGGAATGGGAGGAGCTGTATAGCTTCTATCCTCTCTACTTTAGAATAAATTAAGCATACATAAACTGAGATAAGAAAATAATGGTAACCACAAAAGTAAATGGTAAAACATGGCTTTTAAAAACTAAAGGTTGTATTTTTAAATATACCTGTGCAAAACCTCTAATTCCTAGCCAAATCCCTAAAAATGCTTTAAGTGAAAGCATCATCTGAAAATGGCTCATTCCCTCTTCGCTAATATTTCCAAAGACTTGTGAGATTAAATAAAGACCTGTTAACACAGCAACAATTAAACTAGGGGGAACAACTTTTCGCACAAACATCATAAAAGACTCTCTTGCCTTTTTATGCTCCTCTTCATTTAACGTTCTTGGCATTTTATTTAAAAAAAGATTATCAGTTATGAGAAAACCTCCATAGATAAATACTGCAAAAAGATGAATAGTTTTAATGATTATAAATAACATAGAAATGAACCCTTTTTATTTTTTTAGTATTATAGTAAAAAGGTTATATATTTTGTTGATAAATGTCAATATGCAGATTATTTGAAAATGACGATAAATTATTATATTATATAAAATATCGCCATATTATTTTTTATCGTTAGTCCTTACTAATTTGATATCTAATATTCGAACCATCATTAGTCGTTCTGTTTTTTTTATAAACTAAAGCCACTAAACCCATAATAAAGATAATTCCTATTCCCATTAATCCTTCCATAATCACTAATTCTCCTTATATATTTTCACATATTATACTAACTTATACTTATTTATATTAATAAATAGATAATTAGTTTCGTTCATTAATTTATTTTTTAATAGTGTTAAGATAGCACACTATCTTTATACTAAGCAGTAATTAGAATTTCTAAAATATAAAATTCTTTTGGCTATATCTACTCTATATAAACCAAAAGCTTATGCTGTCCAAAGTTTAGCTCTACTTTACTGGGTGCATTATCAAATGCTGTAAACCTTATGGTATTGTTATCTATTATCGTCACATCAACAGATAGTGGGTACTCTATATCACCTATATTATCATGTTGAGAAAGAGGTTTAAAATAGAAAATTTCAGATATATTTTTTTTTATATTAAATGTATAATTTTTTGCAGTAACAATATGAAGCTTTTCATCAAAAGTCCGTGTTTTAAAATTCCACTCTTTTTCTTTTTTAACCCCATCAAAAAAATACTCTACTTTTACCCTATATGTACTATTCCACTCTAATCTCTTTAAGGGGAAAAGTGCAAACTCAAACTTTTTAAACATATGATGAATATCACTCTTATAATCAAAAAGTAAAGTATCTGTTATCTCTTTATTTTCACTATTAAAAAGTTTAAAAGTTGTCAACTCTAGTTTCGTAAATTGTTCTTCATCAAAACTTATACTAATAGGGAAACCACTCACTTCATGTTCAGGAAGAGGGTCTGGAGTCTCTTCAAAAAATGCAGGAGGAACATCAACTTGATTATCATAAGGATATATAACAACTTTACTATTACGAATTATATTTATTGAATCATTAAAGGATTTCTCTTTTATTTTAAAATCTCTATCAAAACATGCACCCTCTACATAATGACCTTGCATATGAAAACTATTTCCATTACAAAGTCTATTGAGTCTACTGTTACCCATATTATAAACGAAAGATGTTTTTGATTTATTAGAGCTATTTTGACTAATACCTATACCTATCTCATTTATTTTAAAATCTAAAAATCCAAAACGATGATATATAGCAGAAAATAAGCCATCTATAGAGTGTTTGTAGTCTCTACTCCCTGTTGATAGATTCTCTAAAATATATGAAGATTTGTACCCAGTAGCTTCTACCCTGTCAGCTATACTCTCACCCGTAAAAGAAACTCTATTTGCTTTTTCATAGTGTGAAGGCTCATCATTTTCTATAATGTAATGTGCATGATTTTCAGATGATTGTTCTAAAATAGATGAAGTACTAAACTTAACAAGTCCAACGGATTCTCTAAGTTCATTCAAGTAATCCAATGCGTAAATCTTTTCCATATCGTAATCAAGAGCTAATGCCTCTTTTTGAATAATCTCTTTAGGTATGGAGTTTATATTACTTAATTTATTATATGCCATAGTACTTAAAAGAAAAACCAGACTCCATATAACTATACGCACAGCACTCAACCTTATTTATAAAATAAAATTAAGTATATAATTAATTTACTTATGTAAGTATTATTTTATTTGACTCTATAGTGTCCATCTAGTTCATAAGTAAAAAGGTCATCATTTTCTCTTGTACCCCAACCTATATTATGAATAATAAACGGTACACCATCACTCGTTTGCTTAGAGGAAACTATCATAATATGAGGTCGTCCCTTTACTTTACAAGTTACAATATCTCCTGCCTTATAATCTTTTGGATTCTTTGTTACAGTTAAAGAATAACCTTTACGTTTAAAATAATTTTTCAAATTTGGTACCCGTCTATGATCTATATTTTTATCTGTACTCTTTGCACCCCATATTTTAGGATAAGTAGTGAAAGCTTTTTTCATATCTTCATGAACCTCTTTTTGTAAGTCTATCTTCATACTATCACGCATAGCACGAATAACTACATCTGTACAAACTCCTCTACTTAAAGGTACATCTCCATTGGGATAAGATAAAGTTACATATTTGGGGTCATATATAATTGTTTTACCTATCTGTTCTCTTGCTGATTTTACAATAGGTGGGACTGAAGTCTCTTTACTTGTATTGATAAATGGAATTTTTTCTATCTTTGTTGAAAAATTTTCAACAATACTTGGTACAGCCATAAGTGACACTAAAATAAGCAAAGATGATATTATTATTTTCTTTATCATTACATATCCCTAAAGTTTATATTTAATAATATTTAAAGATTGTGTCTTAATTGAGGATTGATAAACTATCTAAATTCAAACACCCCATAGTCCCAGTTATTAGTTCCCATTTTTTTTTGACTAATCCATCCTCTACTTACTAGTTCTTTAGCTATAAGTTTGTTCATAAGACCATGTCCTAAAAGAGTAACATTTGTATTTTTTTGAGATACTTTTACTAACAAGTCAGTAGCTTTTATAGCTCTTAGTTTTGCTTCTTTTAATGATTCTCCATTTTTCTTATAACCAAACAACCACATCAACCTAAATAGAAAAGCCCAAGCAATCAAGGGTAATTTAATTAAACCCCAATTTGCATAAGGTAAATCTGCTTCATTAAAAAGCGTATCTTTTATATCTACTTTCTTTCCATAAAGTAGAACTGAATCAGAAGAGCGTTTAAGTTCACTACAAATAATTTGATGGCTATGCTCAAATATCTTTGTAATTTCATCTTTAGAGATAAAATGCTCTTTTATCTCTGCATTATTATAGATATCTAACCATTTTTTTAACTCATTTGCATACACAAATGTATTTTTGGAAATGTCCACTTCTGCATGTCTTATTAGGGTTATTTGCATAACTATTTTAAGCCTTTTAACTTTACTAATTTAATTTCACTCTTTACTAGATCTATTATCTCTTTCTCTAAATTTACTATATGTAAAACATCATGAGGATAAATATACCCACTAGCCACAGAAGCCAATCCTGCTGAAACAGAAGCAGATAAGTGTCTTATACACAACTTATAAGCAACCGTACTACCTGTTGTATTGTAAAAAAGAGGTTGTGGATACTCTTCTATAATTTGTTTGAATTCTGCTGTCATATCTATGTTTCCTCTAATGTTTTATAAATAGTATAAGTACGATTTATTACGGTTAATAAAGAACCTAATGCTATTAACATAAGTGCTATAAAAAGTAATATTCCCTCTCTACTATCAAACAGTGGTGTAAGAAGAAGTGTTATAGTTAGTAGAGCCATTCTATGTTGTTTTGCCATAGGACCTTTAAAACAACTACCAGCATTCATACTTGTACCAAGTACTCTAACATAAGCTGTCATCATCGCTACTAAAGCAGCAAAATAGCCAAGCTCTGCACCCCATGATACTACAGAGACACTATATCCAACTGCGATAAATAAAATAGAATCAGAGACTCTATCTGGTATATCATTATAAAGTTCACCAGATTTGGTACTCTTACCACCTTCTAATGCTACCATACCATCAAATAAGTTACACAGAAGTCTCATCTGTATAAATATAGCTGCAAGTATAGAATAGAGCCAAATAACCATACCTGTTGAGCTAGGAATCATCACAATAGACAGTGCTGAAATAACTGAAAAAACTATACTCATTACTGAAATTTGATTGGGCGTAATATCTTTTTTACTTAAATAAGTTGCTATATTTTTAGACCATGCAGCCCCTCTTACTTTTAAAGGTCTTCTTGAACTTTCATCATACATATTAATACTCCTCTTCTATAATTTTTTTTGTAGTATACAGTGCAAATAACAGTGCAATAATGACTGTTGGAAGTACAGTATAAAATATATTTTTTGTATGAACCATAAAGTGTATAAATACTACAAAACTAGATGTAACACCAACCGTAACTAAAGATGGAAGTATAAAATACCAGTCTCCTTTAGGAAACATTTTATAAAAATAGACCAGTAACTTTATCATGATAAGTGTAATAATAAAACTAGCAACTCCTTGACTAAGTGCTGAAATAATTACATTTTCACTATCTATATTTATAAAAAATGCCCATGCACTCCACAATAAAAATGCCAAAAATGCTGAAATATAATTATACTTCTTTGCTGTCATGTTATACCTTTTATATTATTTTAAAGAAGTATAGTATAATTTTCAATTAGTGTCAAGTGTTACTTATCACTTTTCTAACAACTCTACTAGATAATGTAGATTCTTTGTATATTCAGCTTTACTCTCACCCTTATAAAAAACAGCTTCTCCCACATTCACATCTATAATAAAAGGAACAAATAGTGCTTCACCTTTAGGCAATGCCTTTCCTGCACCATGAATAGAGAGTGGAATAACAGGAACAGTAGGATACGCTTCAGCCATATGGGCGATACCTGTTTTAAAAGGTTTCATTACCTCAGGGTCACCCCTACTTCCTTCAGGAAAAAGTAATACTATCTCTTTCTTTTCTAACGCCTTATAAATACTACTAAAAGGGTGACCATCTTCTTTTGTAGGTCTTCTTTTAAGTGGTATTAAATCCAATAAATTTTTAGAGAACCATGTTTTATAGGGCTTGTTACAAAAGTAGTCTTCAGCTCCAATGGGTCGTACTTTCTCTAAAGTTTTTAGAGAAAAAAGTGTCATAATAACCATCGTATCTAAATGACTATTATGATTGGCTATGAGTATGGCTGGACCATCTGAAGGCAAGTTATTTTTTCCTCTTAGATTAACTCCAGCAATAATTAAGATAAGAGGACGTACCAATAAAATAAAAAAAAGTTTTTTAATCCACATCCAAAATCCTAATAGTACAGATAGTAGACATAATGGAAAAAAAGAGGAGCTGTATAGACTAAACTATCCACTCTATCAAGTACACCACCATGTCCAGGAATTAAGTTGCCTGAATCTTTTACACCAATATCTCGCTTTATCATAGATATAACTACATCACCAACAAAACCAAAAGCTGAGATAAGCATACCTGCACCAACTGCCTCATACCAATTAAATGGTGTTAAAAATGAGAATAGAACTGCTAAAATAGAGATACTAAAAAATGCACCTATAAAACCTTCAACAGTTTTATTGGGGCTAACTTTAGGAATAATTTTATGTTTTCCAAATGACTTACCCCAAACATACTGTAAGACATCATTAAACGCTGTAAGTAATACTAAGTAGAGTACCAACTCTTTTCCTCCTACACCATCTGTAGGTTCGAGCGTTAACATGTATGCAAGGTGACTGAGTCCAAAAACAAACACCATCAAGCCCCATTGAACTCGTGCTGTATTTTCTAAAAATCCTTTGGTTTCACCTATGAGTACTTGTCTAAAAGGTAAGAGTAAGAAAAGATAAACAGGAATCCAAATAATAAACATACCATACCATGAAATGGCTGCAAAATAGTATTGAATAGGTATAGATATATAAGCATAAAACATAACTCGTCTATCCGTACGACGTGAAGGAATAAGCGTAAAATACTCTTTAAGTGCCAAGAAGCTAAGAAAAGCAAAAAAGAACATGGCTATAGTTATATTTAACATAATTCCTATAGAGAAAAATCCTAAAATATACCACCATGAGTTCACTCTATCTTTTAATTCTTTAGTAGGATATTTAAAATAAATAATAGCTGTTGCTAAAGCTAAAATGGTTATAAGTACTAATAGTGTTAAAAAACTTTTACTCTCTATCATTTAAACTTCCTTATAATAATATTTAAATTATAGCATAACTAAATAATTATTTTAATACTTTTTTAATATTTCTCCTCTTTACCCACTGTATTAATAACACTTGAAATGGCTCGTAGTCGCGAGGTTAAGTCTTTACGCTCTTCATGCTGAGACACATGAGAAAAAAATTAGTAAAAATCTTTTCTATGAGATTAGTCTCATAGAAAAGAGGGGAAAGATTAACCCTCTTTTTTATTTTTTACTCTATGCTTACTGTCATTTCTCCATTAACAACATCAAAAGTCACCTTAGCTCCTTCTACGACCTTGTCTTCTAATATAAGTTCAGCTAATCTATCTTCTACCTCATCATAAAGTGCTCTTTTCAATGGTCTTGCACCATACACAGGGTCAAAACCAGCTTCTGCAATATAAGCTTTAGCAGCTGGTGTTAAAGTAATTTCTATATCTCTAGTTGCTAATTTTTTCTTAATAGTAGCAAACATAATATCAACGATACTTGTAATAGCTTCCAAGTCAAGAGGGTTAAAAATTACAATATCATCTAAACGATTTAAAAACTCTGGCTTAAAGTACTTTTTCAATTCATCGTTAACAGCCACTTCTCGCTCTTTTCTATCAGCAAACTGCATGATTTTATCTGAAGCTATGTTAGATGTCATTATAATAATGGTATTTTTAAAATCAATCGTTACACCTTTATTATCTGTTAGACGACCATCATCAAGCACTTGTAATAGTGTATTAAAGACATCTGGATGTGCTTTTTCAATCTCATCAAAAAGAACAACTGAATATGGTTTACGTCGTACTGCTTCAGTTAACTGTCCTCCTTCATCATAACCCACGTAACCAGGAGGAGCTCCAACCAAGCGTGAAGCAGCATGTTTCTCCATGTACTCACTCATATCTATTCGTATAAGTGACTTTTCAGAATCAAATAAAAACTTTGCCAAAGTTTTTGCTACTTGAGTTTTACCCACACCTGTAGGACCTAAGAACATAAAGGAACCAATTGGTCGGTTGGTATCACTAAGTCCTGCCTTATTACGCTTAATTGCTCGTGCCACTGCATGCAGTGCCTCATTTTGCCCTACTACCTCTTTATTTAAAATCTTTTCAACATTTAAAATTTTCTCTTTTTCTGTCTGCAACATTTTATTAACAGGAATACCTGTCCAACGACTTACAATACTTGCTATCATCTCATCATCAACTGAGTTTTTAAGTAAAGTTCCCTCTTGTGTCATAGTTTTCCAACGATTCTCAAGCTCTGTCAACTCTGCCTCTTTAGCAGGAATCTCACCATGCTTAATCTCTGCAACCTTTGAAAAGTCACCCTCACGCTCTGCAAGAGCAGCCTTTGTTTTAAGAGATTCTATCTCAACACGTATCTCTGACTCTTTATCAAAAACAGCTTTCTCATTATCAAATTGACTTTGAAGTGAAATCTTCTCCTCCTCAAGGTCTGCTAACTCTTTCTCTATCTCTGCTAAACGATTAGAATTTTTTTCATTATCTTCCATAAGAAGAGCCTCTTTTTCAACCAATAACGTAGTTAATGCTCTTTTTGTTTTAGCTAAATCAGTTGGTTCACTCTCTATCTGCATCTTTAACTCTGCTGCTGCCTCATCAATAAGGTCAATCGCCTTATCAGGGAGAAATCTATCAGTTATGTAACGATCACTAAGCTTTGCAGCTGCAACCAATGCAGAATCAGTAATACTTACTGTATGGTGCGACTCCAAACGCTCTTTAATACCTCGTAAAATCTGTAACGCTTCATTAATAGAAGGCTCATCCACTTTTACTGGTTGAAAACGTCTTTGAAGTGCCGTATCTTTCTCAAAATACTTTCTATATTCTTTAAGTGTTGTCGCTCCAATAGTATGTAGTTCACCACGTGCCAATGCTGGTTTTAATATATTGGCAGCATCCATACTACCTTCACTCGCTCCTGCCCCTACTATGGTATGAATCTCATCAATAAATAAGATAACATTAGAAGCTTCTTTCACCTCATCAATAACTGCTTTTAGTCTATCTTCAAACTCACCTCTATACTTAGCACCTGCTATAAGTCGGCTCATATCCAATGAAATCACACGCATATTTTGTAAACTTAGAGGAACCTCTTTGTTAACAATACGTTGTGCTAACCCCTCAACAATAGCTGTTTTACCAGTTCCAGGTTCTCCAATCAAAATTGGGTTATTTTTGGTCTTCCGAATAAGTATTTGCATCATTCGTTGCACCTCTTCATCTCGACCAATTACAGGGTCTAATTCACCATCTAATGCACGTTGGTTAAGGTCAATACCATACTGTTCTAACGCTTCTAACGCTTCATCTGCACTTTGAGAGTCAATACTCTTTCCACCACGAATAGATTCTAATGTTTTTTTAAACTCTAAAAGATCAACATATTTTCCCAATGTATCTTTGAGGAAAGGAGTTTCAATATTACCAATAAGCCATGCATCTACAGAGAGATACTGATCACCATTGGCTGTCATAACTCCCTCTGCTTGTTGTAATGATGCAACCAAGTTTTGAGAAAGGCGAATAGTCTCCTTTGTTACTGTTGATACCTTAGGTAGCTTGTTAACGCTACTCTTTACCTCTAACTCAATAGCTGCTTTATCCAAATTCATTTTATTGAGTGCTTGATGCATTAATGAATTAGTATTAGTAAGTAGTGCCCATAAAAGGTGTAGTGGGTATACTTCCTGATTTTTATTATGTAATGCTAGGGAGACACCTGATTCAATAGATGAACTCATTTGATTGGTTAACTTTTCTAAAATACTCATATCATTATTCCTATTTATTTTATTTTTATATGTAATTTTATATCAAAACCCTGATAAAAAGATGCCACTTTTGTTGCAATAATACTTTTAACAACCCAATTAAGATGTTGAATTATATTATACTTTCATTCCATATTAGAAAAACTTAAAATAATTTATGTGTAAGATTATTAATTTAAATTACTCTATATTAGAGAACTTTTAGTAATTTTTGATAAAATATAGCTCTTAATTATGACAACATTTAAATAATATTATATTTAGATGATTATCACAATTTCAAAAACAATGGGACACTGACAATTAATATGATAATTAAAAATAAAAAAGCAATACTTCTAGGCTTCATCTCAACGGTAACTGCATCACTTATCTTCGCTAGCTCTGCACAAGCAGAAAGTTATGATAGACCTGAGAGTAAACAAACTTCAAAGCTTCAAGCTTATCTAAAATTTACAAAGATAGTGCAACTAATTGAAGAACAATATGTTGATGATATTAATGCTAGTGATATTATTGATAATGCACTAAAAGGAATGCTTTCTAATCTTGATGCTCACTCCTCTTTTATGGATGCAAAAGAGACAAAAGAACTACAAGTACAAACCCATGGTGAATTTGGAGGTTTAGGAATTACAGTTGGTATGAAAGATGGTGCTTTAACCGTTATTGCCCCACTTGAGGGAACTCCTGCTGATAGAGCTGGTATAAAAGCTGGTGATATTATCTTAAAAATTAATGAACTTGCTACCATGGGTATGACCATAGATAAAGCTGTTTCTATTATGCGTGGTAAACCAAATACTTCTATTGAACTAATGGTTGTAAGAGAGGGAGAAAATAAACCTCTTAAAATCAAAATTATACGTGATATTATAGAGATTCAATCAGTCTATTCAAAAACTATTGGAGATGATATTTTATACTTAAGAGTTACATCTTTTGATAAAAAAGTAGTAGAGGGAATGAAAAAAGCGATCTCAGCCCATCCTGAAAGAAAAGGTCTTATACTTGACTTAAGAAATAATCCAGGTGGACTTTTAGATCAAGCCATTGGTGTTGTTGATATGTTTGTTGATAAAGGTGCTATTGTAAGTCAAAAAGGTAAAATACCAGAGGAAAATCTTATTTACAATGCAACAGCTCAAAATACGAATAAAGATACTCCTTTGGTTATTTTAGTAAATGGTGGTTCTGCTAGTGCTAGTGAAATAGTTTCTGGTGCACTTCAAGACCATAAACGAGCTATTGTTGTAGGTAAAAAAACATTTGGAAAAGGTTCAGTCCAAGTTGTTATGCCTATTAGTCAAGATGAAGCTCTGCGTTTAACCATTGCTCGTTACTATCTACCAAGTGGACGAACCATTCAAGCTGTAGGTGTTACACCAGATATAGAAGTAGACTATGGTGAAATTAAAAAAGCTGAAGAGGGAATCTCCATTAAAGAGAAGGATCTACAAAAACACCTTGAGAGTGAACTAGAAAAAATTGATGGAAAACATAAGAAAAAAGATAAAACTGAAGATAAAACACACATTACAGAAGAGCAAATATACAAAGATGCTCAACTTAAAAGTGCTATAGACATACTAAAAGCATTAATGATTACAAACAACATATAAGGACAAGTACAATGAATAAAACAACATTGCTTTACGAAGGTAAAGCAAAGAGAGTTTGGAATACAGAAGACAACAGACTTCTAATCTCTGAATTTAAAGATGATTTAACAGCATTTAATGGTGAGAAGAAGTCTAATGAAGAGGGTAAAGGTGCCTTAAATAACAAAATTTCTACTGAACTATTTAAAGTTTTACAAAATAAAGGAGTAAATACTCACTTTGTAGAGATGTTAGATGATAATCATATGTTGCATAAAAAAGCCGAAGTTATTCTTATAGAAGTAATTGTAAGAAACATCGCTACAGGTAGTCTTAGTAGAAACCTTGGAATAGAAGACGGAACAGTACTCCCATTTACTTTAGTAGAGTTTGACTATAAAAATGATGAACTAGGTGATCCTAAATTAAATGACCAACACTGTCTTATTTTAGAATTGGTAAAAAATACCAATGAACTAGACTACATTAGATTTATGGCTAGACGTATCAACACCATTATGCAAGAGTTTTTTGCTGATAAAGAGATGACTGTTGTAGACTTTAAACTTGAATTTGGTAGAGATACAGATGGGAATATTATTCTTATAGATGAACTTAGCCCTGACAACTTTAGATTTTGGGATGCTAATACTGGTGAGAGCATGGATAAAGATAGATTTAGACAAGGTTTAGGTGGATTAAAAGTTGCCTATGAAGAAGTTCTTAACAGAATTTTAGGAAACAAATAGCAAAATCGCACCGTAGGGGCAGACCAATGTGTCTGCCCTTCACTTGCAAACATACAAAACGTTATATAGAAAATAAGTAGGAAAAGAAATGACAGCAATAGTAAATGTATTTTTAAAAGAAGGCGTACTTGACCCTCAAGGTAAAGCAATTCACCATGCACTAGATGCAATGAACTTTGAAAGTGTAGAAGATGTAAGAATGGGAAAACAAATTGTACTTAAACTTACGTCTAGAAACAGGGAAGATGCTCAAAAAGAGGTAGAAAAAATGGCTGAAGAGATCTTAGCAAATACTGTTATAGAAGATTATACCATCGAGTTAGTATAATGAAACATATAGCTATTTTACAATTTCCAGGTACCAACTGTGATTTGGATACAAAATATGCTTTTGAAAAGCTAAATTGTACCACAACAATTATTTGGCATAAAGAGACAGAACTTCCAGAAAATACAGACTTAATTGTAGTACCAGGAGGCTTCTCATATGGTGACTACTTACGTTCAGGTGCCATTGCAAAGTTCTCTCCTATTATGAAAGCTGTTATAGCATATGCTGAAAATGGTGGAAAAGTTCTAGGTATCTGTAATGGTTTTCAGATTTTAACAGAGTTAGGTCTTCTTCCTGGTGCACTAAAAAGAAATATTGGTCTTCACTTTATATCAAAATTTCAAACACTAAAAGTCGTAAATAATAGTAATGATTTTCTACAAAAGTGTCAAAAAGATGAAGTATTAAACATTCCTATAGCACATGCTGATGGTAACTATTATATAGATGAAGAAGCATTTAATAAGTTAGAAGCCAATGAGCAGATTTTACTACGCTATTCAGATGAGTATGGTAATCCTATTGTGGTTAATGGGTCAGTAACTTCTATTGCTGGTGTTTGTAACAAAACAAAAAATATATTTGGACTTATGCCCCACCCTGAACGTGCATTAGAAAATATTTTGGGTTCTGAAGATGGTATTAAAATGCTAGAAGGATTAATTGCTTAATGCAACATTATAAATCATATATTTTTACTCTCATTGCACTCTTTGTAGCCTTTACAAATATACTACTTGCGAATGAAGTTGAATACAGTTATGTTCCCAAAAAAGTATATGAAAAACAAGTTTTTCCTATAAGTTTTTTAACTACAACTGCTCATTCTAAAAATATAAAGTTTCATTTTGAGGGTAACAAAGTACCTGTTTTAAAACAGCCTGTTATTATTCGAAATGGTTCAAAAACTTTCTACACTTTTTACTTTAAAACAACAGAAATACTTTTTAAAATTCCGAAAGTCACTGTTATTGTAAATGGGAAGAAAGAGGTATTAAATGGTGTTAAAATTCCTGTGAGAGAACTCCCTCAGAGAGATAACTTCTCAGGAGTTATCGCTTCTGGTTTAAAAATTAAAAATCACCAAGTCTCTGTCTATGACGAGAACAGTAATCTTATAGCTATTTCAATAGAAGCACATGATGCTAACCTTGAAGACATATATGTTCCTTCAGCATTAAAAGATGGTGTTGAAAATGCAAAACGTACTGGTTCTAAGATGGAGATTCATTATTACATTGTTCTACCTGCTGACCAAACATCACTTACATTTTCTTATTTTGACACCATTAAACAGACATTTGTAAATAAGTTTGTTCCCATAAAAGTGCATGATGGCTCTGTCGCAGCACAAACTGACCTTAACCCTAAAGATGATAGTTTTGAAGCACTTAAAAAGTATACACTTATAATATTAGCCATTCTATTTCTATTACTATTTTTATGGAAAAAAGATTTCTTTTACTTAATTCTTTCTGTTATTTCAGCTGCTATTCTTTTAACATTTTACACTGCATTAACAAAAGTTTGTATAAAGGAGGGTTCACCTTTATATATTGTTCCTGCATCAAACAGTACAACAAGTATACATGTAGATAGACGTTTTACAACCACAAAGTTAGCAGAGCGTAATGACTTTGTAAAAGTAGAATATAAAAATGGTATCGTAGGATGGATAAAACATGAAGATCTTTGCAAAAATTAGATTTTACTATGGTGCTGCAACCATATCCTTCATAGCTGCTGGTATTATGGTACCTCTTATGTTCCTCTTTAAGAATAGATACAGTAATATCTTACATTTTTGGAACAAAATCATAATCATCTTAATTGGTGGTAAAATAGTTACAGAAGGTAAAAGAGACAACTCTGCTAATATGTTTGTCATGAACCATCAAGGTATTATAGACATAGTTGCAATGGAAGCTGCAGAGGAGACAGATTTACGATGGGTAGCAAAGAAACAGCTCTTCGATGCCCCATGGTTTGGTTATGTTTTAAAGATTCCGAATATGATACAGATTGACAGAGAAAACAAAAGTGGACTGATTAAGCTCTTAAGAGATTGTAAAGATACAAAAGAGAATAGCCAAAGAGTTATCACAATTTTTCCTGAAGGTACAAGAACAGATAAACAAGAACTATTGAAATTTAAAGGTGGTACACGTATTATTGCTGAAAAGCTCCAATTAACAATACAACCTATTATTATTACCAATAGTAAAAAACTACTCAATGAACACAATAAGACTGCTCACTCAGCAACTGTTCATATTAAATACTTAGATACTTTTCAAGTAAATAAAGAAGATAAAGAGTGGTATAGTAAACTTCAAACAACCATGCAAGATATAATAAACGAAGAAAAGAATAAATACGAAAGAGAACGATAAATGGATACAAATGATACAACACCACTAATGGATGAAGTTGAAAAACATGTTAGAAAACTTATTAAACCATTAAAAGATGAAGATGAACTAAAAAAAGTTCTAAAAGTGAAACTGACAAAAAAAGAGTTTAAAGTTTTAAATGCTTGGGCAAATGAAGATGATATTAAACCTCTACTTGAAAAGCTTAGTCTAGATGAAGATCGTTATGGTGAACTTTCACTAAAACTTATTAAAAAGCTTAATCAAGAGAAACTAAAGCAAGAGATGATGATATAATCATCTCTCTATAAGAATGCTAAAAGAGAGGCTGTTACAGCTACATTAAGTGACTCTACTCCTCTATTCATAGGAATAGATAGAGAGGTATCAGAAAGCTTCTCAACCTCTCTACTCACCCCTTCACTCTCATTACCCAGTATAAAAACTGTTTTACTACTATAAGCTTCATTTCTATAAGAATTTTTAGCATGAGATGAGAGTGTATAAAGTTTTGCCTCAACCTTTTTAAACTTAGCCAATGTTTTAACCAGAGAGTTTGTTTTTATAATTGGAAGCCTAAAAAGTGTTCCAACACTTGCCTTTATAACCAATGCTGAAATTTGTGCTGAATTTTTAGTTGGAAGCAGTATAGCATCTACATCACCAGCAGCACATGAGCGTATAATCATCCCCAAGTTTTGAGGATTATGTATACCATCAAGAGCTATAACTTTATAGGCGTTATTTTTTTCTAAAAACTCATCTTCACTCAAGGCATGATTAAGCACAATATCTAAAGCCACACCTTGGTCTTGTTTAGCATTTTTGGATATACGAGAGAGAGACTTTTTATCATGATATGCTATCTCTATATCTCTAGTATTGGCAATGCTTACCATTCTATCTAACTGAGCAACAGACTTATTTGAGTTAGAGAGATGAAGCTTATGTATGGTTATAGTCTCATCTTCCAAAACTTCTAAAACAGCATTACGTCCATAAATAGTTATAATATTATCATAAAAAGATTTTTTAGCCAAATAAGCCTCTGAATCCTCCCTCACTATTTTTCGCCGTTCCAAGCAATAGTCTGTTTTCCCTCTTCGTTAAAAGAGACAGCTGGCATACCCATAATGTTAAACCCTGCATCTACATAGTGAACTTCACCAGTTACACCTGAACTCAAATCAGAAAGTAAATACATACCTGAGTTACCTACTTGATCAATAGTTACATTCTTTTTTAATGGTGCATGAGCTGCATTCCATTTTAACATAAATCCAAACTCACCAATTCCTGCTGCAGCAAGTGTCTTGATAGGCCCTGCTGATATAGCATTCACACGGATTCCATCACGTCCTAGATCTTCTGCTAAATATTTAGTTGTCATCTCTAATGCAGCTTTTGCTACACCCATAAGATTATAATTTGGAATATACTTAACCCCACCATAATAACTTAATGTCAAGACAGATGAGTTGCTTGAAAGAACCGGCTTCAACTCTCTTACTATCTCTATTAAAGAATAGACAGAAATATCCATAGCAACATCAAACGCCTCTTTAGAGATATCATAAAAACGTCCTGATAGTCCCTCTTTTGGAGCAAATGCAATAGAGTGAACAATAAAATCTATTTCTCCCATATCTTTTTCTATAGAATCTTTAAGTGCTTTTATCTCTTCTGGTTTACTTACATCACAAGGGTAAAAGTTTGCTCCACACTCTAAATCTTCTGCTATAGGTGCCAATTTTTTTTCAAAACGCTCATTTAAAAATGTAATCGCAACTTCTGCACCTTGCTCTTTACATGCTTTTGCAATTCCATAAGCTATAGACTTCTTATTTGCAATTCCAAGGATAATTCCTTTTTTGCCTTTCATTATCATATGATTCTCTCCATTGTAAAATTAATGTCGCATTTTATCACGATTGAGGTAGAATATAAGTTAAACAGATAAAGTAGGATAAAAATGAAAAAAATATTAATAATTAATACTGGTGGAACCTTTAATAAAGTCTATAATCCTCTTACAGGAAATCTAGATATTGAACCAAATGGTAATGCAATCAAGTCTATAGCAAAACATTGGCTAAGTAATTTTAAGATAATTAATATTATTGGAAAAGATAGTTTAGATATGAATGATAGTGATAGAGATTATATTATAGAGACAATTAAAAAATGTAATGAAAAATCTATTATAGTAATTCATGGAACTGATACCATAGATAAAACAGCACAATATCTAGATCAAGCTCAACTCAACAAAGAAATTATACTCACAGGTGCTATGGTACCCTATTCTATTAATCCTATAGAAGCTACAGCCAATTTAGCTTCTGCCTATGGTTATATAAATTCTATAAATAAAAATGGTGTTTATATTGCAATGAATGGGATAATTAAAGATTACAGAGGAGTTATAAAAAACAAAGAAAAAGGATATTTCGAATAAATTCAAAATAATAACCCTCATGCAATCTTAGGGAGTTCAACGGCATATTTAAAAATAATAAATATACATGATAACTCTAGACTTAATAGATAGTCTACACTTTACAGAGCAAACTATACTAATTCAGGAAATAGGGGAGAGCTAGAGCATCACCTATATGCCGTTGAAACACAATTATAATAGATTTTAACTTTAACAAACATAAAAATGTTAAAAATGTTAAAATTTATACAAATAATCACATATTACTATATAAAACTAGGAGCATCATTAGCAAATAAGATTAAATCACCTGCTTGTGTCTGCTCCACTAACATCTCTTGCATTTTATCTTTGCTTTCCAGTTTAACCAGTTTACTTACGTCTACATTCTCTTGAAAAATTTTGTAGTTGAGGTCACCTGTTAACACTACTACATCAAAAACCTCATTTGCTCTTTTTGCTACTTCTATGTTAAACGCATCGTCTACCTCTACCAAACCTGGGGTTATGAGGACTTTTCTTCCTTTATAGGTAGAAGCCAGGTTAAAGCCTTCCATCATACCATCTATGTTACCGTTGAAGCTATCATCTATAATAAGTTTACCACCTGCATCCATACGTTGTAATCGGTGTGGCGTTGGCTCTAGTGAGTTTAGCTGTTTTTTAATGCTCTCTTCATCCACATCTAAAGCTTTGGCTACTTTAATGGCAAGACCTAAATTCATAGCATTAAACGCACCTAAAATGTTTGCATGATAAAGCTCGTTATCCATTTCAAAATCTAAACCATCGAGTGTGGCTTTAACATCTGAAACCTCTTTACCAAAAGTATGCACATGACTAATAGGATTGAGCATAGCAGAGTCATGAACCCATGCCTCTTTTAAACGTTCCGAAGAGAGGATTTCCATTTTAGTATTTCGTATGTTTTCTAAACTTCCAAAGTACTCAATGTGTGCTGGACCTATTTTACCTACCACTGCTAAGTGAGGGTTTACAAACTTTGCTATCTCAGCAATGTCCCCTGCTCCTCTTGCTCCCATTTCAACCACATATACTTCTGTGTTTTCTGGTAACTCATCATTAATGTCTTTGAGTACCCCACCAAAGGTATTGACCGAGCGTGGCGTTGCATAGACATTGTATTTAGCCGATAAGATATGAGCCACATAGTTTTTAATACTGGTCTTACCATACGATGCTGTTATTCCAACTACCACCATGTTTGGCATAGACTCCAACTTCTTTTCTGCTTTCATTTGAAAACCTTTAAAGAGCATCATCTCCATCATAGCAGATGTTGCATAAGCTAAAATAAGAGGAATAACAACAACTAAAATTTCAAACTTTACAATATATTTCAACAGTACTAAAAAGAGTGTAAAAAATATCAAAGCAGCAAAAAATCGTTTAACACGCCCGGTAAAGACTAAAGGTTTGTCTTGCACTTTTCTCCAAAAATATAACACAACCATGTAAGCCAAAGCCACCACTATACTCAAATCACTTTCACGACTTGCCGTAAAATAGAGAAAGAGTGGTATTAAAAAGTAAACCAAATGCCACCAAGTTTTAGTATGGTGAAACAAAACTCTATCTAACTTATACGAATACCACTGCATGTTGGTCATGAAGTAATACCCCAATGCCAAGACAAAAAGTACATTACTCAATACATTAACTATTTCCATTTCTATCCTTTACTATCTTCTATGATTTTATTTGCTATAAACTTTGCATGTTTCAAAAAGAAAAAGTGGTCACCCTCTAGTGGGTAAAACTTAGAATCTTCTATAAAACCTGCTATTTTTTCACCAGTATAAAGTGGTGTGGCTGTGTCATCTATTCCCCAAAAACACAATGCCCTGCTTTTTGACTTAGAAAATTCTGCTTCAAAATCTTCATCGACCACATTTTTAAAGGTCTCGTACATCTCATGGCTCATGCCTTGTGCATCGGGTGCTACAAAAAGTTCTCGTATCTTTTTCATGCCTAAAGGTTTTAAAAATTTAAAAGTGGCTATTTTTATTTTAACTGACCAAGGTTTCTCTGTTAGCACACCAGCAGATGAGAGTAGAACCAGAGTTGGAGGGTTAAGCAGTGTTGATACTTTTCCACCAAAGGAGTGTCCCATAACAATATTGGGCTTTATGTCTAAAATCTCTAAAAACTTTTGAACTATCTTAGCATAATCTTTGGTGGTCAAAATCATCTCATTAGAACTTGCCCCAAAACCAGGCATATCTAGGTAAACATGCTTGTAAGTTTGAAACTCTTTTCCAAAAGCTTGTTTCATTATCTCTTTGTTACTTCCCCAACCATGAAGAACCAAGAGAACATCCGTTGCACTTGGGTTTACTATTTCATAAGAGAGTTTAAAAACTTGCTCTTTATACTTTATCTCTTTTACTGCCATTTATTCACTTTCATCCTTATTATACTTCTTAAAAAATTCGGAACTAAAGTCCAATTCCATTGACTTAGCGAGGCTAAAGCCATCGGTTTCGTATATGCCATCTGCATTTAGGAATCGGCGTGTTTACACCCGAACCATTTTGTTTAAAAAAAGTCTATTAATTTAAACTGTTTGCACAAACATACGCTGTAGAGAATGCCCATTGAAAATTATACCCACCAAGCTCTCCTGTTACATCTAGTACTTCACCTAAAAAGTAAAGACCATCTACTTTTCTACTCATCATAGAACTGGCATCTATCTCATCGGTTGATACACCACCTTTTGTCACCTCTGCCTTAGAGTAACCAAAGGTACCAGCTGGCGCAAAACTGTAGGACTTTAACGCTTCTACTTTTTTCCACTCATCAGAGCTTAATTTAGTAGCAGTTTTATCTTCTATATTTAACGCTTCTAAAAATGTTTTAGCGACACGGCTGGGAAGTCCCAAAACACGGCTTATATTTTTCTTGGACAATTTTAGACTATCTATACTTAAAGAGGGTAAAAAATCAATGGTTATTTTTCCTTTTTGCCAATAAAGAGAAGCATCTAAAACAGCTGGTCCAGAGATTCCCTTATGAGCAAAAAGTAAAGCTCCATTTATCTCTTTCTTTTTATCTGCTATCTCAACACTAATTTTAACATCAATACCTATGCCACTTAAAGACTTAAAAAAGAACTGTTCAGGCTGAACTGTAAAACCAACTAGACCAGCACTCAACGTATGTACTGTATGGTCAAAACTTTTAGCGATATCATAACCTATAGAGGTCGCACCAATTTTAGGAAAGCTTAAACCACCTGATGCAACGACTACTTTTTTTGCGACAACCGTACCTTTAGATATTTTCACTTCAAAAAAATCTGATTTTTTTTCCACATCTATTACTACTGTTTGAAGTTGTATACTTTTTGAAGATATCTCTTTTTTTAATATATCTACTACATCTTTGGCAGAGTTTTCACAGAAAAACTGATTATTTTTTCTTACAAAAGTTTTTAAACCTCTCGATCCAAACCAACTTAACAAATCATTTTGGTCAAAACGTTTAATAATGTTTCGTATAAAACGTTGATTTCCTAAGTAATTACTCGATTTTACTTTTCCATTGGTAATGTTACACTTACCACCACCAGAGATTAATATCTTTGAGCCTACTTTACTGTTATTATCTATTATAAGTATATTATTCTCTTCAAGAAGAGCTGACAACATCAATCCACTTGCACCTGCCCCTATAATGGCTACATTAACTTCTTTTTTCATCTTTTCATTATATCAAGAATACTATTTTTATCCCCTAATTTTTCAATAAAAATATAACTTTTTTGTATAAAATTGTTTTAATTTATTAATATACAATAAATATAATTTTTTATATTTTTTAATAAAAAAATAATTTATTTTGTGATATCATACAGTAACCATAAAATTTTAAAACTTCAAAGGATATTTATGTTAATCAAAAAGAGTCTATTATTATCAGTTACAGCTGCAACTTTACTGATAACAGGTTGTTCTCAAACAGCAACACCAAAAGCAAAAACAAATACTGCTCCTGTAGCAGCACAAAAAACTAGTGATGGTTCATTTACATTACCAGATGCTAAATCAGGTATGTGTTATGGGAAAGTTATTATTCCAGCTCAATACAAAACAGTAACTGAAAAAATTCAAGCAACTCAAGCAGATACAAAATTAACTATTGTTCCAGCTACTTATAAAACTGCTACAGAAAGAGTTCTAGATACTGCAGCTAGTACAAGAATTGTAGCTGTTCCAGCAACATATAAAACAGAGAGTAAAACAGTAACTGTTTCACCTGCATACTCAGAGTGGAGAAATGGTCTTCACCCAGAAGCAAGAGTTGCTTCATCAGCTGTTTTAGCATCTGCAAAAGCTGGGGGAATTAATCTAGAAGCTGCAAAAGCTGGTTCTTGTTACTATGAGTTTTATGCTGCACCACAGTTTAAAACAACAACAGAAAAAGTTTTAGCATCAGCTCCTTCATCAAAAATCATTACTATACCTGCTGCATTTAAACCAGGAACTAAAAAGATTCTTGTAACTCCTGCATCTACAAAACTAGTTAAAGTTCCAGCTACATATAAAAATGTAACCCAAAGAGTTATGGTTGCACCTGCTAAAAAAGTATGGAAAGAGACAAAATGTAATGATAAAGATTGTGCAGTTGAAGAGATGATGTGTCTTGTAGATATTCCAGCTCAATATAAAACTGTGACCAAGCAAGTTATTGTTACTCCTGAGACAACAAAAACTGTAACTATTCCAGCTGTTTATAAAACTGTACAGACAAATGAACTTGCAGCTGCTGCATCTACAAAAACTGTAGCTATTCCAGCAACTTATAAAACATTAGAAAAAACTCAAAAAATTTCAGATGCAAAATATGTATGGTCTGACTCAATGATGGAAAAACCAGGTATGTCAAGAACTTCTTCAGTAATCTGTAAAGTAACTATTCCTGCTGTATCTAAAGTGGTAACTAAGCAAGTTGTAGCAACTCCAGCTACTTCAAAAACTATTACTATTCCAGCAACATACAAAACTGTTCAAGTAACAAAACTTGTTACTCCTGAAACAACAAAGAAAACTGTTATTCCAGCTACATTTAAAACTGTTTCTAAACAAGTTAAAGTTTCTGATCAGTCAGTTAAATGGATGCCAGTTCTTTGTAAGTCAAGTATGACTGTAGAGACTATCTCTAAAATCCAAAAAGCATTAACAGCTGCAGGATTCAAAACTCCAGTAACAGGTATGTTAGACGCTGCTACAAAAGCATCAGTTAAAGCTTACCAAACTAAAAAAGGTCTTACAGTATCAGGACTTTCTATTGCAACTCTTAAAGATTTAGGTGTTCTTTAATATCTAACCCTTTTAACCTGACAACAACTCTTTTGAGTTGTTGTTAACTTCTTAATTTAACTCTAAAACCTCTCCAAACGGAACATCACAACGTTCATTCACTACCCATAAAACATCTATTAATGGTTCATACTTTGGAAAAGTTCCTTTTCCATCGGTAAAATAAATCAAAAATTTAAAATCTTCATTCATATTCTCAACATACTCAAACACAGGACGAAAGTCTGTTCCCCCTCCTCCTTTAAGCATGGGTTCAAGTGGCTCTTGTGGTGTGAGTCGTTGTATGTTTTGAATGGTAGCATCACACTCTATAAGCTCAATAACATAATGTGTAAAAATCTGCATTATCTCATAAAGCTCTGCTAAAAAAGTTTTTAAAAGCTCATCATCTATCGAAGCAGAAGTATCAATAGCCACTACTATCTTTAACTCTTCTCCATAAATAGAAGGCAGAGCTATGCCTCTATATAAATGTTTTTTAGATGGAGGAAACATTCGATAATCACTCTTAGCATGTGCATTTACATAACGGTAAAGCTCATCTCTCCAAGATATTTGAGGCTCTTTTTTACTCTCTATAAAACGCTCTATCCCTTTAGGCAAGTCACCATGTTTTTCAAGCTTTACATTTAACTGTTCAAGTAGAAGTTCATACTCCTCTTGTGCTAAAAGTTCTTCAAAAGCATCTTCATGTAAGTCTTGCTCTTCCATCTCTTCACTCTGCTTTTCTTGCTCATCTAAAGTTTCATCATTATCTTGCAAATCAAGTTCATTTAAGAGTATTTGATATATCTGTTCAGCATAAAGCATCTTAAAACGTGAAGCATAGTTTGCCATAGGTGGAAGCATAAAGCCATTGTCAACCAATAAGTCATTAATAGCATAATCAGAAGCCAAGTTCCACACCGATGAGACTTTATCTTTTCCTCTAGTACTATGAAACAGAGCCTGATGCATGGCAGCATTGGCTAAAATCGTACTTACTTCATTAATATCAAGCACTTCCAAATACTCATCATTATACTCTAACACATCACCCAAAGGGCGAAAAGAGGCTATATTGTTATTGACTCTTAGCTCTATAGAAGTAACTAAACTTCCAAAGTATGGGTTTTCAAGCATCAGTTTTGTTTTGGCTTTGGTTATTTTTTCATTACTTATTAATTTTACATCTTGAGGTATCATAACTTAAACTTTCAAGGCATAAAAATGGTGAACTGCTCCATGCCCTCTACCTAAATAGTAATCTTTCCCCTCTTCTATCGCTCTGTTTAAATAAGAACACGCTCTCTTTGTAGACTCCTCTAGGCTAAAGCCTAAACTCACATAAGTAGCAAGAGCAGAAGAGAGGCTACATCCTGTTCCATGAGTGTTTATACTCTTTATAACTCTGTTTTTTATACTTATACACTCTAAACCATCTTTTAAACAGAGTGTGTCTATCATCTCATCACTCTCTTCTAGGTGTCCACCTTTTAGAAGAACAGATGTATTGTATTTTTTAACTAATTTTCTAGCTGAATCTACTAAGTTCTCTTTTGAAATCTTCTCATCTAGTAAAATCTCTGCTTCGGGTATGTTTGGAGTTACTAGGTAAACCTTTGGAAGAAAAGCCTTTAACCGTTCTATGGCTTCATCTGCAAGTAAATTTTTACCAGAGGTCGCCACCATAACAGGGTCTAAAATAATTTTACTCACCCCATACTCTTCAAGTTTTCTCTCTACCATCTCTATAACCTCTGCTGAGTGTAGCATTCCTATTTTTACTGCTCCAAACTCTATATCAGACAATACGGCTTCTAGTTGTGCTTCTATATGTGCTATTGACATAGGATGGATATCTGTTACACCTTGGGTATTTTGAGCTGTAGAGGCTGTTATAACAGTGGCTGCATACCCACCATTGGCAGAGATGCTTTTAATGTCGGCTTGAATCCCTGCACCTCCACCTGAGTCACTCCCTGCGATGCTTAAGACTGTGCTGTATTTTTTCTTCATACCTTACACCAACAAGTAGGCAAACTCTTCAACCCACGCTTCCCATACAGAAGAAGCCTCTACATTTATCTTGTTCTGTTGCATATCTTTTACCAACATTACCGAAAACTCTTTTGGAAGAGTAAGAGAGAATTTTAAAGCATTATCTATCTTCTCTTTTACTGACTCTTTTTTAATATTGGAAATAATCCCAGCTATAAGGGCAAATAAAACTTGACTATCATGCTCTACTTCTATCGCTTCCCCATTAAGTAGTTTCTCAATATCAGGTAGACGGCTCATAACCTTTCTAAAGCTCATAAAAGCAGTCGCACTCTCACCCCCTACTGCACCAGAGATAATCTCCATAAGTAGAGTAGACTCTATATTTGAAGCTAAAACTCTATGGACATACTCCCATGACCTTGGAGTAGGAAAAGATTTTTTATTTTTAGAGGGGTCAAAATCAAAAAGCTTACTCTCATCATAGTATAAAAATGAAATAATAGAGCTATCTATTCCATTACTGTACGCCCACCCTTTCCAGTCCTCAAAACTCACTTCCATGTTTAAATGAACAAAACGGTTTGCAAGAGGTGGTGGCATTCTATAAACCACACCTCTATCACTCTCATGGTTTCCAGCTGCTACAATGCTCCAACCCTTTGGTAACTCATAATCCCCTACTTTTCTATCAAGCACCAGCTGATAAGCACTTGCTTGAACTGAGGGAGGTGCTGTATTTATCTCATCTAAAAACAAAATCCCTTTTGAGTCAGGATTTTTAGGTAAAAAGTTTGGACTTGCCCAAACGGCTTCATGCTTATCTTTATCAAAAAAAGGAATCCCTTTTAGGTCAGTAGGGTCAAGCAGTGACAGACGTAAATCTACAAACTCTAAACCTTTATCTGTAGCTATCTGCTTTATAATAGAAGACTTCCCTATTCCTGGGCTTCCCCATACAAAAACAGGAATTTGACTCTCTATTAGTTTCTCTAGGCTTTTGCTTAGTTTTACGGCTTTCATTCATACTCTCCAAATCCATATTTTTTCATAATAATCTCCAAAACAGGCTTTTTATATGCCCCTTCATGTCGGAAGACTTCATTCCCCTCAGCATCAAAAAAGAGTTGAACAGGCATGAGTTTTAACTTATATTTATCGCGTAATATTAAACGCTCTTTTTGTCCATCGACTGAATAGATTTGATACTCAGGATGCTCCTCTAAAATCTCCTTAAAAACCTTTGACATTGCCAAACAAGAGTAACAGTGCTTCATACCAAAAGCAATAATTGTCGGTTTTCCATTACCTATTTTATCTTTGACATCTGCATATTTTTGAACCTCTAAAGTTTTAATATCTATCATCACTTCTCAATCCTACATGTGCAGAGTTAACACTCTTCAAATATGTTTTATTTTTTGTCATCAGCATAATCAGTTCAGAATCCAATGCAAACTGCTCCAAATAGACCAACTCTACCGAACTGTTCAATGCCAAAGCACGATTTAGCTCATGTTCATTCAACTCGCACAACTCTTTTAAAATTTCAGCATTGGTATTTGGATTGGCAGCTAAATTTTGTATAACTTCTCTATCTCCACTCTTGTAAAAGTGTGTCAAAAGTTCAGTAGAAGTATTTGGGTTAGCACTAAGAGGAAGCACAAACTCTTCTCCATACGTCTCATATAGTTTAGCCAGTAAGTCACTATTTACTTCTGGATTAGAAGCCAATTTATAGTCTAAAAGCTTATTGATACCCATTAAAGAGTCAACTATCTCTTCTATAAGAACATTTTCACCCATAAAAGCTAAAAGCTCATCAGAGAGATTTGACTCTAAAATGTATTCCAGTCGTTTAGCTGTTAATTTTTGAAAGGTTAACAATGACTCTACTATTTCATTGTCACTTTTGAGTAGTTCTCTAAAAAGTTTATCATCCAAAGCATTGTTTTGCGTGAGCATAAGCTTGGTAACATCATTGGCTTGTTGAAAAATAAGCTCTTGAGCATCTACACGAATAGCCGAATTACAGGCTAAAAAACTTTTAATTCTATCATCATTAAAACTTAAAAGGTAACGTATGCTTTCATGAGAAATGTTAGGGTTAAGTGCCACTATTTCACGTAAGTTCTTAGGACGTAAATCCTCCTTACGGCTCTGTTTTATCTCATGGTTTGGCATGGTAAGCAAGGCATCCAATATATCAGCTGTTTTGGCATCTCTAGCAATATTGGACAACGTAATAGGAGAGTAGACCATAGCAGGGTCACGAAAGCCATCGGGTCTATAAAAACGCTCTACAAAGGTTATGGTTGTATCACGATTCTCATCGTTATCATAAACGCCATCGTTCCCCCACTTGTACATTTTAAAAAGTTTTAAGTAAACCTCATCAGAAAAGGCTTCATTTTTGAGCAGACGTTTTAAACGCTCTTGGTCATTGGAGAGTTTAAGTGACATCATCAAGGTGTTGGGTTTAATATGCGTCGTATAGTACGCTTCAAACTGAGCCAAACGCAACTCTGGAACTTTGGCATCATATAACACATAAGAGGTCTCTTCCTCTAAAGGGGTCATCATGGTACTCAACACAACTAGAGCAACCTCTTGCCCCACATATTTATCTGCATACTTCATACCTTGGGATTCCAAAAAATTTGTAAGTTCTTCTGGCGTAAAATTAGTGACACGTCCTAAAAAAAGAACGGTGCCTCCTTGATTTTCTTTTATAATATTTTCAATATTCATTTTATAATCCAATATAATTTTTAACCCATGATAGAACTCACAGCTACAATTAAAATAATAATATCATAAAAAGAGTAAATTTGTCTTATTTAAAGATAATACTTATTTATTATCCAATCTTTAAGAGTATTTTATCTAATGTTCGACTACTTAAAATACGTTTTAAATAACCTAAGAGATATGTAGCTTTTGTAATATAATATCGTGCTTTTGGCTCTTTAGCTAAGATAATTTTTTCTACTATCTTAGCCACCGAGATAGCCTCTTCATTAAAAGGAACATCACTCTTTTTAGCTGAAAGGTTTTTTATATAAGCTTCTTTGAAAATAGAATTTTCTATATCAACATTATCTTCTAGTTTCTTCATAGCATTTTTACGAAAGTCACTTGTAACGGGTCCGGTATTGAGGATACTAACATAAATGTTACTTCCCTCTAACTCTAGCCTTAGAGTATCTGCTAATCCTTCTATGGCATATTTACTTGCATTGTAGGCTCCACGACCAAATAGAGAGACCAAACCTAAAACAGAACTATGTTGAATGATTTTTCCATAACCTTGTTTACGCATAATAGGGATAACTTGTCTTGTAGCTTCATGCATCCCAAAGACATTGGTTTCAAACTGTTCACGTAAAAACTTTGTCTCTATATCTTCTAATGCACCGGCTTGTCCAAAACCTGCATTGTTAAACCAAACATCTATTTTATTATCTTTGCTTAACACATAATCTATAACTAATTTAATCTCATTAGGCTTTTTTACATCAAGTTTTAGAACATTTTGAAGACCTAAAGATTGAAGTTTTTCTATATCTTCTGTAGCTCTAACCGTAGCATAAACTTTTATACCCTCATTTTGAAGATATTTTGCTGTTGCAAAACCTATACCAGTCGAACAACCTGTTATAACAATATTGGTCAAACTATTTACCGTATTTTAAATCTTTAACGGCTTGTGTTATATCATCTTGACGCATAAAATGTTCACCGACTAAAAAGGCATCTGCCCCTACGTTACTAAGCTCTTTAACCATCTCATGGTCTGTAATACCACTCTCTGCTACAATTATTTTAGAATTAGGAATAAGAGGTATCAGCTTGGAACTTAAAGACATATCCATCTCAAAAGTTTCTAAATTTCTATGGTTAATCCCAATAATATCTGCACCAGCAAAAATAGCTTTAGTCAAATCTTTTTTATCATGAATTTCTACCAATGCTTCCATACCTAAGTGTCGTGTATAGTTTAAAAGCTCTTTTAAATCTTTAGTACTTAGTGCTGTAGCGATAAGGAGCAAATAGTCAGCTCCAAATGCCAATGCTTCTAGGATTTGGTACTTATCTACTATAAAGTCTTTACGTAAAAGAGGAATACTTGTATATCTACGAACCATTCCTAAATACTCTTTGTCTCCTTGAAAGAAATGAGGCTCAGTCAAGATAGAGAGTGAATCAGCCCCACCTTTTTCATAAGCTTGACCTATGACCATAGGGTCAAAATCTTCTCTAATAATTCCTTTACTGGGACTGGCTTTCTTTACTTCAGCAATAATTCTATAAGGATTTTCTTCTGTTGATTTCAAAGCAGAAAAAACATCTTTAGGAGCAAAAGGATTGTATGCTAAAGAGCGTCCTAACCACTCTGGAGGATAGTCTATTTTTCTCTTCTCTAAGTCTTCTTTTGTTTTTTTTATAATTTCATCTAATATTTGTGCCACGTCTTTACCCTCTTCTTATCTTTTACACTTTGAACTTATAGCATCCCAATGCTCTATAAGTTCTTTCTCTTTTAAACCTTCTATATCTATTACTTTTTTCATTATATTATAAGCCTCATCACATTCATGTAACTTATAGTATCCCCATGCTAATGAATCTAAATAGTAAGTATTATCAGGCTCCATCTTTAATGCTTTTTTTATAATTATAATTCCCTTAGGAACATCTATCTCTTTGTCTATTAAGGTATATCCATAATAGTTTAAATAAACACTATTTTCAATACCATTTGCTATAGCTTTATCAAAAGAGTTAACAAGTTCTCTTAACATAGCCTTATCATTTTTATTCTTTGAACTTTCAAAAAGTGCCATTGCAGACTCTGCATACCATTTTGGATCATTCGTCTCTTTTAATAGTACTTTTGAGAGCTTTAGTGCTTTTTGATAATCCTTCTTCTCAATATAAAGTGCATAGAGTAACTCTTTATTATCATATTTATTTTTTAAAAAGTCAATGGCTTTAGGATACTCTTTTCTATAAATATATGCATCAATTAGCTTTTCTGCATAAATCTCTTCTTTTGTTTCATTATATAATGACTCATAGACAGATATAATTTTATCTAAGTTATTCTGCTGTGCATAAATATCTAAGAGCTGTAGACAAATTTTCTCTCCACATCCTCTATTGGCTCTATGCGTTTCTAATCGTATGATTGCAGCTGGAACAT
Organism: Campylobacteraceae bacterium; assembly: GCA_027056485.1. GTDB lineage: Bacteria > Campylobacterota > Campylobacteria > Campylobacterales > Sulfurovaceae > UBA1140. The sequence continues at coordinate 44,221 of JALUKQ010000187.1, read as the reverse complement.
CTTTCATATAATTTGCGAATAGTGTTGATATTTTAATTAATATATCTTCATTATACGTTTTGCTATAAGCTTTAGATAAAAGCTTTATAGCCTCTTTATAATCTGCTGTATAAATATAAGGATTCGCTGCTAATTCATAATCTATAGCCTGTTTTGATTTGGAAACCAACTCTTTTGCTACAACCTTAGCCTCTTCATATCTTTTTTCATTAAGAAGAGAAGAGAGAAGGATTCTTTGAAGCTTAATATCATTTGGTCTCTCTTTAGCATACTCTTGTAATTTTGCAATATTTTTTGATTTCTTTCCTCTATAAAGAGCTGTCATTGATTCTTTAAGTAAATACTCTTCATTATTTGTCTCAGTATAAAGCTTATTATAAAGCTCATTACTATGTTTAAAGTCACCTTGCTGTTCATACCAAATAGCTCTCATAATGAGTTCGTCTTCATTTTTCAAATGTTTTTTTGAAGATGAAGAAACTTCTTTATTCGAAAAATGTTTTGGGTTATACTCTGCAAGTTTATCTTTAGCTATTTGGGTGCTATTTGGTGTATAGTTACTACAACCAACTATAGATAAAGCTATGAACAGAGATACTGCAATAGTAGTTCTATTACTTAGTCTATGATTCCTGGGCACTCTTTTTTTACCTCTTCTTTATCATTTTTAAATGTCTGCCAAAATGGAAAGGTTCGACATTGTAGTGGTCTTACAGAATAAATTGTACACTGTTTTAAACCATTATCAAAAAAAATACAAGCATAATTATCTTGATCTAATTTTTTTTCAATCAAAGAATAACGATGTTTAACTTTTTTAATATACATTGTAGCAAATTCTTCTACTGATAACTTTAAAAAATCAGCCATTTTTTCTATCTCTGGATATTTTGCCCATATATAGCCACTCTGTCCAGTACAACAAGCACCACCACACTCTTCACATGCTGAAGGTGTAAACTTATAGTCATAACCCTCTTCACTCAATATTATATTATTTTCCAATATCATAATCCCCTTTTATACTGTTGGTATTTGCTCTAAAAAAAGCTCTATTTGCCTCTTCATTATAATTACTATCTTTATCAAAAACAATAAGTGGTGGCATTACCTTCATCATAGATTTTGAATTCATACGTGCTGCTATCATAACCAACTTTGAATCTCTATCTATTTTAGAGTGTACAAAACGTATTACCTCAGGATTTATCTTATTCTCTGTTAATGTAAGTAATAGTCTATCTAGTTGCTTTGCATCATAACAAAATATAAAGCGACCTCTTGGTTTTAATACCTTTTTAACTTTAGTTATAAATGATTCTATAGGTAAATGGTGTGCATACCGAGCTATATTTAAATGCTCATTTTCACTCTGTTTTACATTAGAATCATAAAAAGGTGGATTTGAAACTACAAAATCATACTTTTCTGTATTTAAAAACTCTCTAAAATCACCTAAAAAACTATGAACCTTTAGATTATTAAGTTCATAATTATGCTTTGCATATTTTAACATAAACTCTTGTTTATCTATAATTGTTGTCTCTATGTTAAAATCACGCGTCAGTAATAGCGATATAATACCAACTCCACAACCAACATCTAATAGTCTGCCTTTAGGTTGAAAAGAGTAAATAAAATCATACAGAAATATTGAATCACTGTTATATGCATAAGCATTTGTTGGTTGATATAGATACAAAAAATTACCTTTGGTTAGAAATAAATCAAATTTTACTATAAATTGACAATTTTTAGATAAAATTCTCTTTATGAAAGATAAAATTTTTACAGAAACACCACCACGATCAACAGACTTTTGTATGTTAGACTACGACTGTGCATATTTACCAGATAAAAGTGTACGAATGAGTTATAAACATATAGAAGAGGCAACACAAGAGTACAACTCTGCTCTTATTCATCGTGGATGGCGTCGTTTTGGCTGTTACTATTTCCATCCTATTTGTGATGGTTGTAATGAATGTAAATCACTAAGAATTGATGTTAATAACTTCCAACTTCGTAAGTCTCAAAGAAAAGCAATAAAACGTAATAAAGAGACAAAAATAATTATTCAAAAACCTACACTTTCACAAGCACATATTGACCTATACAATAAATACCATGCATTTAAACATAAAAAAGATGACTGGTCACATAGAAATATATCACCACGTGAATATAGAGAAAACTTTGTAGAAGGTGCTCATGACTTTGGTAAAGAAGTACTATACATAAAAGACGATGAATTAATCGGTGTTGATTTAATTGATATATTGGACGACGGAATATCTTCTATCTATTTCTACTATAATCCTGATTATCCTTCTCTCTCTTTAGGAACATATTCTCTACTCTATCAAGTTGAACTTGCAAAAGTTTTAGAACTTCCATGGATTTATTTAGGTTATTGGGTAGATGGATGTAAAGCATTTGCTTATAAACCAAAATTTCAGCCATTAGAGGTATTAGATGGTTTTCCAAGCATAGAAAAAGTTGCTATATGGGACACATTTGAAACTCAATCTTAAATCAACAATATAATACATATTTTTTTTTGTTATAAATCATACATTCATTAATATTTTAAAATTAATCTTATTTTTTTATACTTGAAATTTTATAAAATCCCTATAAAATGTGATTATTTTATGCTTTTTTAAAAAAAATCTTAAAAAACTATTGATATATCAATACTTTTAAGTCATAATAGTTATAAATAAAAACACATTTGGAGATGGTTTAATGAGCAAAAAAAAATTTTTAATGACAACTATTGTATCAACACTATTATTATCAAATACTATATCTGCACAAACTATAAAATGTAAAGATGGTAAATGTTTTATTGATATATCTAAATTTACTCAATCAAAAAATATTGTAGAAAAAGCAAGTGCATTTAAAAATTTAAAAAAATCACACTTGACTACTAGTGTTACGAACAATAGTTCTACAGGAACCATCGTACTTGATCATTCTAAATATATTATGAATGAAAATGAAAAAGAGAACTACCTACTAGATAATTTAACTCTTTACGATGCTGAAGATACTATTGTTTTTGAACATTCAAAATATGTAATGAGTGAAAGAGAAAAAGAAGCTTACTATATGAATCAACGTCTTAAAAAAGCTGAATTAGAAAAAGAAGTTATAGTACCCACGATAACTATTGAAAATCAGGATACAAAGGAAATTCTACTTCCTCATTCAGAACTTTATTGTGATAATTCGAAACAAGCAAAGTTCTACCCAGAATCAAACGAATATGAGTGTGTTTAACATATAAAACCCTTAAAGGGTTTTATATATCTTGTTCTACTACCTCTTTAAAACTTTTAAAATAAGTTGCTTTAAGTCTATCTAGTTTCATCTCAACATCATTAATTTTAACAATATCACCACCAACTTTACCAATAATATCGGTTGATAACCCTAAATCTTTTGCCATAGCTAAAACCAATTCCATATTCTCTTTAGAACTCACTTCTAAAATAGCTCTAGATTGTGACTCGTCAAAAATACTTCTTTTGTCTTCAAGTCTTATACCTGCAACTACACCTCTTCCTGATACTGCTGCCATTTTTGCTAATGCAATAGCAATTCCACCTGAACTTAAGTCTTTAGCAGACTCTAAAAGACCTTGTGCATTTGCATCTATTACAAGTTTCCAAAGAGCCAACTCTTTTTCATAGTCAATATCATCTAGCGAACCTGTAGTCTCACCAAACAACTCTTTAATGTAAAGTGAAGCACCAAATTCAGTTTTTGTATCACCTATAAGAATCAAATGGTTTTCATCTTCTTGAAATGAAGAGGCTAAAACTTTATGTTCATCTTCATTTAGCCCAACCATTGCTATAGCAGGTGTTGGGAAAACAGAAACACCATTTGTTTCATTATAAAGAGATACATTTCCAGAAACAACAGGTGTGTTAAGTGCTAAACATGCTACTTTAATACCTTCACATGCTTCAGCAAATTGCCACATAACTTCTGGGTTCTCTGGGTTACCAAAGTTTAAACAGTCAGTAATAGACAAAGGTCTTGCACCTGACATAGCAACGTTACGTCCTGACTCTACAACAGCTAATGCCCCACCTTTATGTGGGTCTACATAACAATATCTTGGATTACAATCTGAAGACATAGCTAAAGCTTTACCATTCTCTTTAATACGAATACAAGAAGCATCTAAACTTCCTGGTGCTTTTGTTGTATTGGTCTGTACCATTGAGTCATATTGTTCATATATCCAAGCTTTATCAACCACTTCCATAGAACTTAACAGCTTTTCAAAAGCTGTCTGATTATCAACCACATCATAACTATCAATATTTTTTCCAGAAATCTCATCTAAATACTTAGGTCTAGCTATTGGTCTATCTAAAATAGGAGCTTCTTCACTTACTGGACCAATTGGCATATCACAAACTCTTTCGCCATGCCACATAAGTTCCATACGACCTGTATCAGTTACCTCACCTATAACAGCTACATCTAAATCCCACTTTTCAAAAATATCAATAACCTCTTGCTCTTTACCTTTCTTAACACATACCAGCATACGCTCTTGTGATTCGGAGAGCATAAAATCATAAGGAGTCATTCCCTCTTCACGAGCAGGAACTTGGTCTAAATTCATAATCATACCTGAACCCGATTTTCCTGCCATCTCAAATGCAGAACTTGTAAGTCCAGCTGCTCCCATATCTTGTATTCCTACAACCACATCTTTAGTTTTAAAGAGTTCTAAACATGCTTCTAACAGAAGTTTTTCTATAAAAGGGTCACCCACTTGAACTGTGGGACGTAAAGATTTTGACTCTTCTGTAAATGAGTCTGAACTCATAACAGCTCCACCAAGACCATCACGACCTGTTTTTGAACCAACATACATTACAGTATTTCCAACACCCTCTGCAATTCCAAGAAAAATCTCATCTGCTTTACAAATACCCAATGCAAAAGCATTTACCAAGATGTTACCATTATAAGAGTCATCAAATGAACATTCACCACCAATGGTAGGAACACCCATACAGTTCCCATAACCACCAATTCCCTCGGTGACTCCTTTAACCAAGTGTCTTTGATATTTAGAAGTGTTATCTTTGTTGGTAATGTTACCAAAACGTAAAGCATTCATATTTGCTACAGGTCTAGCACCCATGGTAAATACATCTCTCAAAATTCCACCTACACCAGTAGCTGCACCTTGATACGGCTCTATAAAACTTGGGTGGTTATGTGATTCCATTTTAAATACAGCAGCCATACCATCACCAATATCTATAACACCAGCATTTTCACCAGGTCCTTGAATAACCCATGGAGCTTTAGTAGGAAAACCATTTAAGTACTTTTTACTTGACTTATAAGAACAGTGTTCAGACCACATCGCAGAGAAGATTCCAAGCTCAACAATATTTGGATGTCTTCCATCTAATATTTCTAATATATGTGTATATTCTTCTTGACTAAGTTTATGATTTTTAAGTACTTCATCTAAGTTATCCAATGGTTTTGACATTATTTAAATTCCTATTATTATGGGTGATTTTTTCTGCGATATTTTAGTTAAAATCTGCTAAATATGGGTTGAATTAGATAAATAATCATATTTTTGAATAATATATGTATAATTTTGAAAAAATAGAACTCTAATTAAGGAATAAAGATGTCAAAAAAAACGTTAATCATTGGTGCTGGTGGTGTTGGTAATGTAGTAGCTTTTAAATGTGCTATGAACAGTGAAACATTTGGAGAGATTACTCTAGCTAGTCGAACACTTAAAAAATGTGATTCTATTGCTAAAAACATAAAAGATAAAGTAGGAGTAAAAATAGATACAACTACCATAGATGCAGACTCAACTCCTAAACTTATAGAACTATTTAAATCTTTAAAACCAAATATTGTAATTAATGTAGCCCTTCCCTACCAAGATTTAACCATTATGGATGCATGTATAGTCTGTGGTATTGACTATTTAGACACTGCAAACTATGAACATCCTGACACTGCTAAGTTTGAATACAAAGAACAATGGGCAAAAGATGAAGCCTTTAAAAAAGAAAATATCATGGCACTTCTTGGTTCTGGTTTTGACCCTGGAGTAACCAATGTTTTCTGTGCTTATGCCCAAAAACATTACTTTGATGAGATTCATACCATAGACATACTAGACTGTAATGCTGGTGATCATGGATATCCTTTTGCTACAAATTTCAATCCTGAAATCAACCTACGTGAAGTTTCTGCAAAAGGTAGGTACTGGGAAAATGGTTCTTGGATAGAAACGGAACCTATGGAGATTATGCAAGTTTGGGACTACCCAGAAATAGGAGAAAAAGATTCATACTTACTCTATCATGAAGAGATGGAATCTCTAATTAAACATATTAAAGGCTTGAAGCGTATTCGTTTTTTTATGACCTTTGGAGAAAGTTACTTAACCCATATGAAATGTTTAGAAAATGTAGGAATGTTAGGAATTAAAGACGTAGAACACAAAGGACAAAAAATAGTCCCTATGGAGTTCCTAGCCACCCTACTTCCTGACCCTGCCTCTTTGGGTTCAAGAACCAAAGGTAAAACCAATATTGGTATCTATGCAAAAGGTATAAAAGATGGAAAAGAAAAAACTGTCTATATCTACCAAGTAAGCGACCATGAAAAATGTTACGAAGAGGTCTTAAGTCAAGGAGTAAGCTACACCACAGGTGTACCAGCCATGATAGGAGCTAAGCTTATGTTAGAAGGAAAATGGCAAAAGAAAGGTGTCTATAATATGGAAGAATTTGACCCTGACCCATTTATGGAGGAGTTAATGGTTCAAGGGTTACCATGGAAGATAGAAGAGAAATCTAATTCACAAGAATAAACATAAACAATATATTTTATACCTCATAAAATATAAAAATTGTGAGGTTTAATAATATTAAACAGCTTTTTTAAAAAAATTTCATTTTTCTTTAATTTAGCTCAAATTTATCACATTTTCATCTCATTTACTTAATAATATATAAATATAAAAAATTAATAATTATAAGAGAGTAAATTATGACAATAGCACTAGACACAAACTACTACAACCAAAATTGTGATGAGCAACTAAGCCAAGAAGAACTACTATTTTTTAAACAAGAGTTAGAGAGACAAAAAGAGAAAATTCAAAAAAATGTAGATAGAAAAATAGAAGAGTTAAATAACCATAGTGAAGCAAAAGATGAGGCAGACCATGCTACTATAGTTATAGATAACCTAACAAGCAATACCATTTTACAAGAGCAACAAAAAACATTAATTAAAATACAAAGAAGCCTTAACAAATTAGCCTTAGGAACATATGGTATCTGTACCATGTGTGAGGAAAAAATAAATATAGAGAGACTTAAAATTCAGATGTTCTCTGAATATTGTGTCTCTTGTAGAAATGAGCTTGATAATCGAAGATAATTAAGAAAGTTTAAATCATACAGTGCCAAGCAGTGTATGATTATTTACTAATAACCTATGACTACTCACTCAAGCGTGAAATATCTGCTCCAAGTGAAGCCAATTTTCCCTCTAAGTTATCATACCCTCTATCTAGATGATAAATTCTATGTACATTTGTTGTACCATTTGCTACCAACCCTGCCAATACAAGTGCAGAACTTGCACGTAAATCTGTCGCCATAACATCAGCCCCATATAATTCTGCTACAGGATTTACAGCTGCTACTGAACCTTTTAACCAAATATCAGCTCCCAAGCGATTAAGCTCTGAAACATGCATAAAACGATTTTCAAAAAGTCGCTCTTCTATAACACTTTCACCTATCGCCATAGTAGCTACTGCCATAAACTGTGCTTGCATATCAGTTGGGAATCCTGGATACTCCGTCGTAATCAAAGTAACTGGTTTCAATCGTCTATTACCATGTATAGTAATCTTTTCATCTTCTATATCAAAAGTACATCCCATATCTTCAAGCTTATCTATAGACGCATCTATATGTGTTGAGTTTACTTTTTCAAGTGTAATAGTAGATGCTGTAATGGCTGCTGCACAAAGATAGGTTCCAGCTTCTATTCTATCAGGAATAATCTCTACATCTTTAAACATTAAAGGTTTCCCTCCTGTTCCCTCTATGGTAATTTCAGAAGTTCCTATTCCTTCTATTTTAACACCTGCATCAGCTATCATTTCACAAAGTTGTACTATCTCTGGCTCTTTTGCTGCATTAACTATAGTGGTTGTACCATGTGCTAAAGCTGCAGCCATTACAATATTTTCTGTTCCACCAACGGTAATTTTGTCAAAAACTATTTTTGCACCTTTTAAACCATTGGGTGCTTCTGCTCTTACGTATCCACCTTTTATTTCTATAGTAGCACCTAAAGCTTCTAAAGCTTTTAAGTGTAAGTCAATAGGACGCTGACCAATAGCACAACCTCCAGGAAGACTTACCTCACACTCACCAAAACGAGCAAGAAGAGGTCCTAAAACTAAAATAGATGCTCTCATTTGAGAAACTATCTCATAAACTGCTTTAGTAGAGTTCATGGTTCCATTATTAATATTAGCAACAGTATCATTATGCTCCACAGTTCCACCAAGTATCCCTAAAAGTTTAAGAAGTGTACGTATGTCTACAACATTTGGTAAATTGGTTAATTTCACCGGTTTATCAGAAAGTATCGTTGCAGCTATAACAGGAAGAGCAGAATTTTTTGCACCAGATATTTTGATGGAACCAGAAAGTTTAGTTCCACCTTTAATTTTTAAGTAATCCATATTTTATTATATCCATTTAATATTATTTTTTTTATTTTCGCCTAATTTTATCTAAAATATGTTAATTATAGTATATAATATATTTATATTAAATCAAATACCTAAAGAAAGGATAAGCTAGTGAGTACTCTAGATAAGTTAAGTACGCTTCTAAATCAAATGGAACAGAAGATAGATACAACATCTAATCATAATGCATCTGGTTTAGATCTGCGTAAAGAAAATTTAAAATCCTTAGAAGTTCTTTACCATAAACTAGAGATATCTAAAAAACATGATGATTTTAGAAGTATCTTTGAATATAAAGCCATGAATCTATCTGGCATAGGTCTCAAAAAGGAAGATTTTGCCCAAATTCGTGAAGGTAAATATATTCAAATCATCTCTATAGCTTATGAACTTAATGATAAGGGTAAGCGAATAGCAAAAAATTCTTCACTTGGATATTTTGGAAAAGCAGAAAGGTTAGAGCCTGAACTTAAAAAAAATATTATAGAATTTGTACTAAGATGGCGTTACGAGAAAGCCTTTCAACATACAGAGCATTATGAATTCTTACTAAAAGAGTTGCATTAAAAATTCTTTAAATTATTTTAACTATTCAATAATATAAACAACTCTAAACATGTTTTTGGATAAAGTTTTACATTATATTTAAAGGAACTAAATGCAAATTGATTTAACACCGAAGGCACTTTTATCTCAGCTTGGTTATAACAACACTGAGAGTTCTATTAAACAAATAGAAAAGACCATTAACAATACAAAAGGTTTTGAAGAGTTTTCAAAACATATTTTAGCTTTACATGATGAACTAGCACACCTAAAGGGGTTTGTTGCTCTGTCTAACTCTAAAAATGTATTTAAAATAAAATGTTCTGAAGATGTATCAAAAGAGATACAAGATGAATTTACAAGAGTTGTTCAAAACTGGGCAAAAAAATATAAAATAAATATAGAAAAAGTAATCAAAAAACCTACTTACTACATTCTTGGTAAATAATTAATGCCACTTAGCACGCTTAATGAAGAGCAGCTAAGTGCTGCTACTGCACCCATGGGTAATAACCTAATTATTGCCTCTGCAGGTACAGGAAAAACCTCTACTATTGTCGGAAGAATCGGTCATCTACTGCATAATGGATATGACCCTTCCAAAATACTTCTTTTAACTTTTACCAATAAAGCAGCTGGTGAGATGTTGGCTCGTGTCGGACGATACTTTCCATCAAATGTTGTAAAAAAGATTGAATCAGGTACCTTTCATGCTGTTAGTTACCGATGGTTAAAAGAGATGGATGCAAAAGTTACACTAAAACAACCAGGTGAATTAAAAACACTCTTTCGTTCTGTCTATGAAAAGCGTCATATAAAACGTTTAAACTTAGATACAGAAGCTTTCTCTGCAACTTATCTATATGAACAATATAGCCTTTATCAAAATGCCTCTTTAGATGGTTTTGATGTTTGGTTCTTAGAACGATACCCTGACCATAAGCCTCTTATAGATATATATATGAATATTATAGATGAGTTTGAAGAGACTAAAGATAAGTATGGTTTTGTCTCTTTTAATGACCTACTTTTAAAAATGAAACAATATCTTGAAGAAAATGGTCGAGACCTTATTGAGGTTTTAGTAGATGAGTATCAAGATACCAACACATTGCAAAGTGCGTTAATAGATTCAATGAAACCAAACTCACTCTTTTGTGTAGGTGACTATGACCAGAGTATCTATGCTTTTAATGGTGCAAATATACAAAATATTGCTACTTTTGGAGCACGCTATTCAGCTGCAACTGTTTTTACTTTAGATAAAAACTATCGCTCATCGGCAAGTATATTGTCACTTGCTAATAAGGTTATAGAGATAAATGAGAGAATTTATCCTAAAAAATTAGTAGTAACCAAAACAGGAAAAAACCAACCTCCTAAACTACTGATGTATAACGAGCTTTTTGACCAATATCAGTCTATAGCAAAAACCATAAAAAAGACCTATACTCCGACAAAAGAGATAGCTGTTATATTTAGAAACAATGCTTCTGCTGATGGTATAGAGGCTAGTTTACGAGAACTTGGAATTGCTTCAAAAAGAAAAGGTGGAAACAGTTTTTTTGAAGCCAAAGAGGTAAAGTTTTTACTTGATGTATGCTCTTTAATGGTAAATCCAAAAGATATGATGGCATTTATTCATATTTTTGAATATGGTAAAGGAATTGGTACTGCTTTGGCTAAAGAGATGTTTGAGTGTTTTATCCATTTTGGAGAGGGACACCTTTTTGTAGGGATGATGAACCCAAGAGTTTTCAACTTACCCAAACTAAACCCAAACAAAAACTTACAGCTTGGTCTCTTTGATGATGACAGTGAAATAGGTTCTGTTACTCGTTTTGCACATATGAATTTAGATGAGAAAATACGTTCCCACCCTATTCTAAAACACCCTAAACTTACAGCTGATGGTGTTGAGTTTTTTAAAATGTATCATGAGTTTGTTCGTTCTGTAAACACGGTAAAACAACCAAAGACACTGCTTATAAAGCTTATAAACTCTCCTCTTTACCAGTTTTTAGTAGAACAACTCTCAAACCAAAGAGGAAAACTAAAGTCAGGTGAGATAGACAATGATAAGAAGAACTTAGCCAAAGAGCGTATAGCTAGAAAAGCACGGCTCTTAAGTGACTTAGCCTCACACTATAATGAGACTGAACGTTTTGTCAATGCCATGGTTTTAGGGGGAAATGAACTGAGCGAAGGAGATGGAGTAAACCTTTTAAGTATTCATGCCAGTAAAGGTTTAGAGTTTTTAGAAGTTTATGTTGTAGACCTTATGGATGGAAGATTTCCAAATACTAAACTCATGGGAAAAGGTGGAAGCTTAGATGAAGAGAGACGGCTTTTTTATGTAGCTGTAACACGTGCAAAAGAGAGACTATATCTCTCATATGCCAAAGCCGACAGGGTCAAAAAACTAGATTTTAAACCTTCACCTTTTTTGTATGAGGCTGGCTTGTTGAAAGGATAAAGTTATTTTTTATCCTCTTTTTCTTTCCAAGCATAACACTCTTTTAAAATATCCTTAATCTGTGTTTTTTCCACATAGTTTAGTTTATCATTCTCTAAAGCTTTTAATAAAAGCTTAATCACAATATGCCGTAGCTCTTTATATTCAGAGAGTTTTCTAGCTGTAGGGATAACTCTCTCCTCTATATCTTTCGAAAAAAGTTTAGGAATATCTGAGTTATTAATTTCATTATATTTAGATTGTATTACTAAAATCTGACTAATTTTTTTATCCATATCAATATTTTGCTTCATAACCTCTTCATATTCATACTTTTTAACTTGATTAATCTTAAAAATTAAACTTTGATAATGAAATCTTCTCTTTTGAATTTCATCAGTTAATTTAGAAACTGTGTATTCTACTTTTTTATACGCATGCTCTTGAACTTTTAAGATAGCATCATCCAAACCATAAACTATCTGTTGCTTTACCTCTTCTATAATCTCTTGTTTCATCTCTATTCTATAATCTGAAAACTTTTTATCTATACCAGCAGTATAATCTGCAATTAGCTCTCTATTTTTCTCAATCTCTTCAGATATTCCACGTATTTTAAAATAACCAAATAGAGATATTATGGCTATAAAAAATGTAACCATAGCTCCAAAAATCATTAATAAATGTTCTATATGTCCATTGTAGCCTGTAATTGCTGCTCCAAAAAATTCACTTAACTGTGAAACTACCTTTAACTGTATCTCTGTCGTTGAGGAATTAATATCGATACTAGTATTATTCTCAGCATACAATATAATATTTGTAAAAAATAGCATTAACATCAGTTTTCTAATTTTCATTTTATCCCCTTTATAATTTTTAACAACTCTATCGTATAGTCTTTAGAGACTATTAATTTTGTATCAATTTCATGTTTTTTAGCATCTTTAATTGCCTCAGATTGTGGTTTAGAACTAAAAAAAATAATTTTTATATGTTCAAAACGATTTTTAAGACAATTGTTAAAATATTCAAAACCACTATCTAAATCATTCTTAACTTTTATTTTTTTTCCAAAACAACAAAAATACATCTCTCTATTAAATATCATTCTAATATCTATAATAATTATATTCTTTGCTTTGTCTTCTAGCTCCTCAAGCTCATCTGAAAAACTTACAAAAGATTGGCAAACTATAATTTCCTTACCTAAATAATCCTCTATTTGATACTTGATAATATCAATTGTTTCTGGTTCATCTTCTAACCATACTATGTTCATACTCTTTCTCCCTTCAATTCATCTAGTGGCATAATAATCTCAAAAGTATTTACAGCCATATTTTTTGCACTATTAACTTCTCTTTTTAAACGTATCTCTCCACCCAATATCTTTTTAACAATTTCATTACATTTATATAAACCAATACCTAAGTTTTCATCCTCTCTATTTTTATAATCAATCTTTTCACCCTCAATCTCCTCTTCATAACCTATAGCAGTAAAACCCCTATAACCATATTTGAAAATATCAATCTCTTCACCTTTTTTTATTTCTAATCCATCATTTTTAATACTTATCTTAATACTATTACTTCCTATTTTAGAGAATATACGTATTGTCGTACCTTGAAAAGAGTATTTAACAGCATTTAAAAGTATATTTTGAAAAATATCTGAGAGTATTAAACTGTGAACTTTTACATTTAACTGACTATCTATCATATTATTTATACGAATATTTTTACGACTATAAGGAAAAGGAATAGAGCTTGTTAATTCATTAAAAATATATCTAATATTATTTACTTCTGTATTTTTACTAATTAAAGGTTTATAAAGGTGTACAATCTCTTTATCAACGTTGTTTTCATATTTTATTTTATCTGTTTTATTTGCTATATACTGAAATGCCAATCGAGTGTTAGAGACTAAACTATCAATATCATCTAATTTTATATTAAATCTAAATCTTGCATAGTACTCAAGCTCCTTAAAGTTTACATTTACCAGTTCTCTTAACTGCCTTGTCTTATTATCCAACATATTAAATCTAGCACTTATCTCATGCAATGCTTGACTTTGAACCAAAGCTCTTTGAGCTGTAATGGTATTCATAATATTAAAAAATATAGCCAAATGATTAATAACACTTTTAAGACTCTGTTCATCTATAGAACGATAATCTCCTTCTATCTGATTATAGACAGAAAATGCACCAATAAGCTCTTCACCATCGGTAATAGCATAAATTTTGACACAATTTAATCGTTCATCATACTGTAAAGGATTACATATAGATAATCTATTGCTATTTAGTATATCAAAGCTCTCGACCTTATCAGTACTTCCTTTTTTCAATAAATCAAAAATTAAATCATTAGACTCTTCTTTTATAATACACTCAGAAATATTCCCTATATGAAGTGTTGTTGATTTCAATTTAAAAGTTGACTCTTCTTTATTATAATCCCATATAGCTATACCATGACTAAAAAATATGTTATTCATGTATGTCGTTAAGTCTTGAAAATGTCTCTGTATTGTCTCATCATCAAGTGTAGGTTTTTGAGGTAGATTGTTCATAATAGCAGAGAGATTTTCTTGTACTATTTGATCAAATATCTGTACTGATAAAGCACTAGTAATAGAAAAAATAAGATTGATATCATTATCTGTAAAATTACCCACACGAAAACTATCTATAAGTAATACACCCAATAGCTTTTGTTTAAAAGTAATAGGTAATGCAATATTAGAAAGAATTGCCCTACCCTTAACAGGTTGTAACATCTCATCTTTATGAAGATTTTTTAAAATTATCTTATCTATATCATACTGCCCATCACTACTCTGATATCGTTTAATAACATTTAAAACTCTACTTCTATTTTTTATATCCATTTCTGGATTATTTATCTCTCTAACAAATTTCTCCATTCCTTTTTCATACTGAAGGTCACCATGAGAAGCTATCATTTCTAATTTTTGATCAGCTAATGTATACTTAATATAACATCCACCATCTGCATTGACCCTACTACAAATATGTTTTAGAAGTTCTTTTACTGCTGAAAAAGCATCTCCTTTTAATCCAGTATAACGTTTAGTAAGTGTGCTCTTTAGTCTAGAAGCATACTCTGATCTAAAGAAATCTCGATGATTTTCAAATTTTTGAAAAGTATTTAGAAACTCATCTGAATAAAACTCAGCATTTTTATTTAAGTGAATAGACAACTTTTCATCTTTGTATGTTATTATGTACTCTTTAATTTTAATAGAAATATCATGCATATTATCTTCTCTTGTCACCATAAAGATAAATACAAAAACTTTCTCTAGCTCTTCTTTATGTAAATTATCAGGTAAGATTGATAATGACTCTAAAAATAGTTGAAATGCTTTTTTTATATATTTTGTCTCTTTTTTTACACGATGAAGCTGAAAATTCATTCTTTTTTTAGCTAAAGTTGTTAACTCAAAAATATTCATATTATCAAAGTTATAATTTTTTAGAACATTCTCAACAACCTCTTTATGCTCCTCTTTATTAAGAAAAATACGTCCTAGAGAGAGAGTATATTGTTCATTAAGTTTTATATAAATACTGTGCATATCTATTAAACATTTAGTTAAAAAAGGCTCTTCAAAATTTTCATCTATAAACTCTTTTGTAAAAAGATCATAGATCATTAAGAAAATCCAAAGTCGCTTATTGCCTTTAATTTCACGTGTAAAAGTTAAAGAGTTACTTGCATGTGTTTCCCACATAATTTCTCTAAGCTTCTCAGCATATGACTCTAAAAACTTATATATCTCACTACTTTCATCAATACTTTGAGGATTTTTTTTAACTCTTACTTGTAAAGCATTAATAATATTACGGGGATTAAAAGGTTGATTTGGATGTAAAAGATTATGTAGTTTCTGAATATCATTTTTATGTAACATCTCTTCTTGAAATTTCTGGTAACAATCATTATTATAAATTCGTAAAGGATACATATAAAGGGTGGAGATAGTTTGTTGAAACACTTGTAATTTAAAAAGATTCTCTTTTCTATTATCCATCACATCCCCTTTCCCAAATAGGCTTATAGATAAATACTAAAATCATCAAATAAATTTATATAACCATATACTATCTGTTATTAGTAAATGGAAGGTTAATATAAAAAAATATATTATATAAGGAAGATTACATTTAGAAATTTGAAATTTATTGAGAATATTATATATTATAAAAGAATAGTTAATCTGTAGTAGAATCTTGAATAATACCAAGATCTACTTCAGTGGTTGTTCTACTTCATATACTTTGAAAGAAACTTATTAAATTTTCTTAATACACAAGTTTTTGAATCTTCAAATGTTACTTTTGTATCTTCTAATTCAATATAAATAAGACTATTATCACCATCTAAAACAATAGCAGAATCATTAACATCTATACAAGTTGTATATTTATTTATTACTCTACCATTAAACTCAATTACTTTTAAATTATATATATGACAGAACTCCATAACCGTATCAAAGGTTGACAACTCTCCAACCTCTAACTCTTGAAGTACTTCTGTTACATAAGGTGGAACTTCTATAATGGCCATATTCCCTTTGTTATCGATAACATTTACTCTACTTACCATCTTAATTTTCCTTTCTACTTAACTGCTTTTCCAAGATCCCACATAGGCATAAAAATACCAAGAGCTAGCAAAAGAACTAAACCAGCAATGAAAAAGAGCATTATAGGTTCTATATAAGCAGCAAGGTTATCAATAAGATCTTGAAATCTTGCATCATAATAATCAGTTACTTTTCCTAACATTGAGTCAAGTTGGCCACCTGCTTCCCCTGCTCGTATCATTTGAAGTAACATGTTTTCAAATAATCCAGTCTGTTCAAAAGCATCTGAAAGGGAAATACCTCTTGCAATGTTCGCATTTACACCCAATAACTTCTCTTTTATATAAGCATTATCAACCATATCAACAGCTGTATCCAATGCCTCTGAAACAGGAATACCCGACTTAACCAACTCTCCAAATACTAACATATATTTATGCATACTTGAAAAGAATACTATCTTATGTATTAAATAAAACTTAGGATTAACCATTATTTTATCAATTTTATATCTAAACTTATCATCTGTTTTATGAAAATGTATTAAAAGAAATATCGATACAGCTAAACCAACTAAAATATAAAGCCCATAATTACTTAGTGCATTCTCTAACCATAGAAGAATAATAGTAGGTATAGGAAGATCAGAATTAAACTTTTCAAACATCTCTTTAAATTTTGGTACAACCACCATAATCAAAATAGTAAATGCAATTCCCATAGCAATTAAAGTAATCATAGGTGTACGTATAGCTTTTTTAAACTTTTTTAAGTTATCTCGAATATCTTCTAATATAGTAGCTAACTTTGCGTACGAACCTGCTATATTTCCTGTCTTCTCACCCAAATTAGTCATAGCTATAGTTACGTGACCAAACTCTTCTGCATAAGGGTCTATAGAATCAGCGATAGATTTACCAGCATTAATGTCAGAACCTATATTTTCAAAAATATTTTTTAGTTTAGGGTTCTCTGTATTTATTGCAACTTCATTTATAGCATCATGAATAGATATACCAGCATCGGTCATAACCGATATTTGCCTAATAGCTGAGATTTTATTGTCAATACTTATCTTTCCTTCAAAAGATTTTTTAATACCCTCAATCAACTCTTTCATCTTTTCATCAGTAGGTTTTGAAACTTCAACAGCTTTAGAGACACGTTCTTTTGGAAAGTTTTGTTTTGCAATCTTCAATGCCATTACTTTACTTTTTGCTTTAATGAGTTCAATACGTTTTTTACCCTTGAGGCTAACGGTTACATTAAAATACTTCATCATGATCTAGCAACTCTCACTACTTCTTCAACCGTAGTTTTTCCCTGCAATGCTTTTTGAATACCATCTTGGAACATAGAAAAGAATCCCTCTTTTATAGCTTGTTCTGTCAACTGCTCATTGGTCGCACCATTGGCAATCATACGAGATATTTTGTCTGAAACAGTTAAAACTTCAGATATCATCTCTCTACCTGCATAACCCGACCCACCACAAACAGCACAGCCCTTACCTTTATAAAACTTTGGATTTTTAGGTAAATGTTCTACTAAATCTTCTAAAACTGTTGAATCTGGTACAACCTCTTCTTTACAACTTTGACATATTTTTCTAATAAGACGCTGTCCCTGAATAGCAACCAAAGCACCAGATATAAGATAATCTTCAATTCCCATATCCAACATTCTACCAATAGATGCAATAGCAGAGTTAGTATGCAGAGTTGAGAGAACCAAGTGACCTGTAAGTGCAGCTTGAATCGCAATTCTAAGCGTTTCTTGGTCTCGAATCTCACCAATCATAATCTTATCGGGATCTTGTCTTAGTATTGAACGTAAGGCAGCAGGAAAATCTAAACCTGCATTTGCGTTTATTTGTACCTGCTGAATCCCTTCCATTTGATACTCCACTGGGTCTTCAACTGTAATTGTCTTATCTTTAACATTAATAATCTCATTCAACGCTCCATAAAGTGTTGTGGTCTTACCAGAACCTGTAGGCCCCGTTACCAAAACAATCCCATAAGGAGAGTGAATACCTTGAATGAATTTTTTATAAGATATTGGGTTCATACCAGCATCTTCAAGTTGAACCAATGCTTTGGATTTATCAAGAATCCTCATTACTATAGATTCACCAAACATTGTAGGAAGTGTTGAAACCCTAAAATCAAAAATATGACCTTTTACAATCTGAGTAAATCTTCCATCTTGAGGTTTTCTCTTCTCTGCTATATCAAGGTTTGATAAAAGTTTCATACGTGATGCCAAGGGAGAAAAAATATCTTTTTCCATTCTAAAAGTCTCTTGTAACATTCCATCTATACGGTAACGAACCAGACAGTAATTTTCAGTAGCTTCTATATGAATATCACTCGTACCTTTTTCAATAGCTGTCTCCAAAATTAATTCAATAAGTTGTAGGACAGCTGGAGATGCATCTGTCTTAGTTACATCAGCACCACCATGCTCTAAATCTTCTTGAATACTTTCAGAAAATTCTTCAACTTTTTCAACTACATTTAATTGACTTAATACTTGATGTACAATCTCTTTACGAGTTAAAACTACCTTCATCATTTTACCACGAAAAAAACGCTCTACAGCACCTTTTGCCTCATAATCATTAGGGTTTGCAAAAGCAACAGTAACTTCATTATCTTCTATAAATAGAGGTAAAACATTATATCGTACCAACTGTTTTAAGGGTAAACGTTTAACCAACTTAAAGTCAATATCTGACTCATTCACTTCCATATACTCTATCTCAAGTTCTTTTGCCATTCTCTTGAGTAAAACTGTTGTATCTATTCCTTGAATTCCCTCTAAATCATTTATCTCTATAGTCTGTAGTCGTATCTCTTGAAGAAGAGACTTTTCCATCTCATCTTCATTAATAATACGAACCTTAATTAGATTAGCTATGGAGAGCTTATCTTCACTATATTTTTCTATAAATGCTTCTAGTTTTGGTTCTGATATAATCTCATTTTTTATTAATAAATTAATCACTTTATGCATAATCTCTCCTCTTAGTTATAACGATATCGTTTTATAAATTTTTCATCTTTATATATGTCAATTATCATATATATACTCCTTTTTTCACTTTTATCTATATATAGTTTATAAGTTTTCTCTTTATTACTTTTATCTTTAAATCTATAGATACCATCTTTTAAAATATACTCTTTATTAACAAAAAGATTAAAAATTTTTGATAATATAAAAGTAGTAGTTGGTAGATGTAAGTCATCTATTTTTTTACCATCAATAATAGCTTGTCTAAGCAGTTGCTTCTGTAAAAGTATGGTTGAAAAGTAACTTGCATTTGCCCTAGCAGTAGCAGAGCTATTAAGTTGTATCATTGGCGTTGCTATACGGTTTATCTTATCTGTTTCTAAACATGAGAGCCCATAAAGTGTTACATACTTTTCATTACTTTTATTCTCTTTTTTATAATAGTACTTAGAAGCATAATCACACGCTTTTGTATACTCTTGTCCCTCATACATCTTATAAAGGTTAGATAAGTTTGATGAGAACGCAAACAATGTTGTCATCAATATAAATAATATAAATTTCATTACAACCTTTCAGTTTTAATTTTTACTATCAGTGCCTTTGTTTTAGGTGAATGACTCTTTTTATAATAACTAGATAAAATTTTCAATGCCTGATTCTTTTGACCAAGTTTTGCTTTTGATTTTGCAAATATATGCCAACTCTCATCCTTGGAACTGTCTAATTTATTGGCTGTCAATGCCCATTTTTCTGACTGACTATACTTACCCTTTGCATAAAATGCTTTTGCTAAGAGAAGGGCTTCTCTAGGTTTTTTACTTATTGAAAATTTCTTTTTCATCGTTTCTATATAATTTACTGAACTACCATTTAAATTTATTTTTTTAATATTTTCAGTATCACGTGAGATAACTCTACTATGCTTAATTTCATGTTTTATAGTTGAAAGTTCACTAGCTGTTAAATAAGTTGAAGCCTTTGCTTTCACCATTTTTCTTTGACTACTTTTTGTATTATTTGTAGCTTTATAGGTTCTCTTAGAAGCTGTTCTTTTTCGACTCTTACTTTCCATATTAACTATAGGTATAACTGGTTCTAACGAGACTTCATATAGTGAAGAGTTAAGACCTTCATTTTTACTAGCTATAACAACATCTTTTTTTAGCGTTTGAGCATTAGCCATCAGAACAGGCTCTTCAATAAGTTCTGGAATTTTAGTTTTTGTTTCAGCAATCAATGTTTTTTTATTAAATAAACCCATAATTACATCTGATTTTAAATAACTATAGTAACCTCCAAGGCTCAACATTAAAATAAAAGCACCAGCATTTAAAGAGAGTAAACTCTGCTTTGCTTTATAAAAATACCAGCGTTTTTCTAACTCTTTTATATTATCCATCTATATATCCTAGTTTTAATGCTGCCATCTCAAGAAACTTCTTAGAGAATTTTTCATTTGATACTTTATGAGGTCTATTTTCATAAAAGTACTCATAAATATCAAAAAGCGTATAGAGAAACTTATTTGTCTCTCTAAAATTTCCTTGCGTATAGGTATAGATAAACTTAATATGTTTCTTTTTTATCATATTAGAGATTTCAACAAAACCTTTTTGAATCAACTTCTTTTGTATATAAAGGTGTAAATCATCTTCACTTACATTTGACAGTTCTACAACTTCCCAAATACGTGTTTTAAAGTGTTGTTTTGCAATAATATCTTCATTATCTGTCTTATGTAAAGTAATAATAAATTTAACGGTTCTAGTATCGGAAAGAAGCCGTATCTTTTCCATCAATGCTTCAGAATAGAGTTGACACTCATCAAGTAAAAAGACTATCTCTCTTTGCCCCTTAAGCTTTTGACAAAATCGTAACAAAGCATCAAAATTAACACGAAGTTCTCTAGAAACTTCTTTATTTGTAATTGATTCATATACTCGTCTTAAAAACTCTTTTTCACTTAAAATTGGAGCATCAAAATAAAAAATTTCTCTACTCTCTTTTAAATTGTGGTAGAGCTTATTTAAAAGCATACTTTTACCTGTACCAGGTTTTCCAAAAAGAAGTATCATCTTAAGAGGCTTATCCAAACTCTTCTCTAAAAGTTGATAATTATATTGAGCTGATTTCAACTCAACATAACTGTTTCTTTCAATACTATCTATAAAAATATTCTTTATATTCTCAAAATGATTATTCATAAGTCAATTTCTTATAGCCTAAATTTTCTAATGAAAGTTCGCTATCACGCTTAACAATATGTGGTGTAATAATAAGAACCAATTCATCTACATTATTTACCTTAACCTCATGCTTAAACAGATACTCCAAAAGTGGTAAATCTCCAAGAAGAGGTACCTTTGAAACTTTCATCCCTGTTTTAGAAGATATCAGCCCTCCTAAAATAACATGTTGCCCATCTTGTAGTGTTACGACTGAAGATATCTGTTTTCTTGATAAATCAGGTGGAATATTTCTAGCTCCTGAATTATCACGACTTACCGTATCTATAGTATCTGAAATAGATGGATTTACTTTTAAGGTAATTGACCCATCTTCTGATATTTCAGGTGTTATATCTAGTAATATCCCTGCAAATACAGAGTCTATAGTCTCACCACTTTGTTGACTACCTGCTCCACTAGAGCCTTGAAGTATTGAAGTAGATTGTATTTTGTAAAAAAGCTCTTTACCAACAGATATTAAGGCTGGTTGATTATTAAGTGTTAAAATTTTAGGATTTGAAATAGACTTTACATCTCCTTGTGTCTTTAAAAATTTAACAACATCACTAATTTTTACAGAACCTCTTGTAATAATAGCACCTGAACTTTTAGGCTCAGTATTTGGTGCAGAGGTTATATCTCCAATTGATAACTCACCATCCGTTATGGATGTTAATGATGAAATGTTATTTTGAAGCATACTTGCACTAGCAATTGACATATTTTGAAAATTATAAAGTTGACTCCAATCAACACCAGTAGTATAACTATCATCAAAAGTTACACTTAAAATTTGAACATCTATAAGCACTTGATTTTTTAACTGTTTAGAGACATTAGAGATATAAGCTGAAACTCTCTTTAACTGTTTAGCTGTACCTGTTACGGTTATCATTCCTGCTTCAGGATTTATAATAGGCGTGGGTGCAGTATATGGGTCTTCTGGTCTATTAATTAATGATTCTATCTCTTTTTCAATTGTTGTCCAGAACTTAAATTCATCATTACTTTCAATAGAAACACCAGTTTTTGAACCATTATCAGAGCCACCATCTTTAGATTGAGATTGTCCACCTGCTTTACCTGAATTGGCAATAGTTACATGTGCATTACTCTTTCCTACCCTACTACCAGATATATAATCTAAATTATATGTTTTAGTATTCAAATAAGATATTCTAAGTTTATTATCTTCTAATTCATATGTAATATCATTTTCTACCAAAACAGTGTCTAAAAACTCATTTAAAGATGCATTATTCAAACTAACATAATAGAGCTTATCTGCTAATTTCTTTTTTGCCTCTTTATCTTTAACTATTAATGATAATTCACATGCATCTGCTAAATTTTCAACAACATCACCAATAGTCAATGCACTATTTAATGTTGTTGTAAAAAGTTGCGTTTCACATCTATTGGCATGAAGGGGAGCAATTAAAAGTGTAATTAACACACCTAGTCCCAAATATTTATTAATATAGTTCATTACTTTTTTCCTTTATTTAAGTTCATAAATTTATTCTTTCTTTTTTTAATATGAAGTGTTTTCTTTGCAAGTTCACTTGTTAAATCAACACTCTGTTTACCAATATAAACAACTTGATAAAGTCCCAATTTGTCACCTTTTTTATACCATTTACCATTGATGAATGCTGCATGATTTAAAATAGCATGCAGTGTATACTCAACCTCTTGGCGAACTTCTTCAACAACTTCTTTTCCTACACTCTTAACAACTTTCTCTTTTTTATGAATAATAAAAGGGTTCTCTGTCATCTCTAGCTTTGCTAATGAGATTCCAACTCTCTCCTCTTTTATCTTTGCAATCATATTTGTAATCTCTTCAGAACTTAATGAACCAGCAAATAATAGAGATGAAAGCAATATAGATATTATAGATACTTTTTTCATTAGTGATTAATCCCCCATACTGAGATATTAATGTCTGCTACTGTTGTTGTATTGTTTTGGTCAAGATAAATATGAGTTCCATAAATATCTGTAACTAAAACATTCTTCTCCAACTGATTCACAAACTTAGTAATATTTTTATAAGAGCCATCACACCCAACAGCAATCTGTAAAACATGCCCAAAGCTACCATTATTATCAACATAGTTATTTTCTATATAGTTAATATTAACACTCTGTTTTTTTGCTTGCTCGGCAACACTATTTAAAAATTTTGACCAGTTTTCTTTGTTAAACATCAAATCAGAAAGTTCTTCTAAACTAGATGATATAAAACTGATATCTTCATTTGCACCTGCTATTTTCTTTTTTAATACTTTTATATCACGATCATACTTCTTTATATAAAACTCTCTATCACCATTAATAGTAATACTATTTAGATACTCTTTATGTGTAATAATACTTTTTTGAAGTTTCTTTTTCTCACGATCAGAAGCGTTATATCTATCTTCAGCATAAGGTAAAAAGAGACTATATGACATATAACCAATAACAACAAATATCATACCAATGGTCATCCATTTTTCATTATCACTTTTAGGTTCGAAAAACTCATCCAAACTGTTTAATAAATCTATCCATGCTTTCATTTATATTCAACCTTTAAGACACCACGATATGAAAAATCTTCATCATCTATTTCAATACGTCTTATATCTATATTTTTAATATCTTTAAAATACTTTTTTGAAATATGTTTAATATATTTTGTTATTTTTTTCTCATCTTTACTAAGAAGATAGAGTGTAAAATTATCTTCATTAGATGATATTGCCTCAACATGAACACCAAACTTTTTTAAATCTTTTCCAAAGGTATATAGAAATCCTGATTTAAATTTATAATTTACTTTTTTATTATGTATAGATGTTAATGTTTTTGCCTTATTCTCAAAGATATTTTCAAGTTTTTTTAACTCAGTTTTATCTGCCTTTATAAGCAACTGTTTCTCTTTTAATATACCTTTATATTTTGAAGCCTCTTTAGATAAACTCTTATCATTCATATTCAATTTTAAATTATAGGCATCATTCATATATGATGGGATTAGATAAACAAGAGGTATACCCAATGCTAATAAAGAAGCAAACACTGTACCAATAATAAACTGCCCACTAGCTCGTTTAGCAAAGGTAGGTGGTCTAGGGTGGAAGGTTAAGTTAAGTGTATTTTCAGGAGTTTGAACATAATCTAAAGCCGATTTAACCATAAAGTATTGATACTGGTCTACATACCATTCATCATTTTTTATATCAAAGTTAAAATCCAAATTAAAAGTAGGTATACCTAAATAATTATATCCATAATCACCAAGACCAATAATAGGACCCTTTACAGAACCTAAAAAAAGCTTCTGTATACTCTCTATACCATAAGCACGTTTAGCATAAATCAAAATATCATTAATCTGTAAAAAGACTTCACCAAAAAGCTTCATTAAGTTTTGTTGAAAGAGTCCATTTGTACTTTTTAGACCTTCAGACTCAAATGTTTCAAAAAACTCTTTTTCTGGAATTTTCTCACCTATTAAAGCACAATACTTTTCATATATTTGACTAAGAGAAAACTCTACAGATTTAGAGTAAATAAAATTACCATCTTTATAAATACTTACAAAAGCATCATGCATAGTAAAGTAGATATAACAGTGTACATTTTTATTTTCTAAAATATTATTTGAATAGAGTGTCTTATACAATAATGGTGCAGGTATGAGTAGATCTATATACTTCGTTTCATCTACTATAGAAGAGAGTTTATCTTCTAAAACTTCCATTTCAGTAATAAATAGATTATAAATAGTCGATAATTCATCACTATCTTGTTTCTGATATTTTATAGTATATTCTAACTCTTCGTCTAAGCCCAACTCTTCATAGGCTTGCATCTCTAGAGTCTCTTCAAGCTCATCTTCATCAATACCTTCACCAACATCTAGTGAAGCGATAATCATATCTTTATTTGTAGCGTACGATATAACAAAATTTTTATCATTATATGTTAAATTTTCTAATTTTTTTAACTCTTGATTTTTGTACTCATAATAGATATTAGAATATGAATTAATGGTAATAATATTTT
Source organism: Campylobacteraceae bacterium (assembly GCA_027056485.1). GTDB lineage: Bacteria > Campylobacterota > Campylobacteria > Campylobacterales > Sulfurovaceae > UBA1140. Next base: position 18,483 of record JALUKQ010000187.1, on the reverse strand, counting down.
TATATTTTTTTATTCTAGAATCAATATTTTCTGTTGACATAATTTTTAAATCTACCATTCCTTTTAAGATTATGAAGATTATATTGCTTATGTCATTAATATTTTCTTAATATAATATTAATTTTTATTATTATATTAATATTTTAATATTACAAAATATTTTATGTTCTTTTTTATTAAATAGCACTTTTTAATTAAAAAATATACCCCATATCTTCTAATCCACCACGTGACTTACTCCAGCCTTTTTTAACTGCCACATGAAGGTCTAAATAGATTCTTTTTCCAGAAAAAAGTTCAAGCTGTTGTCGTGCTAATTTACCCACACGCTTAATACCTTCTCCTCTATTCCCTACTATAATTCCTTTTTGAGTCTCTTTCTCTACTATTATTGTTGCATAGATTCTATCCATATTATCCTCTTCATCTATCTTCTCTATAGTTACATCAGACTCATAAGGAATTTCATCTGAAAGGTTTTCAAAAATAGATTCACGAATTAACTCTTTATAGATATCACGTACAAATTCTGTAGTAGTAATATCAGTATCAAACAGAGCAGGAGATGCTGGTAAATATTTCACTACCTCATCAAGAAGTGGTTTTTTCCCTACTTTTTTATTTACAGAGAAAGGAATAATCGCCTCAAATCTATCTTGATATTTTTGATACTCACCAAGCTTTTCAAGTATTTTCCCTTGAGGTACATGATCCATCTTAGTAAGCAATACTATATGTTTTACTTTCGCACTCTCCTTAAGTGCTAAAAATTTCTCATACTCATCAAGCTTATCGGTAATAGGAGCTAAAAACAAAATCAAGTCAGCATCACCCATTGCCTTTAAAGCCTCTTCTAGCATAAACTCATTAATCAAACGTTCTTTTTTATGGATTCCTGGAGTATCCACAAAAATAAGCTGGTCATCACCATGCATCACAATGATATTCATACGTTTACGAGTTGCTTGTGCTTTTTTTGATACCATCGCAAGTTTTTCACCTACTAAAAAGTTAAGAAGTGTACTCTTTCCTGAGTTTGGTCGTCCTACTACAGCTATAAAACCTGATTTTGTCTCTTTTTTCATTATATCCAATCACTTTTAAAATTTTTTTGTAGTATATCAAAGTTTTAATTGTATACCATAGCATCATGAAAAAAATACTAATAACAAACGATGACGGTTTCGACTCACCTGCTCTTTTAGCACTTATAGAAGCTCTTAAGCCTTTGGCTGAAATTACCACTGTAGCACCTACCCTTGAAAAGTCTGCTTGTGGTCACTCTTTGACCCTTACAAAACCCCTACGATTTGTTGAACTAGAACACAACTTCTACAAACTAGACGACGGTACACCTACAGACTGTGTCTTTTTAGCTCTACATAAAATTTACTCTAAAGAGAACATGCCTGACCTTGTTATCTCTGGCATAAATATCGGAGCAAATATGGGTGAAGACATCACCTACTCAGGAACAGCTAGTGGTGCTATGGAAGCTGTACTACAAGGTATTCCTGCTATTGCTATCTCTCAAGACTTCTCTGATGACATGAGAGAAAAAGAGAACTGTACTTATGAATTAGCTACCCAAACCATAGTCAAATTGGTTAGTAAAATCTTTGACGGTTCATTCCCTCTTGCTCCTAGAAAGTTTTTAAACGTAAACATTCCTGCTCTTCAACCTAAAGATTGTAAGGGGCTAAAAGTGACCAAAACAGGAAGCAGAGTCTACACCAACGACGCAGACTCACACATAAACCCAAGAGGTCAAGAGTACTTTTGGATAGGATTGGTTAACCATGAATGGCGAGAGACAGAGGGACAAATGAGTGATGTTCAAGCAGTTAAACAAGGGTACGTTTCAGTTACTCCTGTGCATTTGGATATGACTTCACATACTGATATTGAGGCGTTGGAGAAGTGGTTATAACCGTAGGTGTGACCATGTCACACGTCAAAACCAAACTTATATAAATTAAAATTTATTTTCTTAAGAAAAATGGTAGTTGTAGGTCGGGATGTCCTCTTCCCGACATAAATAGGCATAAATAAAAAATTTGATATAACAAAATAAAATCGATATATACATGTTTTACTTAGCAGAAGTCTGTAAATTAAATATTTTCAATATAAAGCATATCTTCTATACTACCTCTTTTAACTCTATTAGAATATTTGCCTTTAAATTTACAAATAGCTAGAATAGTAATTTCTAAAGAGAGATTAGCAAAATGACTTGCTTATTCCCTATATAAACTTTTGGGTTACATCTCTATCTTTCCAATTATTAAACCCAATAATTTATTAAACTTATTTTAACATAAAAACTATACCATTCCTCCAAACTTAAAAAAGGCACAATAAAATGAATGATAGATTCCAACGCTGTGAACTTCTCTTTGGAGAAGAAGATTTCAGCAAAATACAAAAAGCAAAGATTCTCATACTTGGTGTGGGTGGAGTTGGTTCTTACGCTTTGGACTGTCTTTATCGTTCAGGGGTTTTGGACATAACCATCTTAGACTATGATGTTTATGATGAGACCAATCAAAACCGTCAAATAGGTTCTGAGGCAGTGGGTGAGCTTAAAACAGAAGCACTTAAAAAACTCTACCCTAGCATTACTACTATTAATCAGCAAATGAACATGACATGGGTGGAAGAGTTTGACTTTGAGCCTTATGATTTGGTGCTTGACTGTGCCGATACCACTAAAGTGAAGATAGAAATTGCTAAGAAGTGTTTTAAAAAGCTTATTATGTCTACTGGTTCTGCTAAACGTTTTGATACCTCTAAAATAGAGGTTGCTTCTATCTGGAAAACATCAGGTGACAGACTAGCACGAAAAATAAGAAACGAACTAAAAAAAGCCAAGTTTGACCGAAACTTTACTGTAGTATTTTCCCCTGAAGAGGACAAATGTAAAGAGAAAGGCTCTTTTGTTGCTGTAACAGGAGCTTTTGGTCTAACTATCTGTTCTGAAGCCATCAAAAAAATTTTAAAATCATAAAAAAATATATTAAAGTGACAAAAAAGTGTTTTTTATAGACTTTTTTAGTATTTGCTATGTTTGCTTTTGTTATACTTGGCTTCCTATTTGATAAGAAATATTAAAATAAATTTTATAATAAAAGAACTAAAAAAATATGAAGAACAACCCCCTAGCACAAGAGATAGTAGAGCCTGAGCTGGCTGATAAAATCACCTATTGGATACTTAAAATCATTTTAGAACTTGGTGGACATAAAGAGTTTATAGACTCTGACAACGACTTCACACATGAGACCATGGCAAAGTTTTTGGGACTAGAGAAGTATATCGCTTATGATTATGATGACTTTCACAGAAGTGAACCCCTAAATATACTCAAAAAAAAGTATGAAAAACTAAGTAAACATCGACCTTTTAAGGCTTCAAAACTACTAGAAAAAAACCTCAACCGTATCTCAAAACTCATCATACTAAATGAGTATGAACGAGAGATTTTAGAGTTTGTTATTTTACTAAAACACTATGACATCTTAGACAATGCCATTAACCTCTTGGGTGAAAACATCAACACCTCACGAACTAAAAGACTACTCTCTGCCCTACTTGATTTTCCTCTTGAGTATATCAATGAAGTGTTTGCTTCTCACTCTACTTTTAACTATTCAGGGCTACTACAACTTGACAGAGACAATGCCTACTCTTTTAGCTCAAAATTTCAGCTCTTAAACTATGAGTTCTCTGACAACATGCTCAACCATGACAATGAAATCATGGATATGGTAAAACACTCCATTAGACTATCGTCAAAGGGTACCTTAGATATGGAGGACTACTCTTATATAAAGAATGATTTAGAGATACTTCTACCCTATCTAAACAAAGCCCTTGACAACAAACAAAAAGGTGTAAACATACTCCTTTATGGTCTTCCTGGTACTGGTAAAACCGAACTTTCTAAAACCATAGCCAAAATACTAGGCATAAAACTTTACGAAGTAAGCTACTCCGATAGTGATGGTGACCCCATAGATGGCACAGCTAGACTACGTGTCTACAAAACAGCTCAAGCTCTTTTGTCTAAACACAAAACCATACTCATGTATGATGAAGCAGAAGATGTTTTTGAGAGTTACGATGGTGGTTTTTTTATGCTTCCTAAAAGACAGTCTGACAAAGCATGGATAAACAAAGTTTTAGAGAACAACATACTCCCTACCATTTGGATAACCAATAAAATAGAGAGCATAGACAACGCTATTATCCGTCGTTTTGACATGAGCATTGAGATGCCTATACCTGCTAGGTCTAAACGTGCTGAAATTATTAAAAAATATAGCGAAAACATACTCAGTGAAAAAGAGATTGATAAGTTAGCACAAAACGAGACCATAGCTCCTGCTATTATCTCAACAGCTGTAAAGGTTGCTAAACTAGTACCTACATGTAAAAAAGAGAAAGTGTTAATGAAGCTCATTAACAACACACTAAAAGCACAAGGTTACGACGAAGTTAACAAAGATGGAGAAGAGAACCTACCAGAAAACTACAGCCTAGAGTACATAAACTCCGACACTAACTTAGACGAACTCGTAACAGGTATGAAAAAGCACCACTCTGCACGGCTCTGCCTATATGGTGCTTCAGGTACAGGTAAAAGTGCCTTTGCTAAACATATAGCCAAGGTATTAGACAAACCTTTTATCATAAAAAGTGGCTCATCTCTTATGAGTAAATGGGTAGGAGATACCGAAAAAAACATAGCCAGAGCTTTTCAAGAAGCAAAAGAGGAAGGAGCTGTCCTTATCTTCGACGAGGTAGACGGTTTCTTAGCAGAACGTGGTCAAGCCAAAGTCAACTGGGAAGTGACCCAAGTTAACGAAATGCTGGTACAGATGGAGAAATTCAACGGCATCTTCATAGCTACCACCAACCTTATGGATCATTTAGACCGTGCAAGTCTAAGACGTTTTGACCTAAAGTTAGAGTTCAAATTTTTAAAAGCCCCACAGCTTGAAAAGATTTTCACTTCATACTGCAAAGAGTTAGAGCTAACAGAACCAAGCAACGAAGAGTTAGCAGAAGTAAAAATACTTAGACAAATCACTCCAGGAGATTTTGCTACCATATCACGACAGAGTAGATTTAGAACTATAAAAAGTGCTACTGAGTTTATAGCCAGACTCAAAGAAGAGATGACCATTAAAAAACTAGAGAGTGGAAATGTTATGGGTTTTGTAAACTAAGGAGATACGATGAAGAAGAATTTATTTGAAATGGGAGCAAACTTTAATGACGAGTGGAATTCTGACAACAAAGAGAAAGTAAAGAAAAAAGTCTCTACAGAAGTTAAAACCCCTGAAAAACATCAGCTACACTTTACTAAAGAGAAACGACGTGGAAAAGTCGTGACCATAGTTAAGCCTTTCTTTTTGTCTGCTAATGATTTAAAAGCCCTTTTAAAAACACTTAAAAAGAAGTTGGGGACTGGTGGAACTGTTAAAGATGATACACTTGAGTTTCAAGGTGAAATTCAAGAAAATTTGAAAGTGCAACTTGAGAAATTTGAATATAGATTCAAATGAGAGTATAAAACTTAAAGGTCACAAATTATGACCTCAAATTTAATTAAAAAGTAGGAATCCTACTTCCCTTTTTTATCTTGGCTTTACCCTCTACAAGAGTTGCTATGGTCTTACCTGTAGTAATGTTAGTGTCTAGTGCAACAATGGGTGCAGTAGAAACCTTTATGATACTATCTCCTTTATTCATAGTATAGACCTCATCAATCTTCATACTAATATCATTATTCATATTTGTTGTTGTCATTAGGTCATCACTAGTCTCTTCAACTGGAGTAGAACCACCTCCTCCACATGCTGTAAAGAGTAGAGTTACTGATAGGCTAGCTATATAAAGTAAATTTTTTTTCATCATTTATCCTTAAAATTTAATCTCATTTGAGAGAGGTACAACAAACTTCATTAAGTCACCACTTACTGTTAACCCTGTCCCAACAGGTAGTTCTGTTTTAGGAAGCACTGCATCTGGCAGTGTAGGAGTGATACTCCCATCTTTACCAATAAGAATCTTTAGTTCTTTCCCTTTAAACTCTATGAGTGTTTCACCATTACTGTCTACTTTCATTGTAGTATCAGGTATATCAATAGTTACTTTTGTCTCTTTACCATGCACTTGAATACTACCAACCAGTTGATTATCTTGGTCTAGTCCTATTAAAACCCCATTACCATCTTTGGTGGTATAGTGAATATCATGAGAACTGAAATCTAACGCTTCCCATTGTTCGCTACTATTATTTTGACCTAAATTTCCTCCGATTATTGGTAATTGTATCGTTTTACTCTCCTCTTTTACTGTTACATTAACCGTTGCAGTAGCTGTGGCTTCTCCATCTGTAATAGTATAAGTGAAACTATCATCTCCACTATAATTACTGTTTGCTGTATACACTAGATTATCTCCATCTTGGCTTACTGTACCAGCAGAAGCTTGGGTATATGAAGCGATACTGAGAGTATCTTCATCCTCATCACTATCATTTTCCAACACAACAATACTCACCGACTCATTATAATTGGCAGTAGCACTGTCATCATTGGCAGTTGGTGTGGTATTGGGTTTCTCCTCTACAGTTACAATAATTTTTGCTGTTGACTCTGCTGCACCATCACTGATGGTATACTCAAAGCTATCTTCTCCTTCAAAATTATCATTAGGTGTATAGGTTATGCTTCCTGATTCTATTGCTACTGAACCATTGGCTGGTATTGACATAGAAGTAATGCTAAGGCTATCACCATCTTCATCACTATCATTAGCTAAAACATCAATATGAACAACTGTCTCATACGCTGTTGTAGCTGTATCATCTTTAGCGACTGGAGCTACGTTAAGGTCTTCTTTTTGTGCATTAACCGTTACAGTAACATTAGCTGTACTCTCACTCTTCCCATCACTAATAGTATAAGAAAAAGTATCATCTCCCTCATAGCCACCAGCTGGAGTATAAATAATTTTCCCATCACTAATACTCACAGAACCATGACTAGCTGTGCTAGTAGAGCTGATGCTTAGTCTATCACCATCTTCATCACTATCATTTGCTAATACATCAATAGTAACAGCTGTCTCATAAGCTATGCTTGCACTATCATCTTGTGCTGTAGGTGCAACATTTTTTTCTTCGTTGGCTAAGGCATCATTAACATTAACACGACCAGCAGTTGTCATCTTTCCATCAAAGGCACGCTTCTTCTCTACATAGTCTAAAATCATTGCTTTACGCTCAGCCACCGTTGAGTTAGGATAAGCTGCAGCAACAAGAGCCACAGCTCCTACTACATGTGGAGTTGCCATAGAGGTACCTTGTAAATAAGCATATTTATTATCTGGATAAGTGCTTAAAATATTTGTCCCAGGAGCAGCCACATCTACACTGTTGGCTCCATAATTAGAAAAACTAGCCAAGGCATCATCTTGATCACTAGCAGCCACAGAAATAATATTGTCTGCATCATACGAAGCTGGATAGCTTGGCTCAGCATCAATATCTTTTCCATCGTTTCCTGCTGCAGCACAGAATAGTACCCCTTTCTCTCCTAATTTTTTAATAGCATCATTGGTCGCATCATCTTGGTCACCACCTGAACCACCATATGAAGCATTGACAGCTACGATGTTGTCCCCAGCATCCACACGGTCAGCCACATACTCCAAAGCTTCTAAAATATCACTACTATAACCATAACCATTAGGTCTAAAGACTTTTAGTGCCATAATAGAGACCTCTTGTGCCACACCACTTACACCAGTAGCATTGTCTCCTACTGCACCAATGGTTCCAGCAACATGAGTTCCATGGTAGTGTCCATTATCATCATATGGCTCATCTGGCATTGGATTATCATCATTGTTACCATCATTATCTCCAGCAAAATCATAACCATGATTGGCTACCCCACTCCACATGTTATCTTTTAGGTCATCATGCGTATAGTCAACTCCCGTATCTAAAACAGCAACGATGACATCTCTATCACCTTTGGTGCTGTTCCAAGCTTCAGCCACATCCATGTCAGCATCATCAGTTCCACTCTTACCATTAACCTCTTGAGCTCTGTTCTCTAGTGCCCATAACTTGTCATAATAACTGTCATCAGTAGCATTCAATGCCACTATATTATTGGCTGAGACATGCTTAACATAAGTACTCATCTCTTCAGACTCAAAAAGAGCTTTCAACTCTTCTGTCGTATTCACATCAGACTTAACATGCATAGAACCTAACTGAACAAAAGCTTTTGCAGAAAACTTATCTTTCCCCAAGCTCTCTTCTAGTCTACTTTGAAAAGTTGAATTAAAAGCAGCCAAATCACCATTAAGAACATTATTCAAAGGTGATGAAACCTCAGCATAACTATTATCAAATACATTAACTCCCTCTTTAAAGGTTACAATAACCTCATTGGGAGCAAATATTGTCATATTACTATTGGTTACTAAAGGAGCAGATATAGAGATAGGAGAATATTCTAAAGCCGAAACCGAAATAGTACTAAAAAGTAGCGAGGCTACCACCAAAGAGTGTAGTTTTGAAGAGGAGTAACTCATTATTATCACCTTTATAATTCTAGATTATAAGTATCATATCTTAAGGTAATATAAACTTTACTTAAATTTTATATATTAATTATTATTTTTTATTATTATTTAACATGTCTATCAATAAATTTAAATTTTATTAACTCCAAACCTTCTAAAGACTCATCTAGATGAGGATGTCCCTCAGGAAAAAGTTTTTTACGCATGCTAACAGCCATTTTCATATATTCACAAGCTTTTTCATAATTATTTATTTCATAATAAAAAACAGCTAAATTATTATAAGCCGATGCAGTAGATTTATCTTCTTTACCTAAAGATATCACTTTTATATTTAATGCTTTTAAATATAAATTTTCAGCCTTATCATACTCACTCAATGATTCATAGAACCCTGCTAAATTATTATACGCTGTAGCCACGTTAGGATGGTTCTCACCAAGACAATTTTGCCATATTGCTAATGCTTCTTGATAAAGTCGTTCTACCTGATAGTAATTACCATTTAACTTGTGTAATTCAGCTAAATTGGTATAAGAGGTAGCCATATCAAGATGCTCTCTTCCTAATATTTTTTCTTTGATTTTTATACCTTTTGAGTAAAAGGACTCTGAATTTTGATACTCTTTTATTGAGGAATAAAACAAGGCAATATTATAATAAATATTTGCTGTATCTAAGTGTTCTTTACCTAGTGTATCTATACTTACACTTAGAGCTTTCAAATATAGATGTTCTGCTTTATCATATGTACCTATTTTCTCATAAAGTGCTGCTATATTATTATAAGAAGTAGCATTATTATCTATAATGTCTATACTATCTACTATCGATTCTATCTCTTTGGGTATAGGTTTATTATGAGTATCTATATATTCTTGAATAGTTTCATGAAGTTCGTACAAAGTATCACTAGATATATTTACTAAGTTTTTATTTTTTAGTAATATCTCTAAGTTCATTATTATCCTTTAATTTTATAATATAATTTATATATATTTATATTACAATTATATTACAAGTTACTTGTAATATTTTACCATAAGAAGTAAAAAAGGATTATTTATTATGAAGATGATAAAAATACACAATTTCTATCATCTTCTATAACATGCTAAAATATAAAGTGTTAAATCTTAATTATACCCTATTGGAACTCAGCTGTAATAGATATATCAGAATCTAACTTGACTTTTATCTCTTTGTCTGTTGAACCATTGCTCCATTTTATAAATGTAAAGCCTTGCTTCGCTTCTGCTTTTAATGTTACACTGCTACCATTAAAGTAGTTACCTCTGTAGTTACTTTTAAGCTTTATACCATCAAGAGTAATTGAACCATTATTTGAAACAGTTATACTTAAATTTTTATTACCTTTTAAATTGAAATGAGTAGAGAGTAGTCCTCTCATTACCTCTGCTCTATCTAACGCAAATTCCCGTAATGCTCGTATACTTCCCGAACTACCATTCTCCCAATCTTTAGGGCTGACTCTTCCCCATTTATCAAAATGTCTTTGAATTTCTGGTTTTATAGTATTTTTCATATCTGTTATTATGCTATCTATTCTCAAAGGTCTAAACGTTGTATTTAAATGAGATATAAAAGTACCAATAAACTTCTCTTTAAACTCTACATTTTGCATTAAACTTCTAAAAAGAAATGTTGCGTGAGGTGGATTTGGTTCAGCTGGTCCATTCTCTTCCAATACAAAAGCCATAGAGTCAAAATTTATATCATCAAATGAATCATCAGTATCATAGAGTATCCATCTCCATTTAGATGTATCACTCTGTTCTCTCCAATACTTAATATTGTTATATAACCAATCAATATTTCCAACATATGTCTCAGTAATCATGTAGTTAATATACTCATCAATATCAATTTTAGATTTTACATAATTATAGTTACTATTCTTTTCTAATGAGTTATTTTTTATATACTCTAATAGCTCTAAATAAGCATCATTTGATCCTTCATTCGCTTCATACTCATCACCCTCCAAGAGGTCAATATTTTTAGAGTCTACACCATGATTTGCTTCTATATAATCTTCATTTGTTTTTTCTCTAATATTATGAATACCCCAATATTTACCATTGATAAATACAACTGTTGGTTGATATGATTGATAATCTATATCCATAGTATCTTTTACTATGTTATGTACTAAACCATCTTTCATCATAGTATAACCCCAGTCATTTCCAGAATTTCTAAGTACAAAACTTTTTACTTTTTTAATATTCTTATCTGGAAAAAGTTTATACTTTATCGATTTTGCTCCAAATCTTGCTTTTGCAAAAATCGCAAGAGATTTTTGGGCATAAGCTCTGGTTTGTCCACCAAATATACGAATACCAACGTTTTCAGAAAACTTTGATGTTCCATCTTTAATATACTCTATACTTCCTGTTCTCATCCATCGCTCAGTATAATTTTTATACATACCTATGTCATTATCATTTAAATACTCATCATTTATAGCTATAGAAACTACAGGTAAAGTTATATTTTCATTTATTAAATAAGTACTATTACTCACTTCACTTTTAAACTTACCATTCTCAAATGCTATCGCTCGAACAACCGTTGTTTTATTAATACTAAACGCACTGCTATATTTTGTTGATGATTTTGTAGGAATCGATCCATCTGTAGTATAGTAGATATCTCCTCCATTTTTTTGTGAAAGTTTAACACGCTGGGTGCCATTATAAAAACCACTCTTCAACGAAATGCTTGGGTCACTAGCACGTTTTGAGGTAGTATAGGTTTTGCCATTTGGCATATTTGGTGTTGGTACCATATAGACAATTTTATTATCGACTTTAGCACAAGAGATATCACCTTTTTGCTTAGGAAATGTTATGGAATCTATTAGCTTTTCATCTGAATCATAAAGAGTTAAAGCTTCACCTTTATATGACATTTTAAAGCTTGCATGAATGGCATTTGCTATATCATACTCTTTGTCCATCCATATTAACAAATACTCACCTGCATCTATTTTTGCACCATTTGGCATCTCCCACTTTAGAGGTCTATCTGGGTCATCACTTAAAGCATAACCTTTTAAATCAATTCTCTTATCAGTATGATTATATAACTCTACCCAACCAGAGTACTCTTTAAAATCAGGATCTAAATTTGTACTCGCATTCGATACAAGAACCTCATTAATAGTAATAGCACTACTAGGTACAGGAGGCTTGACTATTTTTTTACTCACTATCACTTTTCTTGTTTTAGTAGCACTATTACCAGCTGCATCAGAAACACTATATCTAACAGTGTAATTTCCTTCTTTAGAGGTATCAACATTTGGGTCAATTTGGATATTATTACTTATATCACCATCTATATTATCTGTTGCAGTAGCACCTTCTTCAACATAATCTGTACCTATCTTTAACCTTACTGTACTATCTCCATTAAGTACTATAACTGGTGCAGTCACATCACCATTGTTAGCACCTTTATAGACTCCAAAATCAACATCTAATCTATCTTTTTCAACCCATTTTTCAAGATTATTACTTGTAATAAGTTCCATACCATCAGAAGGAATAAGCTTAATAATATAATCACCTATTTCTATATTTGTAAAGGCATATTTACCTTGGGCATCTGTAGTTGTACTCTTTAATTTTTTACCTTTATCTGTCAAAAGTTCTATGGTAACATTAGCAACTCCCTCTTCTCCTGCATCTTGATTCCAGTTTTGATTAATATCATTCCAAACTCTATCACCAATAGTATATCCACTATTTTCATTTGGTATATAAAGCCCAAAATCAACACCTTTTTTATCTTTATCTACCCATTTTTGAAGATTGTTACTTGTGATAAGTTCCATACCATTAGAAGGAATAACCTTAATAACATAATCACCTATTTCTATGTTTGTAAAAGCATATTGACCTTGTGTATCAGTAGTTGTACTTTCTACTTTCTGACCTTTATCTGTCAAAAGTTCTACCATTACATTAACAATACCCTCTTCATCTGCATCTTGTTCCCAATTTTGATTAGTATCATTCCAAACCTTACCAGTAACAGAGTAGCCATTATTTATACTAGGAATATATAATCCAAAATCTGCATCAAGTCTATCTTTTTCTACCCATTTTTCGAGATTGTTACTCGTAATAAGGGTAACACCTTGAGGTGGAGTGACTTTTATAACATAGTCACCCAGTTCTACATTTTCAAAGTTGTATTTACCTTGAGTATCACTTAACGTACTTTGTACTTTTTGACCTTTGTCTGTAAAAAGTTCTACCGTTACATTAGCAATACCCTCTTCACCTACATCTTGTTCCCAGTTCTGATTACTATCATTCCAAACTCTGTCACCAACAGTATAAGCGTTAACAGACAAAGAAAAAAAAGCTAATAAAAATAATATATTTTTCATGTTTTCCCTTTTTATAAAATAATATTTTTAACAATTTAAAATATTTTGTGTTATATTATATTTTATTTTATTATATTTCAAATTAAAAACATTAAAATATTAAGGAAAAGTAGAAAAATTGATTATAAAATTAATGATGTCGAAAAAATAAGAAGTTTAAAGTAGATGGAATATTATAATTATCCATAAACCTCAACATGTTGTTTAGATGAAAAAAATTTATCATTTTCTAAAAGATTAAGCCCTTCATTCTCTAAAGCAGAATAAACCAAAGTTTTCTGAAACATAGACATCTCTTCATGCAAAAAGAACTCTTCTAAAGGCATCCATATAGCCTCTTCTATCTCATGAGTATCTATTACATTTATCTCTGTTGTTAATGCTTCTAATTGAAAAACTATGTACATATTAGACTTATTAAATCTATAAGGGTAAGAGTTTAAAACAGAAACCATTTTTATAAGTTTTGCTTCTATCCCAGTCTCTTCCCATACTTCACGAATCACACCATCGGAAAGTTTATCAGCATGTTCTACCATACCTCCAGGGAGTTTATAGATAGAGTGATTGTTATGAATACGGTCACGAACCATCAAAAGTTCATTTTCATCATTAATGACCACTGCACCCACACCTATGGTATGAGAAGGTGAAACAGGGATATAAGCATCTTTTTTCACTTGATACGTTAACGTGGTTCGTTTTGCTTCACAATTATGAAACTCAAAACCAAGCTCTAAAGCGAGAGCAATATGTTGACCCTGTTGTGAAGCAAGCTCTAACCAAAGAAGATTTTTACCCTCTTCTTTGGCTTCTTTTTGTAACACTATAAGTGACGCTTTAAACTCATCTACAGAATCTTCTATAGAGTCTGTTTCTATAATAAGACCATTATAGAGGTCTTCTTTTACTTTTAACATACTACATCACAACATAACGAATAAAGAGTCCAAAGGCTAAAAGTGGAGCCAATATAAGCAGTGCCAATTTAATATTTTTTCGACTTTTTGCTGCTAGCATGGTTAAAACAAACAGTGCTAATACAGAGTATGGAACCCATGTTGGAATAGGTACTGATTCACCAGCAGCGTAAGAGTGAAGACCAGAGAGGTAATAGTTAACCCCAAAATAGGTCATAATAACCGATGAGTATCCCCAAAGTGAAGCCACATTAAACGCAAATGGATTGTTAAGTTTTGGAATAAAACGTAAATGCAATACTGTAGCATAAACCAAAATAGTTACAGCTGCCCATGTCTCTTTAGAGTCCCAACCCCAGTAACGACCCCAAGACTCATTTGCCCAAACTCCACCAAGGAAGTTTCCTACGGTCATAAGGAACAGACCTACGATAAGACTCATTTCTGCAATACTCGTTAACTCTTTAATGGCTCTGTCAATGTTTTCATTGTTGCTCTCTTTTTTCATAATAAAGAGTATAAGAACCAAAAGGGACAACATAGAACCTAGACCTAAGAATCCATCACCTGAAATAATGGTCGCAACATGAATCATAAGCCAGTAAGATTTTAGTACAGGAACCAAGTTTGTAATCTCTGGGTTAACAAAGTTCATATGAGCCACACCCATAGTAATACCTGCTAACAGTGCCGTAGCACCCAAGGTAAATGGTGACTTACGTGCAAAAACAAGACCTGCTACTACGGTTGCTGCAGCGATGAATACTATGGATTCATAAGCATTTGACCAAGGAGCATGACCCCCAATATACCAACGCATACCCATGCCCATTAAATGTAGTCCAAAACCTATAATCATAACAGCCCATGAGACTTGCATAATTCGCTTTAGAGAGAAGCTAGGTTTGACCACATTTACAAATGATGCTAATAGAAGAAGAATACCTACCAACAGATAGATAGGAACAACTTTTGACAATACACCCAACTTGTTGTACCAAATCTCCATATCAACAGCATTTTCAGAGAGTAGTACCTTTGAACCAAACTTCTTTTGGTAGAGGTTTATTAGTTGAATTGACTGGTCAAACTTACTGGTATTTCCATCTGTCTGTATTGCAGTGGCTCCTTCAAAAAGATAGAGTGTCATCATACGTACCATACCCGAAAGCTCTTTAGGAAAAGTTTTAACTGCCTCTTGTGGGCTAACCCATTTATTGTTAGCATCATGAGGTACAGGGTAAATCTGTAAAAGAGAACCCATATAGACCATATAGGCAATGTTTAGTCGTTCATCTACCTTGACCAACTCTTTGTCATAAAGATTTTTATCAAGTGGTTTTTTACGAACCGACTCAGCGACCTGCTTAGAGAGTTTATATCCTTCCTCTTTAGAAAAGAAATCACTAAACTTTGCATATTTACTCCCCTCTTTTAAACCCAACTCTTTTGCTATTCGAGTATGGTCTACTTTTATCATATTTAACTCTTGATAAAAATTAGGATTCACCGTCATACCTAACAGAATAGAGGTTGAATTGACACCATAAATAGAAGTTTTACCTGTAAGTTTTGAGACAAGCTCATGAGCAAAAGTATCCATAGGTTTCATACGTCCACGAGTGTCTTGTAGCACTATTTTTCCAAACTTTTCTATACTCTCATCACTGTAAATATGAACCATTTTTGATTGGTTGGCATCCAACTCTGGAAGTGATGCTGCCTGAACAGTTGCTGTTTGACTAAAAAGGACAAAGAGTGCAGCCACAACCGATGCCCCTTGAAGCTTTTTAGCCCGTCTAAGCAGTTGTTGGAAACGACTGTTTTTATCAAATAGGTTCCATATCATTCCAAGTGCTAAAAGCAGATAACCAAGGTAGGTAGGTAGCGTTCCTGGGTCATGGTTAACAGAGAGTACTGTCCCTTTTTCATCAGGGTCAAATGATGATTGGAAAAAACGATAGTTTTTATGGTCAAGTACATGGTTCATATAGATTTTATATGGTTGATTGACTATTCCCTCTTCTTGGTCAGTCAATGTTACTTCACTGGCATAAGATGAAGGACTCATTGAACCTGGGTATCGCTCTAACTGAAAATCTACTAATTTAAGAGAAAAAGGAAGATTTATCACTTTGGCTCCCATATTTAAGATAATATCAACACCATTAAGTGTTATTTTTTCATCATCACCTCTAGTTCCACTATAAGAAAAAAGGTTTACATTTTTACTTTTACCATCAACAGTAACTCTCATTTTTACCATCTCAGGGTTAGCACCCTTACTCTTTAGTGCTGTTGAGACATACTTCACTACAGCTTTGTCATGTACTTCTTTAAGGACAACTGCATTTCCATTGAATTGATAGAGTCTCTTTGATTCAAAAACATTTGTACCAGCAGTTAAATTTTGCTCTTTTCTAGTCAGCATAGAGAGTGTCTTGATAGGAAAAGCTGTTTTAACTTCTAATTTTCCATCTTTTTTATTATGTATAACAAAAGATGGTTTAGTATACTTAGTTTTAGTAGGTGGATTAAAAGCGATAACAAAAGTACCAGCATCAATTACATCACCTTCACTAAGCGTTGTTGGTTTACCTTTTCCTCCAGCAGAGACCATTAAAGATAGAACCATTTTACCATTTTTGTCATCTACCAATTGCTTTTGAGCAGAAGGAAGATACTCTAGCAACTCAAAGCTAACCTCTTTTCCATCGACTGTTAATGTTTTGTTGAAACTATTTTTAGTCATAGAGGAGAGAAGCATAGGTTGTTCAAAGTGAGCCGTCTCTTCTCCACTTTTTACATCAAGTTGGAGTACTTTTTTATCTGAAACCATCGTACTAGAACTCTGACCTTCACGAATGTGCATAATACCTTCATAACCAACATAACGTGTCACCAATGCACCTATGGCTATAACAAGAAACGAAATATGAAATATAAAAACAGACATCTTTTTTTTATAACTCTTATACTTAACAATGTTATAAATAAGTAAAAGTATAAAATAGAGAAGAAAAAACTCAAACCATTTTGCATTGTAAACCAATGCTCTAGCCGTCTGAGTTCCATAGTCGTTTTCAATAAATGTTGCTATCCCAATAATAGCACCAAATAAAAAGAGTAGCAAGGCTGCTACCTTCATGGAGAGTATTTTTTTAATCACGTATTGTCCTATATCTTAAAGAATTTTTTTGAGTATAACTAAGTAGTATTAACAAAACATTAATTGTTTTTTTTCACCAAAAATACACCTGATTCTACATGATGAGTATGTGGAAACTGGTCATAAATTGCACTATCATTTATATTATGAGTTTTAGTAAGCTCTACTAAGTCTCTAGCCAATGTTTCAGGATTACAGGAGATATAGATAATATTGTCCATATTTGAAATAAGCTTAACAGTATCCATATCTAACCCTGCGCGTGGTGGGTCAACCAAAACAGTAGAGAAGTTGTACGCGTCCAAATCTACCTCTTTAAGTCGTGTAAACTCTCGCTCCTTATTAAGTGCCTGAGTCATCTCTTCAGATGCAAGACGAATAAACTCGATATTTGTTACACTGTTTAGTTCACAATTCTCTTTTGCTGCATAAATAGAACGTTTACTTATCTCAGTTGCCAACACTCTATTAAAATATTTAGAAAGTGGTAACGTAAAATTTCCCAAACCACAATAGCTCTCTAAAAAGTCACCACTTTGTACCTTTTTAGCCTGTTTTATAGCCCACTCTATCATGTGAACATTCACAGCAGGGTTTGGCTGTGTAAAACCACTCTCATAATGTCTATAGAGGTAATCTTGCCCATCTATAAAAAGCTTTTCGGTTACAAATTCATCAGATAAAATTACTTTTTGCTTACGGCTACGCCCCATAATTTTTGCATTTAAAAGAGTTTCAAGCTCTTTTGCTTCTGCTTCCCAATCTGCTTCTAATTTACGATGATAAATCATGGTAATCAAACACTCATCAGTAGTAGTAGCTAAAAATTCAACTGAAAAAAGACGCTGTTTTAAAACTTCTGATGCGTTTATCTTCTCTAACAGTGGTTTCATTCGTTTATCTATGGGTTCTATAACCTTTGGACACGCTGCAATGTTTACTGCACCTTTTTTGTCCAACCCTCCCATAGCATAAGAACAGACATCTCCATCATGCCATATCTTAAACTCTGACCTAGCACGATAATGAGAAGATGATGCAGAAAAAACTTCTAAATCTTTCACTTCAAATGGAGCTAAAAGCCCCAAAACACGCTCTTTTTTATCTGACAACTCTTGCTCATAACTCAACTCATATATAGTACAAGAACCACAGTTTCCAAAATGTTCACACTTCAATGTTCTGCCTTCAATAATAATTGGCGTATTTTATCTAAAAAGCATATAAAAGATATAAATCGACTATTTAAACTCTCTTAGATATAATACAACTTTATAAAATCATCTAAATATTAAGGTCTATTATATGTCTATAAGTATCGTCATTTTAGCTGCTGGTAAAGGTAGCCGAATGAAATC
>JALUKQ010000186.1 GCA_027056485.1 Campylobacteraceae bacterium | reverse complement strand
TTTCTACATTATTACCTTGGAATGAGATAACTCTACTACCTTTAGACGAGTCGTTAATATTGTTTATTTGTGCATTATTCGCTCCAGCATAGATGCTCCATCTACTTTTTTGGTTATCTTCAGCATTTTCATAGATTTTATTTGGAGAGCTAAAAAGTTCTATATTATCTATACTTGCTCTTGCTCTAATGAAAAAAGAGTTTACAGATATAATATTGTTGTTTGGTTCTAACTCTTTTAAGTCTTTTAATAAATCACGTCTAAATGTATGCCATGTTCCATCTGTAGAGTGATAACCTAGTCCATGGATAATGTCAGTATCATCTTTTAATTTATAAGATATTTCATTATCATTGTATCTAAGGTTTCTATCACCTTCTGTAGTACTTATAGCTACATCAATCATATAGCCTTCTGTTGTTTTCATATCCCAAATAATATTAAAGTTGTATATATTATTCCATGCATCACCTAATTGGTACTGATTCTCATAGTTGTCAGAACTGTTAAATTGAATAACTCTACTATCTTTATCTACATCATATACATTTGTTACTGTTGCTCCAGCAGGAGTATTATCAGTAATGACCCATCTTGAGATGCTTTGATCTTCAGCATCTTCATACACTACTAGAGGTTTTTCTTCTGGTACTTCATTGCTTTTAACTGTTGCTTTTATTTGGTAGTTAGAGGCACTATATCCATAGACTCCCAAATAGACAAGTGCATCTTCAGTCATAGTAAGAGTACAACTATCATTAGTAGTTCCTCCATTTTCAGAATTACAATCAAAAGAACTAGTGGTAGGTTTTTCTCCAATTTTTACATATAAATCTAAATCACTATTTAATCTATTTAATAATGAGATAACAGATTTCCCTTGTGATACAGAAATTTTATAGTATTTCATCTCTTCTTGGGCTATAGAACCTGTAATAGCTGTACCTGAAGTTAATGTTGTAACATTAGAACTACCATTATTATCAAGTGTTGCAGTTATATTGTAGTTAGAAGCTCTAAAACCATAAACAGCTAAGTATATATCAGCGTTTTCATTTATCTTAAAAGAACAATTATCACTAGTAGTTCCACCATTGTCAGAACTACAATCAAAAGAGTCAGTAGTAGGTTTTTCTCCAATTTTTACATATAAATCTGAGTCAGCACTTAAGCCATTTAGGAGGGCTGTAAAAGTTTGACCATTTTGTGCAGTTATTTTATAGTATTTTAATTTTCCTTGATTTATAGAATCAGCTGTTGCAATACCTGAAACTAAAGTGGTAACACTATTATTATCATCAACATTAATTGTTGCAGTAATATTATAACCAGATGCTTTGTACCCATAAATAGCTATAAATACATCACTATCTCTACTTAATGTTACTGTACAGCTATCATCAGCATTATCTCCATTTGTTGATTTGCAATCATAATTACTACTAGTAGCTTTCTCTCCAACTTTTACATATAGGTCAGCATCATTACTAAGTCCATTTAGTATGGAAGTTATCGATTGGCTTTTTTGGGCTGTAATTTTATAATATTTTGTTTCACCATTACTTACAGAACCACTGATTGTTGTTCCCGAAGTTAGGGTAGGGATATTATTCCCATTATTATTTTCAATAGTAGCTTTAACTTTATAGGCAGTTGCTTTATATCCATGGATACCAATAAAGACATCACTATTTGCAACTAAAGTAACAGCACAATCTTCAACAAGTGTATCTGATCTTACAGAGCGACAATCATAAGAAGATGTAGTTGGTTCTGAACCTATTTTTACATACAAATCACCATCATCAGTTAAATTACTTATGATGGTTTTAACGGTATTACCGTTTAAAGCAGAAATTTTATAATATGACATTGCACCTTGTGCTACATTGCCTGATTGAGCTTCTCCTGATGTTAATGTAATTACATTTGCAAACATTATATTTGTTAATATAATAAATAGTATGATTTTTTTCATAATTATCCTTTTATAATTTATTTTTTTAATTTAATGACAGCTTTTCCCTGCACCACATGGGAAGTTATCCCAAACCTCTACGTTGTCTATCCATTGGTCAAGAGGTACAGATGCATAATTTGTGAAAAGCATAATAATACGTATTGGTTCAACCAATTTTGTACTTCCATGATAATCTATAACTGTTTTGCCATCAATAGTTAACCATACTCTTCCGTCTTTATTAATGCTTCTCTTCCAAAATATTTCAACATCCATCCATTTTCCTTCTGGAACAGGAACTTCTCTATTTTCTCTATACCAATACTCTTTATAAGGTATATCATCTAAAACAACATTGTCACCATGTGCATACCAATAGAGTTTTTTATTTTCATCAGCATAAATATAGAGAGCTAAACGGTAATCACTTCTAGTTTTATATTCACTTAGAGCCAACCATCCATCTTTACCTAAAACTTCAGACAAATTTTTAGGAAGTTTGAGAGAGTATCTAATATAAAGTTGCTTTTGCTCTTTATTATCAGTTTCTATCAGATAGGGTACTTGTGTCCATTCATGTTCTTTCTTTTTTACAATTTGATGCAATGCTCTAGTTTTGCTATTGTTTATACCTATGGTTTCTTCTATCTTATTTTCAATGTAATCATTAATATTGTTTTTATTGACAATCATTTGAAAGGAGCCTTTACCTTTTTCTATAGGCCAGTTAGAGTGACTCTCTTTAGGACTTTTTATATCTTGCCACCAGATTTCAGAATCTTTTCTATCGGGTGTAAGTAGAATAGTACTCTTATCATCAAATGAAGATTTAAAAATTAAATTAGCTGAGCTTTGATTTTCATCAATAGTTAAGTTATTATCTATTGATGATGTGTTTGTTAATATAGGATTATTTGAATTAAAATTTTTAAAAAAAATAAGACCTATAATAAGTAAGAAAATAAATAAAAGTATAATAAAAACGGTACGCATATTACCTCTAACTATTGTTTTTTTTTATTATATCATATTGTTTTTTATTAAAAAATTAATTTTCTATATTTTTATATGGATTGTTGTGGCAACTCTTTCGTAATCCACATGGATAGTTATCCCATATCTCAATATTATCTATCCATTGGTCTATAGGTTTCTTAGCATAGTTTGTAAAGAGCATAATAATACGAATAGGATCTTCTATTTTAGTACTTCCTTTATAATCTATAACTTTATTACCATTTACTGTTAACCAAACTCTGCCATCATCATGTGTACTTCTATTCCAATATATTTCAATGTCCATCCACTCTCCCTCTAATACAGGAATCTCTCTATTTTCTCTATACCAGTACTCTTCATAAGGTACATCTTCAGAAACTGTATTGTCACCATGTGCATACCAATAGAGTTTTTTATTCTCATCCGTATATATATAGAGAGCCAAACGATAATCAAGAACTGTTTTATATTCACTTAGAACCAACCAAGAGTTTTCTCCTAAATTTTCCGATAAGTTTTCAGGTAATTTTAGTGAGTATCTTATGTAGAGTCTTTTTTGTTCTTTATCATCTGTATCTATAATATAAGGAACTTGTGTCCACCTCTCTTCTTTTTCTTTTACAATTTGATGTAAGGCTTTTGTCACCTTATTATCAATACCTCTGGTTAGCTCTATTTTATTTTCTATATATCTCTTACTGTCATCATCATTTATCAGTATTTGGAAAGTACCTTCAGCATTTTTAAGTTTAATGGGCCAATTAAAATCACTATTGTT
Source organism: Campylobacteraceae bacterium (assembly GCA_027056485.1). Taxonomy (GTDB): domain Bacteria; phylum Campylobacterota; class Campylobacteria; order Campylobacterales; family Sulfurovaceae; genus UBA1140. The sequence continues at coordinate 13,816 of JALUKQ010000186.1, read as the reverse complement.
GTTATTGGCTATATTTTGCCACCAAATTTCAGAATCTTTTCTATCCGGTTCTAAAAGATAGGATCCATCTTCAAATGAAGATTTAAAAATTAAATTAGCTGATTTGATTGGAGTGATTAAAATGAAATTGATTAAGGTAAGACCTTTTAATAAAATATGCATAATACCTCTTTAATTAATATCTATATATGTTTAATAATATTGTATCATATTAATTATTGTATGAATTTAATCTAATTAAATACTTTATATAAAAATAAAATATTTAATTAAAATTAAACTTAAACTTAAAGCAAATTTTTCAGTTATTAGGTAAATATGTTATAAAATATGATATAATATTTAAAATATTATTTTTACACTATTAAAGGATTTGAGATAATGAAAAAAGAAGAACATGCTGGTGAACTTAATTTAGAAAAGTTTTATAACACATTAATTAGTTATAAATGGTTAATTTTAACAATTATGTTGTTATCAGCGATGCTTATGTTTATAAGCTTATATTTTAAACCATCAGTTTATAGTTCAAGTACGTTGTTAGAAGTAAAATCCAAACCAAAGGCAAGTATGCCCGGTGATATTTTAATGGGAGCATTATCTTTTGGTGAAGGTGGAAAAGTTGGAAAAGAGGTAGAAGTTTTTAAAACTTTTTTAGTAAATGAAAGAGCCATGAATAAAGTAAAACTTCAAACACAATTTTATTTAAAAGATGGATATAGAGATATTGAGATTTATGAAGATGTACCTATTGAATTAACGGATATAGAAGTATTAAATAAAAATATTTTTGATAAAAAAATTATATTAACACCTCATGAGAAGAGCTTCTCGTTATCAGTTGATAACAGTTTTATCGATTATTTAATGAAATTTATAAAGCCAGAATCTTATATTACTCTAGATAGTAATAAAAAATATTTTTTTGATGAGGAGATTAAGAATAAATATTTTAAGCTTAATATCAATAAAAAATCAAACTTAACTCAAGCAATAAAGTTTGTTATTCATGGAGATAATAGAAAAATTTATACAGATACTGTAACTGAAAATTTATCTATTCAACAAGTTGGTGCAACTATTCCATTGATTAAAATAAGCTATCAGGATACTATTCCTAAAAGGGCTAACGATTATATAACAGCATTAACTTCTAGTTTTATTGAAGAGAGTATAAAAGCTAAAAATGAACAAAATAATAGAGTTATATCGTTTATAGATAAACAGTTAAATAGTATAAGAGAAACATTAAAAGATTCAGAAAATAAACTAGAAGTATATAAAACTAAAAATGATATTATCGAACCATCCATACAAGCAAAAAAATATATTGAAAAACTAAGTGAACTTGAAATACAACTGTCAGAAAATTTATTAAAACAAAAACTGGTTAATAATTTATCTATATTTACTAATAACAACGCTAATTTAGATGCTATTGCTCCATCGTTGATGGAGTTAAATGATAAGCCAACACTTGACTTAATTGTGTCGTATCAAAATCTAGAGATAAAAATAAGTAATTTAAAAACAGAGTTAACTGATGAACATCCAGAAATCATTACAGCAAAAAGACAAATGTATTATCTCAGACAAAAAATTCTTTCTAATATTCGAAATTTAAAGAGACTTATAGCACAAAAACATTTATCGCTAGAGCAAGAGAAGAGAAGTTATGAAGCAAAAATAAAAAGTTTACCAATGGAAGAAAAAAACTTGGTTAACATTAATAGAGATTATAAAGTTAGTGCTACTATGTATGATTATCTCTTAAAAAAGAAGACAGAGAGTGAATTGCTTATTGTTTCTACTCTTTCAGATTATAAAATAATAGATAAAGCACATAGTGATGAAGAACCTATTAAACCTAAAAGAGTTGTGTTAATGGTTGCTGCACCATTAATTGGTCTACTTTTAGGAGTTGTTTTAGCTGTAATATTAAAAAGTTTAAATAATAAAATATCTAATAAAAAGGAGCTAGAGGAGTTGACTGACTTACCACTTCTAGGAATTATTCCTTTATATAAAAATAAAAAAACTAAATTAGAAGTCTATAATGATTCTAATTCTGAATTTACTGAGAGTTATCGTAGTTTAAGAAGTAATCTTCCTGCTAAAAAAGATGATGGTACAGCTAATATTATTTTAGTTACTTCGACAGTAGAGAGTGAAGGTAAAACTACTCTAATAGCAAACCTTGCATCAGTTTTTCAAATGGCAGGTTATAAGTCTATAATTTTAAATCTTGATTTACGTAAGCCTACATTACATGGTTACTTTGATTTAGCAAATAATAAAGGAATGAGTACTTATTTAAGTGGTGAAGATAGTATTCAAGATATTATTTATTCTACAAGATACCCAGATTTACATGTGATTACATCTGGGCCTATTCCAAATAATCCATCAGAATTAATTTTATCAAGTAAATTCAATACCTTATTAGAAATTTTGAAAACTCGTTATGATTATATATTTATTGATTCTGCTCCAGTTGGTCTTGTAAGTGATACTATACATCTAATGAAATTTACAGATATAAATATTATTATATTTAAAGAGGGTTATGCAGAAGCAACCTATGTGGATGCAATACATAATATCATTCAGAAGAGCGATATAAAGAATGTGGGAATTGTGTTAAATCAAAGTAAATCTAAAAATAAATCTTATGGATATGGATATGGTTACGGCTATGGAGTGTAATTATTAAGGAAATGGATTCTTTCATATTCACATAAAATAATAAAAATAAATATTATATAATATAAATAAAGATATAATCCCTAAATCATTAATAAATGATAAAAAAGGGAAAAAATGAAAATTTTAAAAAAAATATTTACTATTATGATACTTTTTTCACTCTTGACTCATGCAGATTCTAAAGAGAATATTGAGCTGATTCATGGTGGTGGAAGTGATAATAGTACTATCAATAGATATGATTGGGTAGCAATAGGAAAAGTATTTAGTGTTACAACAAGAAAATATAATGGTAATAATTATTTATATACCAATAATAAAGAAAAAAATGGAGGAGCTTATCAAGCATTCCCTACAGAAGTTGGTAAGAAATATTTAGTAAAAGCCCAATTAATTGGTCCTGATGTTAATAGTAATGAAGAGTTTTATACAAAGAGTGCATCTTATATTACTATAGATGATTCTATTCCTACGGTAAGTAAAAAATCTAATTTTAGTAGTAAAAAGGTAAGAGGTCATAAAGAAGTTAATATAGAATTTTATTTTACAGCAACCTCTTCAAGATCTTATATCTCTTATCGAAGTACTGAAGCATGGCAATATGCAAGTGCAAGGGGAATCAGTGTAAAAGAGATAAATGATAATGATTATATAGATAACAAGCAAGATGTAGACAAATCTGTTGTACCTCTTATCATAGATACGGATATGTTAACAGATTGTGATGATGCAGCAGCACTAGGTGTAGCACATGCTTTAGAAGATAATGGTGAAGCAAAAATATTGGCTGTTACACTTTCTGGACATGATTATAGCAAGGAAAGTCAACATAATAATAGTATTACAGTGAGTGCTATTAATTATTATTATAATCAAAACTTTGATATTCCTATAGGTGCATGGTACCAATTAGTAGAAAATGGAGGATTATCATCTTCAATGCAAGAGAAGTTTAGATTTTCTGCATCTCCTGATATCCATAGTGAGGTAAAAGAAAATCATACTCATGATAATATTTTGAATTATGAACGAGAATCATCTTTAGATATCTATCGTAGAGTTTTGAATGAGGCAAGAGATAACAGTGTAAAAATTGTTATCATAGGTGCAAGTTTTAATGTTGCAAGATTATTAAAAGAAGAGAGGGAGTTGGTTCGCCAAAAAGTAAAAGAGATTATTTTCTCAGCACCATACGGCTCTTGTAATCAGAATATGTGTGTGAATAATGGTCTCAGTAGATCAGAGGGTAAAAAAGCAACAGATTATATTTTTGATAATCTTCCTTCTACTGTTATTTTAACTATTTCTGGTAGTGAAGATCAAAATAATTATGAAAAAAGAGAATATTATGATGCTGGAAAAGAGTATAAAGGTACAGGTTCCCCTATGGAAACAGCATATAAGAATGCTTATGATGCTATAAATATAGGTCGTTCTATCTTTGATCATATGGCTGTACTAGCAGCAGTAAGAGAAGATAAAAGAGATGAATATTGGGATATAGATAGGGATGGCTATTTTGTATCTAAATTTAGTAGTGATGAGAAGGCTTATTGGATTCATTCAAAGCCTAAAAATCATATACGTTTAAGATTTAATAAGTCAAAAATAAAAAAACTTCTAAAAGAAGTTAACTCTTTAATGCTTCAAAAACCTCAATACTAGCTACTTATTAGCTTGAATAGTTTTTAGATAACTGTTCTCGCTAAGATAAAAGTCAAGTCTAGTTTGCAAGTTATTTTTTTCTTCTTGGTTTACAAGATTTGATTTTTTTATCATATCTTTTAGCTTTTTATCTAAAGTGATTTTATCGTAATTCATCTCATCTAATACATCCATAATATTTTGTGACTCTATTAGATTTTCTATCTGGTAATGACCTTTATCATCAAACTCTATGAGTACTTCTGTAGGATGAGTAAAAAGGTTGTGTTTCATACCCAATACTTCTTGGTAAGCACCAGTTAGAAAAAAGGCTAAAAAATATTCATCTTTTGTCACATCAACATCATGTAGGTAGAGAGGGGCATTGTCATTAAACGCAATCTCCCCATCAGAATCACAAGTGATATCCCATATGGTTGCAGGATTACTTGCTTTGATGTTTAGTTTATCTATAGGCATCATTGGAAAGTTTTGTTCTAAACCCCAAAAATCAGGTAGTGACTGAAAGATAGAAAAGTTTAGTAGGTAACGTTCTTGAATTTTATTTTGTAACTTTTTAAGTTCACTACTTGCATCATTTTCAAGAAGTAAGATAGATTTTTTTATAATTAAATTTACTAAAATTTCGGTATTAGAGCGATCTTCTAAATCTATATATCCTAAATCAAAGAGGGTTAAAAGACTCTCCATATGGTCAAGTGCATCATGCAGATACTCTCTTGCATTTGCACGATTTAAAGAAATCCAAAGCTCATTAAGTTCAGTGATAAGTGGTGGATTTACCTCTTTAAGTCGTAATGATTTTTCATGATAGTCTTGTGAAAAAAGTTCTAATACAGGAGCAATAAGAACAGCATGACTTGAAGCGATAAATCTTCCAGATTCGGTAAAAATATCAGGCTCTTCTATCCCTTTATTTTTAGAAATCTCTTTCATTACAAATACAACATCGTTAGAGAACTCTTTAAGTGAGTAGTTTACCTCTTTGTTCTCTTCTTGTTGGCTATATTCAACAGCTAAACCACCACCAATATTAATAGCATTAAGTGCTGTAGCTCCTCTATTTTTTAAATCTGCATAGATGTTTCCTGCTTCACGAAGAGCTTTTTTTAGTGGAGCTATCTCTGACATTTGTGAGCCTATATGAAAATGAATCATCCAGAGTTGTTTAAGTAAATGATGTTTTTTGATAAGGTCATAGGCTTCAAGTAGTTCAGTAGATGAAAGACCAAACTTAGAGCTATATCCACCACTCTTTGCCCAAACACCAATACCTGAACTATGTAGTCTTATTCTAACACCGATTTTAGGTATAACAGCTATCTTTTTTTTTGCATTAAACTCTCTATTCACTGCTATGATGGTTTCAAGTTCACCCAAACCTTCAATGGTTATGGTAATATTATGACCCATATTGGCAGCGATAAAACAGAGTGATATCATCTCTTTGTCTTTAAATCCATTGACTGTTATTGGTGCACCCATAGGAGTATGGGTTATGGCTATAAGAAGCTCTGCTTTGCTTCCTGCTTCTAATCCATAGTTAAACTCTTTAGAGACATTTATCAGAGCAGATACAAAGTTTGCTAACTGGTTTACTTTTAGAGGGAAAACAGCTTGAAAACTACCTCTATAGCCAAACTCTTTTTTAGCTCTATTAAATTCTTCATAAAGTGTAGATATCTGTTTTTTTATAAGGTGAGGAAAACGAAGAAGAAGAGGACCTTTATATCCTTGGTTTCTAATCTCTTTAGTTATTTCAAGTAGTGAAGGTTGGCTTTTGTGGTTTATATTAACAGTACTATTTTTTATAATAAAATTATTGTCACCCCAAATATTAATTCCATAGTTGTCTATCATGCTTGTGCACTCCCTATAAATCTCTCGATATTATAGCTGAAAGCTATTGAGTTTATTAGACTTAAAAATATTTTTATTTTAATTTTAAAAAAAATATTTTTGATTTTAATTATGAAGAGTATGCTATTATCGTTGGGATAGATTATAAAATAGATAAGTTTTTATAATATATTTAGGAAATAGTAAAATGTAAAAATGGGAGAAAATATGAAACGGATAGTTAATTTTGGTTTGCTTGTAATGGTTTTTAGTGCTTGTGGTAGTGTCTCTACTACAGATAATACTAAAAATTCATTAATAGATAATAGTAATAATAGTAGGGTTAATCAACGTATAATTGATGACAATGATACGGAGATTAAAGTTGTTGATATATTGCCACCAGCTATTGTAGATTTGAATAAAACTCATAATCCTAATAATACGGTAACAGTTTACGTGCATGGATTTAGTGGACATGGTGCAGGTAAAACAGATACTATATATGGTGAAGATGAACATGAGAGTTTTATGGATGATATTCCTACATTTTTAGGTCTACCAACTATCAATAATCCTCAAGATGAAAACAAAACCAATGTTTTTACTGCTACAAGTTATTATGGTGATACTCCACCAAATTACTACTCGAAACAAGATATTAAAGATATTGACTCTATTACAGAAGAGTTTGGAGGAGGTATCCCTCGTTATGCTCTGGTAGTTGCTAAATATACCAAACATCTTATGGAGAGAACTGGTGCAAAACAGGTCAATTTTGTAAGTGGTAGTATGGGAGCTTTAGTTACACGATATCTTATTGAAAAAAATCTAGAGGGACTTGCAGGTGACAAAAAGATAGCACGTTGGTTGACTCTTGAGGGAGTTGTCAACGGTAACTATGCAGCGAGTAATGATGATTTACTAAAAATAGTCAAGCTTTTTGAGCGACCAAATATCGACGTTGATCACATGAGTTATGATTGGATTGAAGATAATCTTGCATCTGGGAGAAAAACAGCAACAAGCCCTTACTATAAAGATATTTTAATAGGGCATGAGACCTCTACAAAAGATGATTTAAAAGAACATGCCTTAACATGGTTGTTGGTTGCAAATGGTCAGTATCAACCCAATGATGCATATCAGACGGTTAAAGATACCTATTTTCATGATGTTGCTAAATCATCTAGATTTAAGGGTCAACTCCCAACTCATAGTTATTTTCATGAAAACCACTTAAGTATTAAAAACAACAAAGGTGTATGGGCAGAGATAGGAACATTTTTAACATCCAATAAACGAGTTAAAATTACTCTGACAAAAGCAAAAATATTTAATAAGCATGAACATGACATTAAGATAAAAGCTTTTGGACATACTGTAGCAAGTCGAACCAACGAAGCAGAAGTGGTTTTTAGTTCTAAAATATTTTCTCCTGAAGTTAAAAGACGTTGGAAGATTAATGATGAAATTTCTAATATAAGCATACGAGGGGGTGTTCCCGGTATTGTAAAGTATCGGCATAGTGGTGATGAGCATACTTTCAACAAAGTTCTATTTGATGATTTAGTTTTAGAAAATGAAAAAGAGTTACAGCTTGACCTAGTAGTTAATGAAATTGACCAAGATTTTAGATATGCAGTTTATGAAAATCCATTAAAAGCAGTTGATAGAGATTATGATAATATAGGTTCATCAAGTGTAAATATTCCTCTAAAAGAGGGAACCTATTCATTTAAAAATAACCACTATAGCTATGATGTTAAAGTAGAGTTATTTGATTATGACTTCCCAATTTTAGGTGATGCATCAGTATCAAACAGTGATTTAATCACAACCATAAATCACTTCTATAAATCTATTCTTAAAAGAGAACCAACTGGGAAAGAGAAAACTGAGTGGTTAGAGTACTTAAAAGTTGACCCATATAATAATGTAAAAAAATTAGGTGAATCACTTCTTAATATAGAAGACATACAAGCATTGGATGATTTGCTTTTTTTAGAACGTGCAAATCTTGCTTTTGCTAATAACCAAGTTACCTTGCAACATAATACAAAAGATGAAGGATTAAAAGAGATTATAGAGTCAGATGAGAGTAGACTCTTTTTAGATTCACTCTTTGGAGAACATGCAGGAGATAGTAGCAGAGTAGGTGAGAGAGGTGAACTTATATCTTTTGAAAAGGTTACTTCAAAAGATGCCAATTATATGCAACAACTCTATCAGCCAATATTAAAAAATTATCCATCACTTTCTGACAGTAAATATTATGGAGTAGAGGCATATAAGGTTGTCTATACAACAGTTGATGAAAACAGTCAAAAAGTTAATGCATCAGGTCTAATTACACTACCTCTTAATGTAGAAAAACCTATAGCCTTGGTCAGTGACCAGCATGGTACACTTTTTGGTGATAAATATGCCCCTTCAGAACATGCACCACTTAGAACAACTGCTGCATTAATCTCTACATTAAAGGGACATGCAGTAGCTATGCCAGACTATATTGGCTATGGTGTTACATCAAAATCTTACCATCCTTATCAAGTTAAAGAGAGTTTAGCTCCAGTAGTAGTTGACCTTATTTTAGCAAGTAAAGAGTTTATGAATAATAGACATATAGAGAGTAATAACAAACTATTCTTAACTGGCTACTCTGAAGGTGGCTATGCAACCATGGCTGCACTTGAACTCTTAGAAAAGGAGTATAGTGATACTATACCAGTTACAGCAGCAGCTCCTATGGCTGGGTCATATGATATGAAAGGTACAGCAGATTATATTTTATTGAGTAAAGATGAATATTCAGCACCTCATCTTCCTCTCTTTTTACTCTATAGTTATAACCGATATTATAAATGGGATATTTTAGAAAGTATGCTACAAGCTCCTATTTATGAACAAATAACAACTTATGTAGATGAGAAAGAGAAAGGGAATATAATCGCAACTAATTTCCCAATAGAGCGTAATAAACTTTATGAAGAGAGTTTTTTAACCAGTTATAAAAATGGTGAAGAGGTTCAGTTAAATGAGGCTCTAAAAGAGAACTCTTTAATGGATTGGAAACCAACCATGCCAATACACCTTTACCACTGTAAAGGAGATAAAATAGTTCCAGCATTCAATTCACAAAACGCCTATAATAACTTTGTAAAAAATGGTTCAACATCAACAGAGTTAATTTTAAAAGATGGTGGAACACATGATAGTTGTTCTATTCCATTGTATTTAGAAGCGTTTAGTTGGTTTGATAAAATGTAAAAATTAGGAGGATTCTAAAATCTATCTCTTTTTGTGGGCAGAGTTGCCCACAAATAAAATAACTAGTTTACAGCTACTTCTACTTCAGTACCTTCCCAGATACCATGTTTTGTACAGTAACCATGAGCTACCAATTTAAGTTTTTTTCCTGTTGGAATAATTGTAAATGTAGTAGTGTTATGAGCTTTAACGTTTCCAAGAGTTCCTGGAATGTAAGTAGCTTGTGCTAACTTAACATCACCATTGAAAAGAGTTACAGACTCAATGTAGTGGTCAAAATCATCTGGGTGAGTATATTCGTTACCCATTTTAACAGTTACTTCAAATGGTTCACCAGCTGTTGCTGTATCGGCACAGGTAATAAATGGAGAGTGTCTGTCTATAAGGTCTTTCTTCGCTTCTCTATCTACTTCTGAAATGTCTACGTATTTGTTAATTTTTGGCATTTTTTATCCTTATTTTTAATTTAATAGATGTATTATAGCAGAAGTTTTTTTAAATAGGAGTATATTTATCCTATTTAATTTTTTCTTTTAAGTTCTCTCCCCACTCTTTTAGTAGTTTTTTCTCTGCATTAGAGAGTCTTGCCTCTGGATGTAACCACAAATAAGAGGGCATAGGCATACGAATAATAATAGATTTTCCAAGTTTATCTGCAAAAAATTTCTGTTTTTTCTTTTTATAGCTGTTCCAAAGTGAGAAGTTGACTACTTTACGTCCATTTTTAACATGGTCTTTGACAATCCAAGAGACAGGAGCAACTCTATCGTACCAAGGGTAGGTTGATTTATTTGAGTGACAGTCATAACACGAGCGTTTAAGTATGCTTACTATTTCTTGAGGAGCTTCTATCTCATACTTTGGATTACTCTCTACATTTGCTGGAACATCTACCTCAATAAATTGAATAGCAATAAAGATTGCGATGAACCAGAACCAAAAACTTTTTAACATATATTTTTACCTTTTATTATAGTGTGCTAGTATAGCGTTTTGTATCTTTATTTAATTCTTAAATCCTAGCAATATCATATAAAGGGAATAGGCATCATCCTTCCCTGCTAATTCTCTAATAGAGTGCATGGCATAAGTTGGAAGACCTACATCCAGTATATTGATACCTATCTTAGTTGCTGTTATGGGACCAATGGTCGAACCACAACCCATATCACTACGGGTAACAAACTGCTGTATGGGTTCTCCTACCTCTTGTGCTATTTTCATAAATTGTGCCATGGTCTCTGTATTGGAAGCATAGCGTTGGTTGGCGTTAACTTTTATAACCACCCCTTTGTTGATGTGTGGGGCATGGTTGCTATCATGTTTAGTCGAAAAGTTAGGGTGAATGGCATGGGCATTGTCAGCACTTATCATTAGGGAACTTCGAGTCATTTTAACATAAGCTTCATAGTCAGGAAACATGCGTCTTAATGTGTTTTCTAAAAATGTCCCAGCAGCTCCAGAAGTTGAAGCACTTCCTACCTCCTCATGGTCAGAAGCTATAAAGAGCATTGGTTTGTCATTATCTATAGAACAGATGCTTAACATTCCCACATAACAAGAGAGTAGGTTGTCCAAACGAGAAGAGGCTATAAAGTCATCGTGTAGACCCACATAAGAGGCATTTTGTGTGTCATAAAAGCTCAGTTCTGAAGCATAAATCTCTTTGATATTTTGTACTCCCACTGACTCCAACTGCCAACGTAGAAACATATCGAATTCAAAGTCATCATTGGTGCTTAAAATAGGGCAGAGATCGGTCTGCTTGTTCACGGTTTTATCTTTGTTTGCTTTATCGTCAAGGTGGATAGCTAAAGAGGGGATAATGGCGATTTTTTTCTTTACATTTATAAGTTTACTCTCTAACTCTCCTTGATGGTTGAGGTAGTTTATCCGTCCAGCTAAAGAGAGATCACGGTCAAACCAAGGGTTAAGTAACAAGCCACCATAACTCTCTACACCAAATTTTACTACTCCATGCTCTTTTATAATAGGGTTAGGTTTGAGCTTGAGGTTTGGAGAGTCAGTATGGCTTCCAACCATAAGGTAGTTTTTGTTTTTAGGATAGGTAAAAGCAATAATTGAGGAGTCATTACGGGTTACAAAATACTTCTCTCCTGCTTTTAATTCCCACTTTTGAACTTCATTTAGCTCTTTAAACCCTGCATTTTTAAACATACCAACCATATTTTGTGTCGCATGAAAAGGGGTAGGTGAGGCATCTAAAAAGCCTAACAATCCATCATTAAAATCTTCTTTTTTCATCGTTATTTCTCAGTCTATATGCAATTTTTTGGGATTATAGCAGAAGAATGTAAAAACTCAAACCCAGAGAAAAAGAGAGCAAAAGCTAAAGCCATGTCGATAATAGCTACTAAGATTAAAAATTAAAGGGCTAAATTAGTTTAGCCCTTTATTATTACTCTGCAATGGCAGCAGAAGCTCTCATCATTGCTAAAGGATTATGTGCTCCTACATAGACAGGAATAGGTCTTTTATCACAGTCAAACAGTCCATAGACTGCCTCCTGTGCAGAACGAACAGAGTATTCTACAGTAAAGACACAATCATCTTCTATTTCAGTAAATTGCCCTAAGAATGCAAAGTTTTCTGACCCCTCAGGTATAACCAATGGACGGTCACCTCTTGCTCGTGGCATAAAGAGTGAATCAATAAATGGCATGGCAGTTGGGATACAGTTTATTAGTTTATCACTCTCAATAATATTTTGCATCAGTTTAGTAATTTTAAGATGATAAAAAAGCTCTTCAAGTATCTCTTTTCCACTACACTCACTCATTTTCTTTTGAACATAGTTTCCAACTCTATCAGGGTAGAGACCATAGCCCCAAAAGATTTTTATCTCTTTAGGCTGGTCAGGAAAATGGGGCTGACGGGCAATAACGATAGACATAAGCCAATTTGAATCTGTCATGGTTACAAGTCCACCTGTCCCATCGGTATTACCTGAAAAATTTTCCATGTAGTCATGAAAGGTGTCATCTTTGAGGGTGGCTGTAAATGAGTACCACTTTTGCAAGTCAATATTGTCACAAAAGACGCTAGGATTTCCAAAGTTACTATCTTTTTGAGCTATTTTTTTCCAAAGTTGCCAAGAGCCTGAACTCTCTACATCTTTGAGTGTGGGAGCTGTATTCAAATCTCCATTATCAGTACTATCAGTAATCGACCCGTTGGTAAAGAAAACATAATCCTCTTTACCTAAAGTAATGCTCTCAGGCTCATTAGAGTTTTGGATATGTAGTACCGTAGCCCTTTTACTCTCTTCGTTTATCTCAAAATCAATATCAAGCACTTGTGATTCTAATTGAAAGTTAACTCCTTTCTCTTTTAGAAAATTTTCTAGAGGAAGTACAACTGAGTGATATTGGTTATATTTGGTGCGTAAAATTCCACCTATATACTTGAGTTGAGGCATGAGGTGCATAAAACGTTTCATGTAGCGACGCATTTCAGCTACTGAACTCCATCGTTGAAAGGCAAACATAGAGGTAAAAATAAACCAAAAGTTGGTTTCAAAAAACTCAGAATCAAACCATTCTTCTATGGTTTTGTTATCTAAAAACATCTCAGGCATAAAGAGTAACTCCATCAGTTTAATCTGTTCCATTTTAGGAATACCAAAAGAGGACAAATCTATCTTTTTGCCATCTTTAAGCAGTCGAGCTTGAGCATGAGAGACAAAGCGTTCGTTAAACTCCATACTTTCTTCTGTTATGCTCATGTTGGGGTCATCATATGAGGGAATATTAGAGAGTAAATCCCAATAACATTGGTATTGTTTCTCATGCATTCGCCCACCACGAACTACATAACCCTGTTGTGGATTACCAGAGCCATCTAAAGCTCCACCAGCAATATCATTTTGTTCTAATATAATGATATTCTCAGGGGTAATACCAGCATCTTCTATAAGATAAAAAGCAGATGCCAATGAAGCGATACCACTTCCTATAAGATAAACTTTTTTATTATTACTATCTAACATGATTCATCCTTTTTATTTATTATAGGACGCTATAACTTAGAAAACAAGAGCTTATTTTATTTGATTTTTTGTTTAAGTTTATTAATTATGAAAAAATTCGTTCCATTTCAAAATCAATATACATAGAAATAGACCAAATACTGATGTTGAGACTAAAAAAGTTAGATAATTAAATTGGAAGAATGAAGAAGTTCTCCCCCACCAAAAAGGTGGGAAGAAAAGTATTATTAAATACTAGATAGCATCAATAATACCATTCAAAGTAGCCGAAGGACGCATAGCCTTCTCAGCCAACTCTTCATTAGGATTATAATATCCACCAATATC
>JALUKQ010000185.1 GCA_027056485.1 Campylobacteraceae bacterium | reverse complement strand
TGGAAGCACCTGCGAACTGTAAACTAATGGACAGAACAGATGTTGCTGTTGTTGGTGTAATTAAAGCTAAGTAAGCTTTTTTCTTAGTTATGTTATTAATCGTAGGACTTGGTAATCCAGGAACACAATACGAAAATACACGACACAATATTGGTTTCAAGGTCATTGACAAACTTGTCTCTGACTTTGGAGCCAGAGATATCTCCAAAAATGCCTTTCATGGCGAACTTTTTAAATCCCAAAATTTCTTACTTTTAAAACCCACAACTTTTATGAATATTTCAGGAAAGAGTGTTCAAGCTGTTAAAAATTTTTATAAAATTGAATTGGAAGATATTGTTGTTATTCATGATGATATTGACTTGCCATTTTCTGCACTCCGTTTTAAAAATGGAGGTGGGCATGGTGGACATAATGGTTTACGCTCTATTGATGCTATGATAGGCAAAGAGTATACTAGAGTACGTATGGGAGTTGGAAAACCTGAATATAAAAGTCAAGTGGCAGATTATGTTTTACATGACTTTGCAGTGGAAGAAGATAAAGTTTTGACTCCGTGGATAGAGCATACAGCTTCTGCAATTAAAGAGTTAGCATCAAAAACACTTGATGAAGTAAAGTCTAAACATTCATTAAAAAAATTTGAGGGTTAGTTAGATGTTTTTTAAGTATGTTGTTTTACATTATGTAAAAAATATGCTTATTATTCTTATGGGTCTAACAGGACTTTTTGCAGGGCTTGATTATCTTATGAATGGTTCTGCGTTAACCTCTTTTAATATTAAAATTTTATATGCTTTTTCTAAGTGGCAAGAGGCATTGAACCTTCTCTATCCTTTGTCCATAATTTTTGGGGCTATTTGGACCTATATCTCTTTTGTGAAAAATCATACGCTCTCCTCTTTTTATGCTTTAGGTTTCACACGAAAAGAGCTTTTAACTCCTTTTATTATTGTAGCTACAGCTACATATTTACTTTTTTTATCTCTAAATTTTACCTCTTTTGCAACTGCACATGATACAGCAAACAAGGTCTATAAAAATCAATATGGAGTAAGTAAAACTGAAGATTTGTTTTTTAAATATGATGATAGTTTTGTCTATATAGGAGCATTGATACCTGAGCGTTATAAAATAGAAGATTTAACAATTTTTAAGATGAAAAATAATAAAGTTATAGAAACATTTACAGCTAAAGAAGCATGGTATAACATTTATGAGTGGGTGGCATTTGATGTTTTAAAAAAGACAAAAGTGCTTGATGAAAAAGGTAATCAGTATTTGAAAGTTGAAAAAATCGTTCGATTACATACATTGAAAGATTATCAACCAAAAATTTTAAAATCTATCTATGATGGTAAAGAGTTAACATTAGATGCAGCGATTGAAGCTAAAAGATTATTGACAAATCAAGGTCTCTCTACAGAAGTATTACGTGCAGATATATATAATAAAATTGCTCTTCCTCTTTTTTCAATAGCTTTAATTATTATTCTTATTTTGTCTTTTCCTTTTCATGCTCGTTATATGAATATTTCTGCGACAAGTATGAAAGCATTGGGAGGAACACTCTTTACTTGGGGTATTCTTTTTGCACTTCAACGTATAGGAGAGAATGGAACTGTTATACCAGAGTTGGCAATAGTTTTACCCATAGTTCTTCTCTTTATTTATGCTGGATATATTTTTACTAAATCAGGACGACAGATTTAATCACCAACCTATAACCAAAATTTAGATAAAATCGCGACCATTATAACAATTAGGAACGATTTATTATGAGTTTAGACATAACAACTTTAGTCAAAAAGTATGACACACCCCTTTATCTGTATGATTTTAATACTATTACCAACCGATATGAAGAGTTGAAAGATGCCTTTGCAGGTAAGAAATCTTTGGTCGCTTATGCAGTAAAGTCTAACTCTAATTTAGCTGTTATTCGTCACCTGGCAAATTTAGGTGCTGGTGCTGATTGTGTCAGTATTGGAGAAGTTCGTCGAGCTTTAAAAGCTGGTGTTAAAAAATATCGTATTATTTTTTCAGGTGTAGGTAAAAGAGACTCTGAAATTCGTGAAGCACTGCAAGAGGATATTTTGCTAATTAATCTTGAGAGTGAAGCTGAGATGAAACGGGTTGAGATGATTGCATCAGAACTAGGAAAAGAAGCACGTATCTCTATTCGTGTTAATCCAAATGTTGACCCTAAAACACACCCTTACATTTCTACTGGACTGCATGAAAATAAATTTGGTGTAAGTTTAGATGCAGCAAAGCGTATGTATATTTATGCTAAAAAGTCTGACCATTTAAACCCTGTAGGTATTCATTTTCATATTGGTTCTCAACTGACCGAGTTATCACCTATTACAGAAGCATGTGGTATAGTAGCTGATTTGGTTCGTTCTTTAGATGCTATTGGTATAGAGATTAAATTCTTTGATATAGGTGGAGGATTAGGAGTGGTTTATGATGATGAAAAAACCATCGCACCTGCTGACTATGCCAAAGCGATTATTAGTCAAATAAAAGGTTTAGATATTACCATACTTTCAGAACCAGGACGCTACATGATGGCAAACTCAGGTATTTTTCTTACCTCCGTGCTTTATGAAAAGGTCAATGGTGACAAACGTTTTGTGATTGTTGATGGTGCCATGAATGACTTGTTGCGTCCAAGTCTTTATAACGCTTATCATAAAATAGAAGTTGTTCAAAAAGAGGGTAAAAAAACTCCTGCCGATGTGGTAGGTCCTGTTTGTGAAAGTGGAGATTTCTTAGGCAAAGATGTAGCACTTCCTCCTTTAGACCATCATGACATTTTAGTGGTTCATTCTGCAGGGGCATATGGTTTTACCATGTCAAGTAACTACAATACACGTGGACGTGCAGCAGAGGTAGCCATTTTAGATGGGAAAGATTATCTTATAAGAGAGCGTGAGACATTTGAAGACCAAGTACGACTTGAAGAGTGTTGCGATACGAGTTGGCAGGAATAAAAACTGTAGGGTTAGAGACCAATCTTTCTACCTAAATAATAAAAAAGGAAACAGAATGACACTTGATGAATTACGAATTCAAATAGATACCATAGACGATACTTTACTGGAACTTTATAACAAAAGAATGGAGTATGTTCATCAAGTGGGTGAGCTTAAAAATACAACAGGTGCTCCTATCTATAGACCAGAGCGTGAACAGTCAATCTTAAATCGCTTAAAAGCTAAAAATTCTGGGAAGTTAACAGATGGTGCCATTGATGCACTTTTTTTAGAGCTGTTTGCTGTAGCTAGAAATCTTGAACGTCCAGAGGGAATTGCTTATCTTGGACCTGAAGCCAGTTTTACACATCAAGCTGCTGAGAGTAAATTTGGTGCCATGAGTGCTTACTTACCTATAGGTTCGATAAAGGGTGTATTTAGAGAGGTAAGTCGTGGAACAGCTAAGTTTGGTGTGGTTCCTATTGAAAACTCTTCAAATGGTATTGTTAGTGATACGATTAACAGTTTAAATGATTATGATTTAAAAATTATTGCAGAGGTGTTTGTAGGGATACATCATACTTTAGCAACTACTTGTAATGAGATTAAAGAGATTAAACGTATCTACTCTAAAGATATTGCTTTTGACCAGTGTCATAATTTTTTACAGGATGTTGGACTAGATGAAGTAGAACTTATACCTGTAGAGTCAACTGCAAAAGCTGCAAAACTTGCCATGAGTGAAGAGGGTGCAGCAGCTATTTGTGCTGATGTGGCTGCAAAGCTTTATAATCTACCAATACTTTATGAAAACATAGAAGATTGTGCTGATAATAAAACGAGATTTTTTATAGTTAGTAATTTTGATAATCTGCCTTCTGGTGATGATAAAACATCTATGTTGGTACGTCTGCCAAATACTCCAGGTGCATTGGTCTCTTTTTTAAATGATTTTGAGAAATTCAATATTAATTTGACTAAAATTAAATCACACATTGTTGAGGGGGTTTCTGTCTTCTTTATAGAGTTTAGTGGACATAAAGATGATAAAGAGGTAGCTCAAATTATTGAAAAGCATAAGGGACTGATAAAAATACTGGGTTCTTATGTTAAAGAGAATGATGATATATAAAGATAAAAAAGTAAAGGATGATGATGAAGTTTAATGAAGCACTAAAAGATATAAAAATTTATGAAGCAGGTAAGCCCATAGAATTGGTAGTGCGAGAATTTGGTATATCTCCTGAGGATGTTGTAAAATTGGCATCAAATGAGAATCCAAAAGGGTGTAGTCCTAAGGTAGCTGAAGTGATTGCTGAAAATGCCCATAAAGCTTTTTTGTATCCTGATGATTCTATGTTTGAACTTAAAGACGCTCTTTCTAAAAAGTTTGATGTTATTGCTGACAATATTATTATAGGTGCAGGTTCAGACCAAGTTTTAGAGTTTGTCTCTCGTGCTTTATTGAGTGAAGGTGATACTGTTCTTATGTCAAAAGTAACTTTTGCAATGTATGAGATTTATGCAAAACAGATGGGTGCTAAAATAGTAAGAACTCCTAGTTATGAACATAAAGTAGATGAGTTTATAGAGGCATATAAAGAACATAAACCTAAGATAATCTATATTTGTACGCCAAATAATCCTACAGGTGATGCTACAAGTAGAGAGGATGTTTTAAAGATTATTGAGGCAGTAGATAAAGATACTTTGATTGTTGTAGATGGTGCTTATATGGAGTATGCAGCTGCAAAAGATGAGAAGTATCGTATTGAGCCTAATGATGTTATAAATTTCTCTAATGTTATTTATTTGGGAACATTCTCTAAAGCTTATGGTTTAGGGGGGATGCGTGTGGGTTATGGTATAGGAGATAAAAAACTTATCAATGAGTTGTATAAGATGCGTCCACCATTTAACATTACCACACTTTCATTGGCAGCAGCCATCGAAGCATGTAAAGATGAACTATTTGTAGAAGAGTCTATTGCTTTACATACTAAAGAGATAACACGTTATGAAAATTTTGCAAAAGAGAATGGTTTTGAATATATAAATAGTTATACCAATTTTATCACTTATCTTTTTTCTGACAATATGGACTCAACAAAAATTTCTGATGCCTTACTTAAGCAGGGTGTGATTATTCGTAACTTAGCCTCATATGGTATGAATGCTGTTCGTATTACCATCGGAACTAAAGAACAAAATGATAGACTCTTTGAAGTATTGTCTAAGGTAGTATAATGAGTAAATTTGGAGATTTAAAAGAGAAGAGTATAGAGGAGTTAGAATCTATTGCAGAGCAAGTACGTCAAAAAATACTTGACACAGTAAGTAAAAATGGTGGTCATCTAAGCTCAACATTGGGTGCTACAGATATTATTGTAGCCATGCATTCTGTTTTTGATGCAGAAAAAAATCCTTTTATTTTTGATGTTTCTCATCAAGCATATGCCCATAAACTGGTAACAGATAGATGGGATGAATTTGATACCTTACGTCAGTTTGGTGGACTCTCTGGTTATACAAAACCAAAAGAGTCAGATAGTGACTACTATATGGCAGGTCACTCTTCAACCTCTATTTCATTGGCTACAGGTGCTGCAAAAGCCATTGCTTTAAATGGTGAACAAGATGAACGTGTTCCCATCGCTTTTATAGGGGATGGTTCTATGTCTGCAGGTATGGTTTATGAGGCGATGAATGAGTTGGGAGATAGAAAGTACCCAGCAATTATCATTTTAAATGATAATGAGATGAGCATAGCCTCTCCTATAGGTGCTTTAAGTCGTATTTTATCTCAAACGATGGCTTCTCCTTTTTATCAGAAGTTTAAAGCTAAAACTAAAGATATGTTAGAAACACTTCCTGATGGTGCAACCTATTTGGCAAAACGATTTGAGGAGTCTTTTCATTTGATTACTCCAGGAATTTTATTTGAAGAGTTAGGGTTAGAGTATATTGGTCCTATCGATGGTCATAATATCGCTTCTATAAAAGAGACACTGATTTTAGCAAGAGATATGAAACGTCCAGTTCTTATTCATGTCCAGACTACAAAAGGTAAAGGGTATGAAGTAGCAGAGGGTGCTGGTTCAGAGAAAGAGCATTGGCATGGTGTTGGTGCTTTTGACTTAACTACTGGAGACTCAGCAAAAAAATCTGCTCCCAAAGCTTCAACAGCTATTTTTTCAGAAACTTTAGTGGAGTTGGCAGACAAAGATGAAAAGGTAGTGGGGGTAACTGCAGCCATGCCAAGTGGAACAGGTATGTCTAATGCTATAGCAAAGTATCCTGAACGTTTTTGGGATGTTGCTATTGCAGAGCAACACGCTGTAACCTCTATGGGACCTTTAGCAAAAGAGGGCTTTAAACCATTTTGTGCCTTGTATTCCACCTTTTTACAAAGAGGGTATGATCAAGTTATTCATGATATCTGTCTCATGAACTTAGGTGTAGCTTTTGCTATAGATAGAGCAGGGCTTGTAGGTGAAGATGGAGAGACCCATCAAGGTGTATTTGATATCTCTTTTTTGCGTACCATCCCAAACATGACCATATTTGCTCCATCAAGTGATACGACAATGAGATTGGCAATGGAGTATGCAAAAGATTTTCCTACTCCTTGTGCTTTTAGGTATCCAAGAGGAGCTTTTATCTCCCAAAATAGTGATGCAACCCCATTTGAATTGGGTAAATCACAAATGATAAAAGAGGGTGAAGATATACTCCTTATTGGTTATGGTAATGGTATGGGAAGAGCAGAGCAGGTAGCTGAGTTACTTGAGTCCACACCTACAATACTGGATTTACGTTTTGTAAAGCCTTTAGATAAAGAGATGCTACTAGAGTTAGCAAAAACTCATAAAAAATGGTTTATCTTTTCAGATTCAGTAAAAATGGGTGGAGTAGGTTCAGCTATTTTAGAGATGTTAAGCCAAGAGAGGGTTCAAGATATAGAGTTGACCACATTTGAGTATGATGATGAGTTTATTACTCATGGTAATACAAAGTTGGTTGAAGAGTCTTTAGGTTTATTGCCTAAGCAGTTAGCAGAACAAATTAAATAAACATTATTTATTTGTTTTTGTGATAAAATTTTAAAAAAATAATTGGAAAAGGAATAATTTATATGTCAAAAGAGTACATTTTTACCAGTGAATCGGTAACTGAGGGTCATCCAGATAAGATGGCTGATCAAATATCTGATGCGATCTTAGATTATATTATAGAAAGAGATAAAACAGCTAGAGTTGCGTGTGAGACTTTGGTAAGTAATGGTTTTTGTGTAATTGCAGGTGAGCTAAAAACTTCAGAGTATGCACCTATGCAAGAGATTGCTCGTGAAGTGATAAGAGAGATAGGTTATACCAATGCAGCATTTGGCTTTGACTATCGAAGTGCAGGTGTTTTAAATGGTATTGGGGAACAGAGTCCAGATATTAACCAAGGTGTTGATCAATCTTCAGGAGAAATAGGAGCAGGAGACCAAGGTTTAATGTTTGGTTATGCTTGTAGGGAGACACCTGAACTTATGCCTTTACCTATACTGTTGGCACATAAAATTACTGCTAAACTGGCAGAGGTGAGAAAAAATGGAACAGTTCCTTTTTTAAGACCAGATGGTAAAGCACAGGTAAGTGTAAAATATGTTGATGATAAACCAGTAGCTATTGACACCATAGTAGTCTCAACACAACATGATGATGAGATTACTCATGAAGTACTTTCAGAAGCTGTAATGACTGAAGTTATTAAAGAGGTAATCCCTTCTGAGTTATTATCAGATGATATAACTTACCATATTAATCCTACAGGACGTTTTGTTATTGGTGGACCTCAAGGTGATGCTGGTTTAACAGGTCGTAAGATTATTGTTGATACCTATGGTGGTTCATGTCCTCATGGTGGTGGAGCTTTTTCTGGTAAAGACCCTACAAAAGTTGACCGTTCAGCAGCCTATGCAGCACGATATGTTGCTAAAAATTTAGTAGCAGCAGAGGTGGCTGATAAAGTTACCATTCAAATTGCATATGCTATTGGTGTGGTACAACCAGTTTCTATAATGGTAGATACTCATGGAACAGGTAAATTTGATGAGTCTAAAATAGAAGCATGTGTTAAAGAACTTTTTGACCTCTCACCAGCAGGAATTATTAAAGAGCTAGATTTGTTAAGACCTATTTATAAAAAGAGTGCAGCTTATGGACATTTTGGTCGTGAGAATGAGGGCTTTACATGGGAAATGACAAACCGTCAGGAAGATATAAAAGCATTTTTTAAATAGCTTTTAGAGCTACTTGTGATATTGATAGTGTTTATCAATATTTAAGGTTCAAAAAAGTGATTAAATACTACAATTTAGGCTAAAAAGTTGGGTTAAAAATTCCTTATTAAAGAATTTTTTAATTTTCTTTGGCTATAGTTTGTAAACCAATTATAAAAGGAATAAAAATGGCAGTAAAAATTTTAGATACTTGTATCAACTGTGCAGCGTGTATTGACGAATGTCCAACAGAAGCAATTGTAGATGAGGATGATAACCCAACGGGAGAAGAGATTTACTACGTATACGAAGATAAATGTGTTGAGTGTGTAGGTCACTTTGATACTCCAGCTTGTGCTGAAGCATGTCCAACTGAAGAGTGTATTGTATGGGATGAGCCAAAAGAAGGTTTAACTCTTTCTCCAAATAGAGGAGAAGCAGGTTCAGACGTAGTTGAAGACTAAGTCTTAATTTACCTTATGAGATGAGTGACTATTTTAGTCACTCATCTCAATACTTCATATTTCTCTTCTATCTTTTCTAAAAACAAACTAATTTTTAATAATTTTCTGATATAATTCCAGCTCAAAATACTTTAGTAGTGATTCAACATAGTTGAATTTGCTAAGCTTAATGGAGCAAAAACGTGGAACAAACATTATCAATCATTAAACCAGATGCAGTAGCAAAAAACGTTGTAGGACAGATTCTTGCAAGATTTGAAGCAGCTAACCTTAGAATAGCAGCAACAAAAAAGATTCAGTTAACTCAAGCAGATGCAGAGGCATTTTATGCTATTCATGCTGAGCGTCCTTTCTTTAAAGACCTTGTAGAGTTTATGATTTCTGGACCAGTTGTTGTAACTGTGCTTGAAGGTGAAAATGCAATGCAAACAAACAGAGACCTAATGGGTGCTACAAATCCTGCAGAAGCAGAAGCTGGTACAATCAGAGCTGACTTCGCAGAGAGTATTGATGCTAATGCTGTTCACGGTTCTGACTCAGTTGAGAATGCAGTTAATGAAATTAACTTCTTCTTTGCACAAAGAGAGCTTGTATAAGTTTTTAAACTATGAAAATAGTTTATGATAAAGTAGGTCAGACAAAAAAACCTTTTGAGTTAAGCGTCTCGGGTGTTTGTTTAAAAGGAACGCTGGCAAAAAGTGGTTATCATCGACTTCGACTAGAGGGAAACCTTGAAGGTAAAATTGAACTTTTCTGTGATAGATGTGGAAAAGAGTATCAACAAAATATGAACTATCCTCTTCATTTAACATTAAGTGATGAAGTTATAGAGACTAAAGATGATTTAGATATAATCGAATTTATTGATGGTGTGATAGACCTTGAATTTATACTTCAAAGTGAAATTACATCGATTCAAAACTCATATCATTATTGTGATGAGTGTGAGAATGATGAAGAAGAGTTCGAAAGAGAATTTTAAGGAGCAAGGAGTCTTACTCCTTCTGTTCCTACCTATAAAAAAACACAAAGGAAAATATTATGGCAGTACCTAAGAGACGTCACAGTAAAACTAGAGCAGCAAAAAGAAGAACGCATTACAAATTAACATTACCAAGACCTGTAAAAGATGCAGATGGTACATGGAGAATGCCTCACCATATGAACATGACAACTGGTGAATATAATACGACTAAAGCATAATTAAGTAGTTCTGATGATTAGAATTGCTATTGACGCAATGGGTGGGGACTTTGGTCCCGAGCCTATTATAGAAGGCGTAACTCAAGCCTTAGATGAAAAAACGTTCTTACCTATACTTGTAGGTGATAGAGAACTGATATTACAACACCTTCCACAATACTATCTTGAGCAAGTTGAAATTGTAGAATCTACAGATGTTATTGCTATGAGTGAATCAGCTACTAAAGCACTTAAGAGAAAAGAGTCTTCTATCTTTAAAGCTGTAGAGTTGGTACGTGACAATCATGCTGACGCTGTTGTTTCTGCTGGACACTCTGGTGCAACCATGGCTTTAGCTACACTACGCATAGGAAGATTACCTCATATTTCTAAACCTGCTTTAGCAACACTCATGCCAAGTCTTTCTCATAATGGTAAAACGTTACTGTTAGATGTGGGAGCTGTTACGGATTGTACTGCTAAAAACTTATATGAGTTTGCTATTATGGGTGAAGTTTATGCTCAAAAAGTTTTAGGACTTAGAAACCCTTCAGTTGGATTATTATCTAATGGAGAGGAAGAGAGTAAAGGTAATGCTTTAACAAAAGAGGCATTTAAATTACTTAAAGATGTTCCTGGTTTTAAAGGGAATGTTGAGGGTTCAGATATTTTTAATGGTGAGGTAGATGTTGTTGTCTGTGATGGTTATACAGGTAATATCGTTCTCAAAGCAAGTGAAGGTGTTGTTAAAACTATTTTTACTCTCATGAAAGATCAGATAAGAAAATCTATTCCTGCTAAGTTTGGTGCCTTACTTATGAGAAAAAAAGTATTCACTAAGCTAAAAAAGAAGGTAGATTATGCAGAATATGGTGGTGCCCCTTTACTTGGAGTGAATGGTTGTGCTATTATATCGCACGGAAAAAGTAACTCTAAGGCGATTAAAAATGCTATTTTTCAAGCCATCACATATAGTGATTCTAATGTAAATAGTGCCATAGAGAAATTGCTAACAGAACAAAATAAATAAGGTAAATAATGTACGCAAAATTTCATTCTATTGGGGCTTATGTTCCCTCTAAAGTATTAAGTAATGCCGATCTTGAGAAGATGGTCGACACAAGTGATGAGTGGATTTTAAAGCGTACAGGTATATCTGAACGACGTATTGCAGCAGCTAATGAGTATACCAGTGACATGGCTGCAAAAGCTTCTAAAATTGCTATAGAGAGAGCAGGATTAGAAACATCTGATATAGATTTAGTGGTCTGTGCAACCGTTACTCCTGACTATTTTAATATGCCTGCAACTTCATGTATTATTTCTGATAAACTTGGTATTAAAAATGTTCAAGCCTTTGATATCTCTGCTGCTTGTTCGGGTTTTGTTTATGCTTTGAGTGTAGCAAAAGCATTTATAGAGTCGGGTATGAAAAAACATGTACTTATCATAGGGGCAGAGAAGTTTTCATCGATTGTGGACTATACAGATAGAACAACATGTATACTTTTTGGAGATGGAGCAGGGGCAGCAGTTATCTCTGCTACAGAAGATAAATCTGAAGCGTTTATAGATATTCATGCATCAGCAGATGGCTCTTACTCTGACTTTTTAGTGACTCCAGCTCCTGGTTGTGTTAACCCTGTTTCAGAGCAAGTTATAGAACAAGGTCTAAACTTTGTTCAGATGAAAGGAAATGAAACTTTTAAATTGGCTGTAAAGACTTTAACAAAGGATGTAAAAGATATCTTAGCCAAAAATGAGATTAAATCTGAAGACATCCCTCATTTTATTCCTCATCAAGCAAACTATAGAATTATTAAAGCTGTAGGTGATTCATTAAAAATGAAAGAGGAACAAGTGGTTTTAACGGTTGGTAAGTATGGAAATACTTCAGCTGCTTCTATCCCTATGGCTATTAATAATATTTGGGAATCAGGTCGACTTAAAGAGGGAGAGTTAATGCTACTCGATACCTTTGGTGGTGGACTTACATGGGCTTCTGCACTACTTCCTTTTGCAGGTAAAAGTAAGATATAGTCTTTGACTATATCTTACTAGATAAATGTCTTTCCTCTCTATCTTTCTCTTTTACGAGAGTATATCTATTATGTTATAAATAATTATGTTAAAATACTTTTAAACTAACAAGAAGAGGTAAGTATTGAAAATAGCCGACAAAAAAGCATTAAAACGAGAGTCCATCATTCAAACTGCTTTACAACTTTTTTCAACTAATGGTTTTCATAGAACAACTATTCCAGATATTGCAAAAGCATTAAAGATGAGTGTAGGAAATCTCTATAACTATTTTTCATCTAAAGATATGTTGGCAAAAGAGATTATTAAATATACTTCAGAAGTTTTAGGAAATGAGATACGTGAGGTCAATGGACTTGAAGTTTCAACAGAAGAGAAAGTTAAAAAAATAGTTACACTCTACTTTCGTATGGCAAAAGAGAAACCAGAGATGATAGAGTACTTTTTACGTGTCTATCTCTCTAATCGAGAGGTATTTAACGACGGTTGTGAAGGGATGATATGTGTCTCAGGCTTCATCACCGAAATTATGATTTTCTTCGATGATGGAGTAGAGTCAGGTGCCTTGCGTAACCAAGATTTCTTCTCTGCTTTTGGTCTTTTTATGGGTTATCTTGGTGGTATGGTCTTTTTAAAAGGAGAAGAGGTTTTACCTAATGACATAGAGTTTTATGTTGAGGATATATCACGTAATATCTATAATGCTTTAAAAGTTTAGATTGTGAAAAAGCCTAAACTCCTTTGGCTTCAAAGCATTACTTGTAATGGTAATGCTCACTCTTTTTTTAACCATCCAGAACTTTTTTCTATACTCTCTCACTTTGAACTTCTCTACCATCCACTATTAGATACAGAATATATACTTGAAGAGGTTATTAAAACTCAATTGGCTTGTGATGTTCTTATTTTAGAAGGTTCATTTAGAGAAAAAGGGATGTTAAAAGGTGGGGTTGAACTTTCAACTGTTGTAGAAGTGTATGCACAAAAAGCTAAACATATTATAACAGCAGGAACCTGTGCTACCTTTGGAGGTGTTTTTAAAGAGGCTGACCCTAAGAATATTACAGGTTTTGCATTTGACATAAAAGAGAAAACCAAGCGACATGAGCTATATTTTTCAAAGCTTATTTCTCTACCTGGGTGTCCCATTCATCCAAAATGGCTCTCGTTTGTATTGTTAATGTTAGCAAAAGAGAAAGACATAGTTTTAGACGACATGTTTCGTCCTCAAGAGTTGTATGGTATTACTGTACATACGGGCTGTAGTCGTAATGAGTATTTTGAGTGGAAGGTTGACACCAAAGGGTTTGGTTTAAAAGAGGGCTGTCTCTTCTATGAACAAGGTTGTCAAGGACCTCACACGAGAGGAAGCTGTAATAAAATACTTTGGAACGATGCCAGTTCAAAAACCATTGTAGGTACTCCCTGTTTTGGATGTACCGAACCAGACTTCCCTAAAACAGCCCTCTATATGACCCAAACCAATATGGGCATCCCCACGACTATGCCTCTAGGTGTACCCAAAAGAGCCTATCTCACAGCTACTGGAATTGCTAAGAGTTTTAAGATTAAGAGGTTTGAGGAGAGGATAATTAAGTATGATGGTTAAAAAACTAATAGAAAAAGTAGAAGGTGAAGCCGAGCTAGACTTCTCATTTAAAAATAATAAAATAGACGATGTAACCATCAAGTTTGGGTTTTACCGTGGTATTGAAAATATCTTGACAGGGAAACCACCACGAGATGCGTTGGTTATAACCCCTCGGGTTTGTGGTATATGTAATCATGCTCATCTTATTGCTTCAGTTCGTGCCATAGAGGATGGGTACAGAAGTGTGGGGATGAAGGTGAACTTAACCAATAAAGCAAATGATATTCGAGAGTTTACCTTAGCGTGTGAGTTGATTCAGAATCATGTGAAGTGGTTTTACTTGATTATACTTCCTCAACTTGAAAAACTTTTGGATCAGCAGGGTGAAGAAAATCATGCACTTAAAGCCTCTTATCTCTCTTCTACTATTACAAAAGCTTTGGCTATTTTTGCTGGTCAGTGGCCTCATTCAAGTTATGCTGTTCCTGGAGGGGTGACCTGTGACCCAACCTATGTTGATGTGATGCAGGCAGAGAGTTTGGTTGATGAATCCATTAAGTTTTTTGAACAGATAATGGTGGGTGTAAAGATAGATGATATATTGGCTATGGACTCTGTGTTAGACCTACCGAAAATAGGAGGAGACTTAGGAAAAGTACTTCTTTTACTAGGCTCTAGTGGCATGGCAGAGATGGGAAAAAGTCATGATAGATTTATCGTTTTTGGTGAGTGTCTCTGTTTTAAAATAGGTAAGTCTATTCCTACTCAGGTTTCGACTATTGACACCAATTATGTTAAAGAAGAGAGACAAAAAGGAAGCATGGCAAAAAGTGTAACCTATAAAAACAGACTTTTTGAAGTAGGCTCACTTGCTCGTGGTATGATTGCCAAAGAACCGATGGTAAAGGCTTTGCATAAGCGTTATAAAGATTCAACATTAACACGAATATTTGCCCGAGTTTATGAGATGGGACTCTTGATAAGTTACAGTAAACAGTTGCTTAAAAGATTAAATCTACAAGAGGAATCATGTACTTTTAAAGCAAACAATAGACCAATGGATTTTGAAGGAGTTGGCGTAGTTGAGGCTGCAAGAGGGTCTCTGATTCATAAAACTACAGTAAAAGATGGACTCATTACAAATTATGAAATTATCGTACCGACACAATGGAACTTAAGCAATGGCAATGGAGAAGAGCAGGGGGTCTCAACTAAAGCGATGAGAGGGGCTACTTCTGTTGAAGAGGCATCATTTATCTTTCGTACTTTTGATGTTTGTTCGGTTTGTACTACGCAATAAAAGAGTTATTTACTCCTATTAACATTACCTTTACTTATCAATAAAAATAAACAGCTCACCCTTTTTTTCAATAAATGAATAGTCATTCATTAGAATTTAAGTTCCTTTTATTTAGACTAATGAATAGTTATTCAAAAAAATAGAAGGAGAAGCAGATGAGTATTGATAAACATGACTCGGTAAAGAAACTCTTTACTGCTGAAAGTGCTAAAGTAGATACGAATAGAGGTGATGCATATTATGAATCACTTTATGCAGGATGTAGAGCAAGATTGGATGAATTAAAACAACTCGCTCCACTAAAAAATAGACATGACTTTACAGAGAGCATTGAAGAGCAAGGTCTTGAGAGAAGAGATTTTTTAAAGTGGGCATCAGCTACAACGGCAATGTTAATGCTTCCTGCTTCGTTTACTCCTTTGGTAGCAGAGGCTGCTGTTCTTATGAACCGTGTTCCTGTTATTTGGATAGAACTCTCTGATTGTGCTGGTAACTCAGAAGCACTTCTTCGTTCAGATGGACCACAAATTGATGAAATTATCTTAGACATTATTTCACTTGAATTCCATGAAACACTTCAAGCAGCTTCAGGTCATCAAGCTGAGAAGCAGATGGAAGAGGCAATGGAGCATTTCAAAGGTAAGTACTTACTCTTTGTAGAGGGTGCGATTCCAATGGGAATAAATGGTCAATACGGAACAATTGGTGCTCATGCTGAAACTTTCCATGACCACTTGGTACGTGTGGCTAAAGATGCAGCAGCTGTTGTGGCTGTTGGTTCTTGTGCTACCTTTGGAGGAATTCCAGCAGCTGCTCCAAACCCTACCGATGCTGTAGGTGTTATGGATGTTGTAAAGGGTAAACCACTTATTAATATTCCTGCTTGTCCTGCGAACCCATCTAATATGGTTGGTGTTATTCTTCATTATGTTCTTACGGGAACAGTACCTGAGCTTGATTCTCTCTTACGACCTAAATTTGCATTTGGTTACCGTATTCATGATAACTGTGAAAGACGTGCACACTTTGATGCAGGGGAGTATGTTGAAGAGTGGGGTGATGAAGGGGCAAAAAATAACTTCTGTCTCTATAAAGTAGGATGTAAAGGTCCAATGACCTTTAATAACTGTTCAATTATTCGTTACAACGAAGGGGTAAACTGGCCTATTGGTGTTGGACGTGGATGTATTGGGTGTTCAGAGCCTGATTTTTGGGACAAATATGCCTATGAGAGACCAATGGCAAATGCTAACATCAAGGCACCAACAGGTGGGGTTGAAAAAACTGTTGATGAGTTTGGTTTAGGATTGTTAACAGCAGCAGGTGTGGGTATTGCTATTCATGCAGCTGCTAGTGCCGTCGCAGGTAAGAAAAGTGACAATGAAAAAAGTGAAAGTGAGGAGGCATAATAATGGCTGAGAATAATACAACAGTTGAGACAACTGAAACGACAACAGAAGAAGTAGCTGCTCCTGCAGCAGAGGCACCTAAATCAGGAAAGAAACATATTATTGTTGACCCAATTACAAGAATTGAAGGTCACCTTAGAATTGAAGCTGTGATTGATGAGAATAACAAGATTGTTGATGCTTTTGCCTCGTCAACACTTTTTAGAGGAATCGAGACCATTCTTAAAGGGCGAGACCCAAGAGATTGTGGTTTGATGGCGATGAGAATTTGTGGTGTCTGTACAGGTACACACTACCAACGTTCTATTGAAGCTGTAGAAGATGCGTTTAACATTACCATTCCTAAAAATGCACGTTTAGTAAGAAATCTTATTCAAGGGGCATTGTATGTACATGATCACTTGGTTCACTTCTATCATCTACATGCATTGGATTTTGTTGATATTATCTCTGCGACCAAAGCTGATCCTGCTAAAACAGTAGCAGAAGCTGTAAAGTGGGCAGGTGTAGCTGGACATAAACCGTACATCTCAGCAGAAGCTGACTTTAAAGCTGTTCAAGATAGAGTGAAAAAGTTTGCTAGTGAAGGTAGACTAGGAATTTTTGGTAATGGTTACTGGGGTAACAACAACTATAAGTTGACACCAGAGCAGAACCTTATTGGGGTGGCACACTACCTAAAAGCACTTGATGTTCAAAGAGACATGGCTAAAATGCAGGCTATTTTTGGTGGGAAAAACCCACACCCACAATCTATTGTTGTTGGTGGTGTTACTTGTGTTCAAGACATTCAAAATCCTGCAAGAATTGCACTCTTTAAGCAGATTTTACAAGACTCTAATGACTTTATTAAAGGGGCTTACCTTCCAGATATTTACATGGCAGGTACCATGTATGCTAAAGAAGCTACCGATGGTTCGGCTACCTTCCATGCTTCAGACCATAAAGGTGCATTAGGTAAAGATGTTGGTGGAACAGGTGGAGGAATCCTTTCATACATGACGTATGGAGATTTTAAGCTTGATGATACAGGTTTCTACAAAGCAAAATCACTCTTTAACAGTGGGCTTGTTCTTGGTGGAGATATTACAAAAGTACATCCACTTGATGAGTCAAAAATTACAGAAGATGTTACCCACGCATGGTATGAGGGTACAGGTGCTCCAGAGCATCCATATGAAGGGACAACTATCCCTAAATATACAGGTCTTGATAAAAAAGATGATGGTTACTCATACTTGAAAACAGATGAGAAGTACTCTTGGATTAAGTCACCACTCTACAATGGTAAAAAAGTAGAAGTTGGACCATTGGCAAGAATCGTGGTTGGTTATGTTGGTGGTGACGAACGTATTACTAAATATGCTAAAAACTTCTTAGATCGTTCAGGTCTTCCTTTGACCGTTCTTTTCTCTACGGTTGGTAGAACAGCTGCTAGAGCCATTGAGACTGAGATGATTGGTGATATTATGGTTGAGTGGGTTGATGAACTGGCTAAAAATGCAGCTTCTGGGGACTTAAGCACATGGACAGAGTTTAATTTTGATGAGGTTGCTGCTGACTGTAAAGGTCGTGGACTTGCTGAAGCACCAAGAGGAGCTTTAGGTCACTGGGTTAAGATTAAAGATGGAAAAGTGGAAAATTACCAAGCTGTTGTACCATCTACATGGAATGCAGGACCTAGAGGACCAAATGGTGAAGTTGGAGCTTATGAAGCAGCTTTAATTGGTACGGTTGTTGCTAATCCTGAAGAGCCATTAGAGATTATACGAACCGTTCACAGTTTTGACCCATGTATCGCTTGTGCTGTACATGTGGTTGATATTCAAGGTAAAGAGTTGGCAGTTTACAAAATTGACCCTACTTGTGCCTTTTAAGGAGTAAGTCATGGAATCTAAAGGATTTAAAAGAGTAAGACGTATGACCCCTGCGATGAGAATCATCCACTGGGTTAACGTCTTCTCTATGATTGTGGCTGTTGCCACGGGTCTTTACATCGCTGCACCATACTATCAGACATTCATTGCTGATGCTGCTGTAGACAAGTATGTAATGGCTTGGAACCGTTGGGGTCACTTTATGGTGGCTATTATCTTTGATGTTACCTCTATTATTATTGCATATCTCTTTTTCTTTTCACGTTTTGAGAAGCCATGGAAAAAGGTTATTCCTACATGGGCAAATATTAAAGAGTTTTTTGAGGTGCTTTTAAATCTTATTACACTAAATAGAAGAAAGAATTTTGACTCTACGCATAGTGATAGTTTTAATAGTGTTTACTTTTTAATTTTTCACTTGTTACTGGCATGGATGCTTTTAACAGGGCTTCAGCTTTATGTACATGGGTTAGCATCTGGAGAGAGTAGTATTGGTGCTTGGTGGCCGTGGATGCTACATGCTGTAACAGACTGGACAGTACCTGCTAGTCATGCTATTTTGGGTGGAGCAAAAGCAACTATTATGGATGTTCGTATTGTTCATCACTATACTATGTGGTTGACCATTACATGGGTTGTTTTTCATATCTATTATCAAGTATGGAGAACCATCTTCTGGAAAGAGGGAGATATTGCCATTGTTATTGGTGGTGATAAATTTGTTAAAGAAGCGTAAGTTTGAACTATAAAAAAGTAGCACTCATTGGTATTGGTAATATTATGTTCCATGACGAAGGTCTTGGGGCATACTTATCAAAGTATATCGAAGAGAACTATGATATTCCCGAGAACTTAGCCATTGTTGAGGGAGGAACCTTAGGGTTCTCTCTCATGACTTACTACCAAGAGTATGACAAAATTATTGTGGTTGGAACAGGCTCAAAAGAGGGTTCAGTTGGAACCATTGCTTCTGAAAATGCAGATGAAGTAATGAAGAATGAATCTGCTACTCGCAAAACAGCCAATGAAGTTGAGATTACTATGATGATAGAAATCTGTTCGTTTCATGAAGAGATGGGTGAAGTGCAACTCATTACAATGGTAGCTGAGGATATTATTGAAGTTAAAAATGGATTAACAAAATCGGTTTTAGATGCGATGCCAAAGTTGGTAGATACGACTTTAGAAGAGTTAAAAAACTCAGGCATAACTTTAAAGAGGAACAGTCAAAACATGACTTTTGAAGAGATTATTGATTTCTTTGCCAATCCAAAACAGTTACACCATATTTAGTTTTTTACTATAGAGCTAAATATCTATTTGGTTCTGTAGTGAACAATTTACTCTACGCTTTCAAGGAACACTATGTATTTTATCTTTCAACTGGAATTCAACTCTACTAAAACTTATATTGCTGACTTCATAAGAGCCTATGCAAAACAGATAGAGATAGAGCTTGATGTTTTTCAAGACAGTAAAACCATTACCATCTCAGCGATGAGTAATGATGAGAAGTTAGAAGCATTTTTACAAGGTTTAGAAGAGGTACTTCCTGCCTCACTCTTTTTGGCTAAAAGTAAACATTTTTTTAGAG
The DNA here is from genome assembly GCA_027056485.1 of Campylobacteraceae bacterium. Classification (GTDB taxonomy): domain Bacteria; phylum Campylobacterota; class Campylobacteria; order Campylobacterales; family Sulfurovaceae; genus UBA1140. The sequence continues at coordinate 24,584 of JALUKQ010000185.1, read as the reverse complement.
AAGAGAAGTTGGTTTTACCAACGATAAACAGTACGAAACTTCCTACCAATATCGCCCCTTGTCCTACTTGTCAAAAAGAGATGTTTGATGTAAGTAGCCGACGTTACTATTACCCTTTTACTTCCTGTAATCATTGTGGTTCACAACACCCATTTTTAGACCAATATCCTTATAACAGAGCCAATTCTAGTATGAAATTTTTAGTACCTTGTGCAGCCTGTGAAGAGGAGCGAAAGAGTAACGCTCTACGTGTGGATTATCCATTGATTTCATGTATTGACTGTGGTATTGGTCTACGTATGTTAGATAAGGAAACAGAACATATGGCACTGGATAAAGGTTCTTACCGAAAGCTATTTGAGGTAAGTGGACGAGCCATTGCATTAGGTAAAACAGTGCTTATGAAAACTATGAATGGTTACAGAAAGTTTTTTAAAGTCAGTGCTGAAAATGCTTCTAGCAGTACACTACTTATGGCATCAGCAGGTGGTTTTAACGAACACCTTATGCTGGTACAGCAAGAGTTCAATGCCTTGTTAAGTATAGAGCGACCTCTGTTACGTGTGGCAACCAAGAGTGATGAGCTAAAATTACTCTATGGCTCTTCTGTTTTGGTTAAGTTTCCTGATGATGGTATGAGCATGCTTTTAGCACGAGAGATTTTAAATGCAGGTTTGGAGTACATCGCCTATGTTGAGTGTGACAGTAGTGAAGAGGCAGATTTTTTAGTAGATTTTGACTTACCTTTAACATCTCAAAATGATACAAAAATATTTATTAATCAAGATGAAAAACTTTTTGTTTCAGGAGAGCGAATTCTCTTTCCTCAAGTGGTTAAAAATGATAATGGCATTGTCTCTTTAGCCCATGATTTGTTGGCTGTTGATGGTGATGGTGAGACGATTATTGATTCTATTGAGAAGTTCACTAGCATAAAAGGTAATGGAGTACATATCTTAGAGGGTGAGGCATTTGAGTCTGGTCATGAAAATGAAAAAATATTCCCTCAATATAAAGCTTCGATGATGTCTGTTTTAGCCGAGCATGGAAAAGTAGGACAAAAAGCCATAGGTGTTCACTTTGATGGGAACTTAAACTTCTTGTATTACAATGGTAAAGAGATTATAAATGCTGTCCCTCCGATTCCTTTTGAATCAGATAATTTGTGGGAGAAAATCTCAACACTGAGAGAGGGTTCAGATCGTTTAGTAGGAAATTATAAAAAGAGATATCCTAAAATTTGGGAGCGTTTAGATAACCTAAAAGGTAATATGGATATTTTTGAAGTCACAGCCATAACTTTGGGTTTAGAAGATGAGAGTTTTGAAGGCATATCTGCTGAAGCATTGAGTTTTTTAGGAAAAGGTGGATTGCAAATAGATACCCGAGTAAAAGACAACCGTTTTGATAACTATGCCTTTTTAACATCGATTATGAGCTACCAACTGGGAGATGTTGAAAACTCTTATATGTGTTATAGTATCTATGAATCATTTGGTGATTACATTGGTGAGATTGTCCCTCAACTCATTGAAAAAGTAGAAACACGAACGGTTATTTTAACAGGTGAAACGTTTGCTAACCAATCACTTTACGGTAGAATACAAAGAACATTGGGGATATATAAACCTTTGATGAATAAAAGTTTACCTATAGGAAAAGAGAATGCTGTCTATGGTGGATTGTATTTGTAGTGTGTTATAATATATGCTATTAAATCCATAGGATAACTTTATGAAATTAACCAAATTATATATACATAATTATAAAAGCTTTTATGATACTACCATTGAGTTAGATAAGATGAATATTGTTGTTGGGGAGAACAATAGTGGTAAGAGTAATTTGATTGATGTTTTGGAGTTTATTGATATTGCGATGACAAAGGATGTTGAGAGAGCTATTAAGGAAAAAGGTGGTTATAGTAATATTAAAAACTACAATACATCTGAAGAGAAAATAGTTATTCGAGCAATATTTGAACACTGTCAAATTAATGCTAATGTTAATGGTGAACAGCTAGAGGGAGATAAAGGTGAGATTATAATAAGTTTTTCTTTGTTTGATGAATATCAGATATTGTCTATTTGTATGAATATGATGTTAATAGTAGATAAAAAAAATCAAAAAGTATTGAAGTTTATTTTATCAAATAAAAAATATTATGATAGTAATAAAACTATACAAAAACTTTATTCTTTCTTTAGAGAAAATCAAGAAAAACTTAAAAATTATATATATATTTTATTTAAGTACTTATTAACTATGGCTATTGATTCAAATTTAAAAATAGAATCACGTAAAAATTTATATATAAAAACTTATGCTATTAACACAGAGAATATTCGTAAATGGTCACATAAGAGGTCTACAAATCATTTAAAAAAAGATGGTTCAAACTTGGGTCAAAATCTTTTTAATTTAAACAAAAACAATCTTGAACTGATTTCTAATTCAATGATTGGAATTGTTAATGAGATTGATGGTATTGATATTCAAGAAACTTTTGGGAATTATTTAATTGGGTTTCATGAGAAAAATAAATCAATTGGTATTGATGTTGTTTCAGATGGAACTATTAACCTCCTAGCAACTATAACAGCATTAAATCAAGAAGATGATAAAAGTGTATTATTGGCTTTTGACGAACCTGAACGATATTTGCATTTAAAAGCAGTAAATTATCTGCTAGAGAGCTTTAGAGCAAGTGAAAAACAGATACTTATTACGACTCATTCAACTGAAATTTTAAAATATGCGAATTTAGATGAGATAGTCTTTATTTATCGTGATAATGATGGAGATACTCAGTCAATAAGAGCAAGAGATATTCCTGACTTGGAAGGAAAAATGGAGCGTTTAGGATATGAACGACCATTAACACTTGATGAATTAATTGCTTCAAATATAGTAGGAAATTTTGAATGAGAAGAAAGAAAAATCATAAGTTTAAAAGTAAAGAAAATAGGATTTTACTCATTGTAGAGAACAGTGAAGCTGATTTTTTTAATCAATATTTTAAAAATTATTTGAAAGATAATCATAATATCATTATTGATTGTGAACCGTCTGGTTGTGCTAATAAATGTGAAATTGCCAATGGGAATAGAATGACCAAGCGTATTACAGAAGCATTGGAACGAGAAAAATATAAAGCAGTTTTTTTAATGATAGATTTAAAGACTAAATGTTTTACAAGTGAAAATACACATGAATGTTTAGTTGAGTTAAAAAGAGAATATTTACCAAAATATAAAATTGATAAAGCGTTAAAAAACCAATTTTATCTGTTTGTTGTTTGTAATGAGATAGAGAGTTGGTTTCTAACTATTGATAAAAATACAAACAGTGTTCATTCAGACCATAAAAAAGAGTTAATGAAGTTTTTAAAAGTCAATAGTGAACCTCAAATTGTTCAAAAAATGATAAAAGAGTTGAAGAGAGGAACTTATGAGTTAGACTTTTCTAAAAATAGCTCTTTAGAATACTTCATAGAAAAACTTCAAGAGTACAATGCAAACCTATAAAATAATCATAAAAGGCACAGTCCAAGGAGTAGGCTTTCGTCCTTTTATCTACCAACTAGCGACAAGATTTAAGCTCAATGGAACGGTTTTAAATGGAACGCAAGGGGTGGAGATAGTTGTTAATGCTTCTAACGATAAACTTGACCTGTTTATTGATACAATTAAAAAAGAACTTCCTCCTTTAGCCTCTATTGATACGCTTGATGTAGAGAGAATAGCCTCTAAAAAGTTTAACAATTTTCAGATTATACAAACTAATAATCGTGGCGAAAAAACGGTTAACATCCCTCCTGATATAAGCATTTGCAAAGCTTGTGAAGAGGAGCTATTTGAGCCTCAAAATCGACGTTATGGTTACCCTTTTATTACCTGTACCCATTGTGGGGTGCGTTACTCTATTATTTACGATTTACCTTATGATAGGGTCAATACCTCTATGAAGTTTTTTAAGATGTGCAAAGCGTGTGAAGAGGAGTATAAAAATCCTCTTGATAGAAGATATCATGCACAACCCATAGGCTGTTGGGATTGTGGAGTGAGTTTGGAACTCGTAGGTCGGAATGTCCCCATCCCGACAATAGTTGATGAGGCTGTTGAGCTTATAAAACAAGGGAACATTTTAGCTATTAAAGGGGTTGGTGGTTATCATTTGGTTTGTGATGCAACTAATGAAGAGGCTGTTTTAAAGTTGAGAGAGAGAAAACAGAGACCTACTAAACCTTTGGCTGTAATGGTAAAAGATATGCAAATGGCTAGGGAATGGGGCGAAATAAATGCAGATGAAGAGAAGTTATTGACATCTATTGAGCGTCCTATTGTGATTGTCGGGAAGAGGACATTCCGACCTACGGGAATTGCTCCAAATCTTTCTCGTATTGGACTATTTTTGCCTTATACACCTTTGCATTTACTCCTTTTAACTAAACTAAATCGCCCTTTAGTAGCTAGTTCGGCGAATATAACTGATGAACCACTAGCAACTAACAGAGAGAGCATTGAGAATCTAAGCAATGTCTATGACTTTTTACTTGACCATAATAGAGAGATAGTCAATGGCTGTGATGATTCGGTAGCAATGGTGGTAAATGGGCAAACTATTATATTGCGTCGTGCTAGGGGTTATGCTCCTGCACGTATTGAACTTCCATTTACTTTAGAGAAAAAGGTGTTAGCAGTAGGAGCAAATCAAAAAAATACAGTGGCTATTGGGTTTAACAAGCAGGTGATTTTGTCTCCTCATATTGGTGATTTGGATGGGATTGAATCGGTGGAGTATTTTAGAGAAAATATTGAGAACTTGAAACGGATTTATGGCTTTGAGCCACAAGTAGTGATACATGATAAACATCTAAATTATGAGTCTACAAAATATGCTAAACGGTGCTATGGCAATAGGACCCTAGGAGAGGTTCAACACCATTACGCTCATATTTTGGGAGTGATGGCTGAAAAAAAGATTACAGAAAAGGTTTTAGGTATTGCCTTTGATGGAACAGGCTATGGAGACGATGGCAACCTTTGGGGTGGGGAATTTATGGTTTGTGACTATGAGGGTTACAAAAGAGTAGCATACATCAACTACTTTAAACTGCTTGGTGGAGCAAAAGCGATAAAAGAGCCAAAACGGGTGGCACTCAGTCTGCTTTTTGATGTTTATAAAGATGAGGTTTTAAACTTAGAGAATGCCACGACCAAAGCTTTTACTCCTAATGAACTAAAAACCCAATACCTCATGTGGCAAAAGGCTCTAAATGCTCCTTTAAGCTCTTCTGTAGGGCGACTCTTTGATGCTGTGGCATCGCTTACTGGTATTTGTCAGGTTATGAGTTTTGAGGGAGAAAGTGGCATGAGAATGGAAGAGCTTTATGATGCTTCTATCTCTTCTTTTTACGACTTTAGGTTTAAAGATGGGGTGATAGATATTTTACCTATGATAAAAGCTATTAACGAAGAAGAGAGTGTAGTTATGGCTGTTTCTAAGTTTTTTAATACACTTGTAGAGATGATAGATAGTATTTATAAGCTTTATAATTTACCTTTGGTTTTGAGTGGAGGAGTATTTCAAAATAGGGTACTTTTGGGTTTGGTATTAGAACGAATTCCTTCTGCGATTATTGGAAATAAAATTCCACCTAATGATGGTGGGATTGCTCTTGGGCAGATTGTGGCTACTCTAAAAAGTTAAAATTAAACAGTTTTTCCTTAGCATGAGAGCCACTACATAAAACACCATTTTTATTTTATACTATTTAAAAATTTCCCTTTTAATATAAGTTTAATAACTTTCATACTAATATAATGAACATTCATTCAGTTTTTAAATTTTAAAGGAGAGAGTATGGAGTTGTCACTGTTACTTATATTTTGGTATGGTATACTTCATGCCTTTGGTCCTGACCATTTGACGGTTATTGCTGACTTTTCTATAGGTAAAAATCAAAAGAAAACGATGCTTATAACTTCACTCTTTGCTCTGGGGCATGGGTTAATGTTGTTTATTTTTGCCAAAATGTTGGAGTCGGTGGTGATTTCTGATGAGTTGTTGGCTTATGGTGATATGATTTCGGCTACGGTTATTATAGGTATGGGGGTCTATCTGCTCTTTATGGTGGCGACTGACCGTATACAGTTGCGAAAACATATGCATGGAGCAGAAGAGCATGTTCATATTTGGTTTGGGAAAAGCCATGAGCATAGCAAAGTAGATGAGCGTTCCTCTTTTGCTTTGGGGATTCTTATGGGTATAGGTGGTGTTCGTGGAATGCTGATTACCCTTGGTGTTGTAGCAGGTGGAACGGTAAACTTTACGATGGTGGGAGCATTTACAGCAGGTGTGATGCTTGTGTTTATGAGTTTTGGAATGTTGATACTCTATATCAACAAGAACTTTTTAGGTAATCTTACAAATGTAAGACGAGTCTTTACCATAGCAGGGGTTGTCTCACTTGTGGTTGGAACAAATATTTTAATAGGATAGGAGCGTTATATGTGTACAGATTGTGGGTGTAGTATTAGAGGTATGGAAGGAAACGAAGGAGAGCATAGTCATGATGGTGGAAAAACATTTCACTCTCATAGCCATGCAGAGGAGGGGCATAGTCATTCGCATGACCATGACCATTCACATGAGCATCAAAAGGCTCATGAACACCTAAATCATAACCCTCAACTTAACGATGCTAAGACCATCTCTGTTATTCAGAAAATTTTAGACAAAAATGACCAAGAAGCAGACCATAATCGAAGCCATTTGGAGAAGCAAGGGGTGTTAGGGATTAATCTTATGTCTAGCCCAGGTTCAGGGAAAACAACACTTTTGGAGTACTTATCAGATGTGGCAAACTTCAAGTTTGGTGTAGTTGAGGGTGATTTAGAGACCGAACGAGATGCAAATCGTCTAAGAGCAAAAGGGATTCACGCCGAGCAGATTCAGACAGGAACAGCTTGTCATTTAGATGCTTTTATGGTGCATAAAGGGTTACATCATATGCCACTTGAAGAGATAGATGTCTGTTTTGTAGAAAATGTAGGCAACTTGGTTTGTCCAGCATCATACGATGTTGGAACACATCTAAATATTGTACTCGTTTCCGTGCCAGAGGGTGAAGACAAAATAGCAAAATATCCTGTAATGTTTCGTCAAGCTGACCTAATATTGATTACCAAAACTGATTTGTTACCTCATTTTAAATATGATATAGAGCAAGAGAAAGCAGATGCACGGTGTATTAAACCCAATGTAGCTATTTTGGAAGTAAATGTAAATGATATTGAGTCGGTAAAAGCTGTTGCAGACTGGATTGAGTTCAAAAGAAAGATGAGGACTTAGTATGTGCCTATCAATCCCAAGTAAAGTAGTAAAAGTATCAGAAGACAAAACCATGTGTACAGTAGATACCATGGGAGTCCAAAGAGATGCAAACCTCATGATGATGGCTGATGATGATGTTAAAGTAGGTGACTATGTTCTGCTTCATATTGGATTTGTGATGAACAAAATAGATGAAAAAGAGGCATTGGCTTCTATTGATACCTATAAAGAGATTTTAGAAATCATGGATGAAGATGAACGAAAACAAGCCATTTTAGAGGATGATGAGTGTCCCAATAGAGGTGTATAATGGCTGAACTTGAATTAAAGAACTTATATGATGATTTTCGTGATGGAGAAACCATTAAGGCGTATGCAAAGATTATTGCTACGGATGCAAAGAAGCTAGAAAAATCTATAAACATCATGGAGGTGTGTGGAGGGCATACGCATACCATTATGAAGTTTGGACTGCCTCAACTTCTGCCTGATAACATCAACTTCATTCATGGGCCTGGGTGTCCTGTCTGCATTATGCCAAAAGAGCGAATTGACCATGCCTATGTGTTGGCGATGCAAGAGGATGTTATTTTGGTAACCCTTGGCGACATGATAAAAGTTCCTGGAAGTAATGGAAGTCTGCAAGATGCACGAGCCAAAGGGGCTGATGTGCGTTTTGTTTACTCTCCTATGGAGTGTCTAAAAATTGCCTCTGAAAATCCTACTAAAAAGGTGGTATTTTTTGCTATTGGGTTTGAGACTACAACACCTATGACGGCTGTGTTGGTTGACCAAGTGATTAAACAAAAAGTACCCAATATTCTCTTTCACATAAACCATGTAACCGTACCTGAGGTGATGGTGGAGCTTATAGATAGTCGTGATGAACATGTAGATGCCTACAATAACCGAATTGATGCTTTTTTAGGCCCTAGCCATGTAAGTGTGATAGCTGGTTCTAAGATTTATGAGAAGTTTCCAAAAGAGTATGGTCGCCCTGTGGTGGTAACAGGGTTTGAGCCTGTAGACATGATGCAAGGCATTAGCATGATAGTCAAACAGTTTGTAGAAGAGCGAACCGAACTTGAAATTCAATACAAACGCGTGGTAAATTATGAGGGGAACTTAACAGCCCAAGCACTTATAGAGAAGTACTTTGAAAAGATAAGTCTCTTTCGATGGCGAGGTCTTGGTAATGTTCCCGATAGTGGCTTAAAACTACGTGATGAGTTTGCAGAGTACAATGCTGAAATAGTCTATAAAGATATATTGCCTATAGCCGAGATAGAAGACCATAAACTCTGTATCTGTGGCGATATTTTAAGAGGTATGGCAAAGCCCAAAGAGTGTACTATCTTTGGAACAGCGTGTAAGCCTACCTCTCCTATTGGCTCTTGTATGGTAAGTTCTGAGGGGGCTTGTTCGGCTTATTATAAGTATGGGAATTTGATATGACAAAAACAATAACTTTGGCCCACGGAAACGGTGGCGAAGAAAACAACGAACTTATTACAAAGATTTTCTACAAACACTTCAAAAACGACATCTTAGAAAAGAGTGAAGATTCAGCCCTTATAGAAGATGAAAAATTGGTTATGAGTACCGATAGCTTTACTGTAAGCCCTCTCTTTTTTAATGGTGGAGATATTGGTAAACTTGCTGTTTGTGGTACGTGTAATGACCTTGCTATGATGGGAGCAAAACCCAAGTACTTAACCTGTTCGGTCATTATTGAAGAGGGATTCTCTACACGAGAGCTAGAGAAAATTGTTCGCTCTATGAAACAAGAGCTAGAGATAAACGGAGCAGTGGTTGTAAGTGGCGATACCAAAGTTGTACCAAAAGGTGCAGTTGATAAGCTCTTTATCAATACCACAGGCATAGGAGAGGTCAAACAGAGTGGAATTTCTGCTTCGGCTCTAAAAGAGGGCATGAGCATTTTAGTAAGTCGTGACATTGGAAGTCATGGAGCAACCATCTTCTCTGCACGAGAGGGGATAGAGCTAGAGAGCAATCTTGAGACTGATTGTGCCTCTTTGTACCCACAAATCCAAGCTCTTATAGATGCCAAGATAGACATAGTCGCTTTGCGTGATGCCACAAGAGGTGGAGTAAGTGCCGTTCTCAATGAGTGGGCAAAAGCCTCTAATCTCTGTGTTGAAGTAGAAGAAGAGGCTATTCCTGTGCAAGAGGAGGTTCGAGGTATTTGTGAGATGTTGGGTTTTGAAGCTGTTGACCTTGCAAATGAGGGAACGTATCTTTTAGCTGTAGCAAAGGAAGATGAAGCAAGAGCTTTAGAGGTACTACAACGCACTCATAAGAGTTCAGCTGTGATTGCAACGGTAAGTAAGGAGTATGAGGGTAGAGTGATTTTAAAGAGTTCTTGGGGGACTAAGAGGTTTTTAGACTTACCTACTGGGGAGTTGTTGCCTAGGATTTGTTAAATATGAAAACCCTCCTTTTAGTAACCTCCTTCAACTCCCAAACTCAAGCCATCTACACCAAACTAAAATATTTAAATCATACTGTCTCTGTCTGCTTTGCTATCAATGAACAACAGATGCTTCAAGAGATAGAAGCCTTTAATCCTACACTTATCTTATGCCCTTTTTTAAAGAGCTATCTACCTGCTTCTATCTATGAAAACTACCCAACCTATATCTTTCATCCTGCTCCAAGAGGTGATAGAGGGGCGTACAGTTTGGAGTATGCACTTCAAGAGCCAACAAAACGGTGGGGTATGGTAGTTTTAAAGGCTAATGGAGAGTATGATGGTGGGGATATTTATGCCCAGAGCTCTTTTGAAGTACGCAAAACCTATAAAGCTTCACTCTATCGTCAAGAGGTGGTCTCTGCTTCGCTTAAACTTTTAGATGAGCTTTTTGAAAATATAGAGAATAACAGAGCTATTCCACAGATTTTAAACCCTATACATGAACCCTTTACCCAAGAAAAAAGAGCGATAGATTGGCAAAAAGATACGACTCAAACCATTATAGAAAAAGTCTATCTATCAGACTCCCTACCAGGAGTGTTAGATGAGATTTTAGGGCTAAAGTGCTATCTCTTTGGAGTGTGGGAAGAGGAGAGGTTACGAGGAGAGCCTAAAGAGATATTGGCTAAACGTGATGGGGCTATCTGTTTGGGTACTGTAGATGGGGCTGTTTGGATAAGCCATCTTAAAGAGGTGGGAAAGTTTAAACTTCCTGCTACTTATGTGTTAAAAGAGCGACTTAAAGGGGTAAAAGAGCATAGATTACCTCTATTGTTTGACAAGAGCTATAAAACCTTTTATGAAACCTCTGTGGAGTTTAGAGACAATGTTGCCTATCTCTGTTTTAACTTTCACAATGGAGCGATGAGTACAGCTCAATGCATACGTTTAAAATATGCTGTTGAGTATCTCAAAGAGAAGTGTGAGGTGTTGGTTTTGGTGGGAGGTATGGATTTCTTTTCTAATGGAATTCATCTCAATATCTTAGAAGATAGCCAAAAACAGGGTGAAGATGGTTGGGCAAATATTAATGCGATGAACGATTTAATTCGCTCCATTATCTTTGCAGATGAGATAATAACCATCGCCTCTTTTGCTAGAAATGCAGGAGCAGGAGGGGTATTTTTAGGTTTAGCATGTGACTATGTAGTAGCAAAAGAGGGTGTAGTGCTTAACCCCCACTACAAAACTTTAGGGCTTACAGGAAGTGAGTATCATACATACACATTGCCCAAAAGAGTAGGGAAAGAGATGAGCCAAACACTTTTAGATGAGTGTTTACCTATTTCGGCTAATTCTGCAAAAGATCTTGGTATGGTCGATGAACTTTTTGAAACTCAAGAGTATTATGAGAAGTTACATAGTTTTGCTAAAAATACCTTTGATGATGATTTCGTATGGGAGAAGCAAGACTATTTAGAGGAGCATAGAGAAGAGATAGAGTTGTGTAAAGAGAGGGAGATAGAGGTGATGTACCCTGAGTTTTGGGAAGAGGATAGTCTATTTCATAAGTTAAGGCGTGAGTTTGTTTGGAAAGTCTGTCCGACTAAGACACCTGAAAGATTTAAACAGTACAATTAAAGTAAAAATGAATAGGTATTCACCATGCATGAATATAGCGTAGTACAAGCTCTCTTAAATCAATGTGAAGAACATGCCAAGCAAAATGGAGCAACAAAAGTAACCAAAGTTATCTGTAAAATTGGGGTACTCTCAGGTATTGAGATACATTTGCTTCAAATAGCTTTTGATACCTTTAAAGAGGGTACAATGTGTGATGGAGCAGAGCTTATATTAAACAAACAAAAACTCAAACTTGAATGTAAAGAGTGTGGCAATGTTTTTGAAGTAGACGAGGTACGTTACTTTTGTACAAAGTGTGAGAGTCTGCGTGTAAAGGTGCTTGATGGTGAGGATATGTATTTGATGAGTTTGGAGATGAATTAATGCAAGAGTATTGGGAACTATATATGAAAAATTTAGAGGGGAACCCTGCTTCAATTCTGTTTAATGCAGGGATTTCAATGGATGTGGAGAAGTTTAAGTACATCTATCCTCAGATAGCTTTCGTAAAAGTAAAGCTCAAAGAGCCAAATGAAAAAGGGTTAATAAGTCCAAATGAAGAGCCAGAGATTAGCTTATTAGAGGATAAATTAGAGGCTTCATTGATTAAATTTCGTATTGGTAAGTATGTTGGAAGAATTTTTTCTGATGGGTATGTTACTTTTTTATATTATCTTCAATTTACCTACAATTGGCAAGATTTCTTGGATTTTGCTCTTGATGAACATGCTACTTATGAGATGACCACGGCATACCAAGATGACAATGAGTGGAACTACTATAAAAATCTACTCTATCCAAATGCAAAAGAGTGGCAGATTATTCAAAATCATAAAGCGTGTGATGCTCTTAAATTAAAAGAGGACAACTTACACCTTGCTCGTGCTATTGAGCATAAGGCATACTTTAGTGATGAGAGTAAAAAAGAGGAAGTGACAAGTAAACTTAAAGAGGATGGTTTTAAAATACAATCGGACATAAGCAAAGAGGGGTTAAATGGTATTAGCTTCTATCGTATAGATAAACCTTTTTATACTGACATAGATGAGTTAACACTCTCTCTTATAGACATGATTGAAGCTTATGGGGCTTCTTATGATGGTTGGGAGACTTCGGTGGTAAAATCGTAAAATTTTATTCTATAGTTTTTTAACATCTTTAATTATCTCCTCAAGAGAGATGATTTCTTCTTTTAATATTGCGTTAAATCCCTCTTTTTCTAAAAAATTCAAAGCCACTTTTACGTATCCATCGAATGCCTCTTTAATGGTTTGTGTTAAATCAATCTCAAACGTTACATGATGAGGAATAATACCTAATACTGTAGCTTTGGGAAGCTCTTTTCCTTGAAGCTCTAGCATATCTAAACATTGAATAACCCCAATCTCATGAGCTCCTCCAGAGTTAAGACCATGACCAGAAAGTTCGGTAGATGGGATGAGATAGATAGAGGCTGGGTCATCGTTGAGTTGGATAGCATCTAAAATTAAAATATTTTCATTCTCTTCGAAAATGGAGAAGAGGTTAATACCCTCAACGCCACCATTAATAATGGTTATCTCTTTATTAAAGGTATAGTTCTCTTTTATATAGGTAGAGGCATAGACTCCTAATCCATCATCTTTTTGTAGAATGTTTCCTATTCCTAAAATGACCATTTTAATACCTAGTTAAGTTCTGCTTTGAGCTCTGCCTCAGTTGTGATGTATTTCACAGCTTCAACTATTTTATTATTAAGTGTTACTATAGCAATTTTATCTGCTTGGGCTTCATTTTTAAATGTTTTTGCAATCTCTTTATCATAAATAAGTAGAACAGAATAGTCACTCTTTTTTAAATCAGGAAGGGCGAATGTATTTCTAATTACGGTTGGCATTGGGCTGATATCTGCTACAAAGATAGCATTTCGTTTTGATAAATAATTTTTATCTTGTGTTTTTAAAAAGGCTTTTACTGTATGTCCTGTTGCTTTTGCAAAAACAAAGACAACTTTTTTAGTATCAGTTGATAATGAGTGAGCTTTGTCAAATTGGTCTGGAAGGGTAAAGTCTATTTTAGAATCAATCTCTATACCCTTGGTTGCTGTAGCTAAGTATTTACTTGCATCATAGTTATCTTTACCATTAATAATAAAAAGAGCACCTCCTGCAATAATAATGAGGGCTAAAACACCTAAAATGATTTTTTTAATCATATATAATCCTTTAATTGGTTAAATTTTTAAGTATTATAACCAGTTTTTTATATTTAAGAGTAAAGTTATCCGATTTAAATCATCAATAAAACTAATTAAAGAATAAATTTTCCCTAATCATGACTAGAAGAAACTTCACACTCTTAATGCATAAAGACTATAAATGTGAATTTATTAGCATTATCATTAACTATTAACCAAAAACTCTATAGACTATTATTCTAATAAATTAGGTTATTAATTAAAATAACCATAACTTATGATAATTATAAAAATGAGGAGGAAACATGAAATTAGGTTTTTTAGTCGATCTTAACCTTTGCATGGGTTGTAAAGGGTGTGAGATTGCCTGTAAAGTTGAAAATGAAGTGCCATTAAGTTCTTGGCGTTTGCGTGTAAAATACATAGATATAGGGACATTCCCTGATACCTCACGTTCGTTTACACCATTAAGATGTAACCACTGTGAGAATGCTCCATGTGAGAGAATCTGTCCAGTATCTGCATTGCATTACTTAGATAATGGAATTGTAAATATTGATTCTTCAAGATGTATTGGTTGTGCAGGTTGTATGATGGCTTGTCCTTATGGAGCAATTTATATGGATCCAGAGTCAAATACAGCAGATAAATGTACTTATTGTGCTCACAGAATTGAGAGTGGTATGATGCCAGCTTGTGTGGTTGCTTGTCCTGTTGAAGCCAATATCTTTGGTGATGTTGAAGATGAAAAATCACATATCTCAAGATATATTATGGAGCATCAGGGTGATGTTCAAGTAAGAAAGCCTGAGAAACATACTAATCCTAAACATTATTATGTTGGTGGTGGAAATCAGACACTTAATCCTTTAGCTCATGAGAGAATTGAAGGTTATGGATTGTTTAATAACATTACACACTTAGATACAATAGGTGATCCTCATCACTCTATTTTAGACAGATTTACGGGACCAATTTTTGGTCATGAACATTTAGATAATAAAAGTTTTATAGATATGGACAATGATGATTCTCATGAATCACATGAAGAAGGAGGACACTAATGGATCACGGTACAGTTATAGAAGCAACTAAAGCAGTTGTTACTCTTGATGTTGCACTTCCTGGGATTATCTGGGGATGGATGATTACACTTAATATGTGGGCGAAAAGTATCGGTACAGGTGTCATACTTGTAGGTGCTTTTTTACTTTATAGACATAAAAAAGAAGATATGCCTAACCTTAGATGGATGATGCCTCTTATCTCTTTTATTGCTTTAAATGTATTTTTACTTTTTACATTGGTAGATTTACATCAACCGTTAAGAATGGTAAACATTTTCTTACACCCACACTGGACTTCAGCAATTACAGTTGGTGCTTGGATGGCTTCACTCTTTACTGGATTGGTAACATTAATGTTGGCAATAGGTGTTTTGGATGCGTTCCCTGAATTGGGTCGTCATCTTGGAATTGCTAAAAAAATAAGAGAAAAATCTTCTTTATATGAAAAAGTTTTTCCATTTGTTGTATTTTTAGCATTACCAGTTACTATGTATACAGCTATTATTATGGCAGAAGCAAGTGCTAGAGAGTTGTGGGCAGCTCCTGCAGAGTTGGTTCAAATGTTATTTGCAGCGTTTATGGTAGGTTCTGCTTCATTAATTCTTATTTCAGAAAAATGGTCAGCAGAAGCTAGAAGAGATTTAACACTAATATTAGCACTATCAGTTGCATTATCATTCACTATGTATATGGGAGAGTATTTTTTCTCATTTAAAGCAGCAGAAGTAGAAGCAACATTGGCATATGTTCATTCAGGTGGGTCGTATAATACTCAGTTCTGGGCAGCGATGGTTCTTGGATATATTATTCCATTCTTTATAGCAATGGGATCACTAAAAGTTGAAAATAGAACAATGTTGAAATTTGCAGCAGTAACGACATTTATTGGTCTTTACCTTGCAAAGAGTACGTGGCTAGAAATTCCACAAATGATACCGTTAAGTTAAGGAGATACATATGGTTAAGAAAATGAATAACGAAAACTCTTCTTTCTTTGAAAGCAGACGAAGTTTTTTAAAAGGGACAACATATACAGTAGCAGGTGCTGTTGTAGCTAAGGGTGTATTCTCTACAATTGTAGAGACACCTTTAATGGCAGATGAGACAAAATTTACCTCAACTCCAGAGAATCTATTATTTTATCCAAAGCTTGAAGATTGGGACTCTTTTAAAGAGCTTGATGGTCAAGATTGGAAACGTGGTGGAACAGGTAGAAATGGTGTTCAAAGTGAAGATAATCCTGATGGGATTAAAGCAACTGAATATATGTTGGTTCCTACAGCATGTTCAAACTGTGAAGCATCATGTGGTTTAACTGCATGGGTTGATATTGGTAAGTATAAAGAGACTCAAAACCCAAAAGACCTTATGGTAAAAAAATATATGGGTAATCCACTTCATGCTGGTTCGCGTGGGCGTAACTGTGCGAAAGGTTACGCAGCACAATCACAAATGTATGATCCAGATAGAATCCCTTTCCCACTTAGAAGAGCTCCTGGTTCTAAAAGAGGTGAAGGTAAATGGGTAAGAAGTTCTTGGGATGATGCGATGAAAGAGATTGGAACAAAAATTCATGATACTCTTAAATCGGGTGATGAGTTCTCGAAAAAGACAATCATGTACCAAGTAGGGCGACCAAATGAGAATGGATTTGGACCAAGAGTACCTCAGTCACTAGGTGTTGATGGATGGAACTCTCATACAAACATCTGTTCTGCAGGTGCAAGAGAAGGAACTATTCAGTGGACGAATGATGATAGAAATTCACCAGATTGGTCGAATGCAAAACTAATTTTCTTACAATCATCTCATGCAGCTGATGCTGGTCACTATTTCCAGCAAGCAGCTGGTAGAATTGCTGATGCTAGAAAAAAAGGTGCTAAACTTGTTGTTATGGATCCTCGTCTTTCTAACTCAGCTGGTATGGCAGACCTTTGGGTACCATGTTGGCCAGGTACAGAGACAGCGTTGTATCTCTATTTAGCGAACCGAATTTTAAATGAAAAAGATATCAATGGTGAAGACTTGGTTAATCACAATTTTGTAAAAAATTGGGTTAACTGGGAACAGCTTATGACAAATAAAGAGTATTTGGCATTGTTGGTGGAAAAGAAATACATTAAGGCAGTTCCTCAAGGTGAGAGTTATGAAGATTTCATTAAGATGATTTCTGAAATGTACACACCTTATACACTTGATTTTGTTGTTAAAGAGTGTCGTGTAGAAGCTAGAACAGTTGAAAAACTTTATGAGATGTTCATTGATGCTGGTGCAAGAGTTGCAACGTATATCTGGAGAGCAGGACCGATTGCTCACCGTGGTGGATGGATGATTGCTCGTGCTGGATTCTTACCATTTGTTCTTCGTGGAGCTATGGCAGGTGATAAAGGTGGAATTGGTTTACACCACTGGCACGTTATTTCAGTAAATGGTAAAGGTCAAGCTGCAACAGTTTCAGGTGAAAACCCTCCAAAAGTTGATGCATGGAGTGAGCTGGCATGGCCACCAGAGTACCCATTAAGTACCTATGAAATGAGTCACTTGTTACCTCATATGCTTCTTGATGATGAGTGGAGAGCGAAATGGAAGAAAAAAGGGTTGAACATAGCTGATAAATTAGCAGTGTATGTACCAAGAATGTATAATCCTGTTTGGATTAATCCTGATGGATTTAGATGGATTGAAGCGATGAAACGTGAAGATAAAATTGAACTTTCATTTAACCTTTCTCCAACATGGTCTGAGACAAACTGGTATTGTGATTATATTCTTCCTGTAGGTTTAGCTGGTGAGAGACATGATCAACATTCAGAAGCAACACAACCAAGTAGATGGTTATCGTTTAGACAACCAGCCCTTAGAGTTGCATTGGAAAAAATGGGATGGAAGCCTAAGCACCCAGCTAGAGGTACTCTTGAAGCACACATGGCTGCTGGTTTAGGTGAAGTTTGGGAAGAGGTTGAGTTCTGGGCGAACTTAATGACTGACTATGTTGACCCTGATGGAAAACTAGGTGTTAAAAAGTATTGGGCTTCAAAAGAAGATCCAAGCAGAGCAGTATCGATTGCTGAGTGGTATCAAGCAGCATTTGATAACTTACCAAACTTAAAAGCTGCAGCTGCTGCAAACCCTAAGTATAAAGATACTAAGTATCCTAACTATGAGATGTTACGAGACTTAGGTACATGGTTAGAAGAGGATGATATCTATAAACCACAAGAGCGTCCACTGAAAAAAGAGGGTGATAGTTATATTGCTCATGGACATAAGTATAAGGTAGATGAAGTAGAAAAAGATCAGTTTGGTACATTAATGGTTGACCATCATGGTGAGAAAAAAGCTATTGGTGTTGAAATAGATGGTGAAATTGTAGATGGATTCCACACACTAAGTAGAAAATTAGAGTTCTTCTCTGAGTGGTTTGCTGAATGGAAATGGCCAGAGTATGCTGTGCCAATTTACCCAACAACAAAAGAACAGAGACAAAAGATGATACATCTTGTTACACAAGTTCACCATGACTATATGGAGAAAGGTAATGAGTTTGCATTAAATACAGTATTTAGATTGCCATATAACATTCATACCCGTTCAGTTAACTCTAAACATCTTATGGAAATAAGTCAAAACCATAACCCAGTTTGGATTAACACAGATGATGCAAAACGATTGAACATTAAACAAGGTAATCCAATCAAAGTTACTATTACTGATACTCTTTCAGGTTTAGAGTCTGGTTACTTTATTGCTATGGCTGTTCCAACAGAAGCTACTATGCCTGGTGTTTTAGCGAACTCACACCATGCTGGTCGTTGGAAACTTAAAAATGCTGTTGAAATTCCTGGTTTCAGTCATAAGCTAGGTGTTATGGGACTTGGTGCACCACTTTATGACATGACTATGGATGGTAAAATTGGTACTTTAAAACCAAAACAAGGTGTTGATGCTGGTATGATGGAACGTCGTGATACTTGGCAGTTTAAAGAGTTTAACAAAGACCTTGACAACATCTGGTGGGATGGTCTAAGTGGTTCATGGCAAAATGCTGTTGCTCCTTCACATCCAGACCCAATTGCTGGTAACCATGCTTGGCATCAAAAGGTAACTATTGAGGCTGCAGGTGAAGAAGACCAGATTGGTGACATTTATGTTAACTATGAAAACAACATGAAAGTCTACCAAGAGTGGAGAGACAAATTGACTCGTCCTCTTAACAGTAGTGATACATTAAGAAGACCAAAACATATGAAACGAACAGGACCTGCTATTTCTGATATTGGGTACTCTGTAAAGATTACAGACTAATCTTTACAAATAAGGGCAGAGGCTTCTCTCTGTCCTTACTACTATTTTCACAATCAATATTTTTTAGCTATATTTATTTTGAAAGTGGTATTATGTGCCATAAAGAAAAAAAATGGAAAAACATGAATATAACAAAAGAAGAGATAGAAAACCGTATTGCACTTTATGCTTTGATTTCAAGATTGATGATGACCGAAGTAGATGCAGAATTTTTAAAGTCGATAGAGTCAAATGAAGAAGTTTTAAACCTCTTTCCTAATTATAAAGAGTGGGGAAAAAGAAAAGAGTTTAATAGTAGCATACTAAAAGAGCGATATTTAGATGTAGATTTTACAAATCTTTTTTTACTTCACCTTGTTCCTTATGAGACTTTCTATACACGTGATGACCAGATGATAGAGAGTGGGGGAGAGAATCCACTTATGAACCTTTATGATGCTTTAGATTTTCGTGTAGAATTGAGTAAAGCAAGAGTGATTAGCCCAGACCATATTGGGGTAGAGTTAGAGTTTATGTACATGCTTTGTGCTGCACTAAGAAAAGCATTTGAAGCCAATGATGAAGGTGGAGTAGAAGAGTTACTGCTTGTTCAACAAGGTTTTTTACGTGACCACCTTTTGAACTGGGCTCCTCTTTTTTTAATCAACATGAAAAAAGAGTCAAGAACAGCACTCTACCATGATGGTGCAGAGTTGGCTTTAGAGTTTATGTTGAGTGACTATGAGTATGTTTGTGAACAATTGGAAGCATTGGTATAAGTATGAGTTTACTCTTTAATGTAGGTTCATGTGTACGAGTTACTAGTAAGTTTTCTGAATGTACAAAATGTGTAGACATTTGTCCAGTTTCTACCATAGAGATAGTAGAGAATGTTCCTGCATTTACCCCATCGGCTTGTATAGAGTGTGGTGGTTGTGTGGGTGTTTGTCCTACTGAGTCATTTTCTCTTTCTGATTTTTCAGCCATTAACTTCTTTTTTGGAGCATTGGAGAAAAAAGAGCATAAGTTTGCTTGTAAAAAAGAGTTACCATGTTTAAGTGTTTTAAGTGTTGAACATCTTATATCTTTGGCATTAGGTTCTGATGAACAAGTGATTTTAGATGTAGAGGCTTGTAACTGTGGTGGGGAGTCTAGACTTTTAAACAATCAGATAGAAACCAATATAGAAGAGGCAAACTTTGTACTGTCAACTTTTTCCAAGAAGCAAATTTTAGTTGACTCTTTAGGTGATGAAAAAGAGTTAAGTGAAGAAGAGCAAGAAGTACGAGACCGACGTTCTTTCCTCTCTCTTAAGGGTGCTGTTAAAAGTAAAATGGAGTTTGATGAAGCAGTAGCGTCAGATGAGTTGAAAGCTTTTGAGTTAGATGCAGATGTAATTTCTAGAATCAAAGATAAAAAAATTCCAGATAAACGTAAACTTCTTTTTTCACTCTTAAAACGTGAAGAGAAAAAAGAGGCTTATGAAGTTTTGGCAGAGGGTGATATATCTTTTACTTCACAAAAATTTGTAGATGAGTCTTGTACCAATTGTCAAATTTGTTACCGTATCTGTCCTACAGGTGCTTTGAGTTCTGACAATAAATTCTCTGTGATAAATTTTGATGCAATGATGTGTGTTAAATGTCACCTCTGTCATGATGTTTGTGAGCCAAATTCCATACAGCTTCAACCAGGGTTTGAGATAAAAGAGTTTTTTGAACCGACTCAAAGAACTTTGGCAAAATTTGACATACAACGCTGTAATGAGTGTGGAAATTACTTTACCTATACAGGTGGAGCCAAAGAGTGTCTACGCTGTAAAGTGGAAGAGGAAGAGGCGATAGAGCTTCATGCCAATGCTAGAAAAATGGATGTGTAGGAGCAGGGACTTTAGTCCTGTAAAAATCCATATTTTATAGGGTTCGTGGACTAAAGTCCACGTTCCTAAGCAAAAAAAGGGAAAGATATGAAACCAGAAGAGATAAAACCAGACACAAAGTTATGTACCATACTTGGATATAACGCACAGACAGGAAAGTGTAGAAAGTATTTTAATAAAATATTAAAGGAAAATGGTGTTAATGCAACAGCCATTGCCTTAAATATTAAAGATGAGCATCTTGATACTACTTTAGAGGGTGTTGCTTTTTCAAAAGTGAAGAAGATGATGTTTGAAAATGAATTTAGAGAGAATGCCGTCTCTTTTTGTGATGTAATGAATAAAAGTGCTATTGCGAGTAATGCTGTTGATTATATTGAAGTTAAAGATGAGAGCATTTATGGTTACTGTTTAGATGAAGAGTTGGCTAGTATGGTTGAAAATCCAGAGTATGTAGATACTGATATGGAACTGGCAATGAAGATGATGATTTTAGCAAATAAGTGGTATGGTACAAAAATAGATATGGATTTAATTCCAACAATTATATAAAGGGAGTTGTAATGGATAAGATGAGTATGAGTGATATAGAAGATTTAAAAGCTGAATTTGAGGCGATACAAAATAGTGATGCCTTTTGTGCTGATGGTTCTTGTACTAGTGATGAAGAGGCAGATTTAAGAGATTACCCGAGTTATACCGAAGCACTCTATGCAAAATTGGTTGCTCCACATGTTTCAGGTATTTACCTTTCACGTTGGGACATTAAAGATATTGCAGATGCAGCAGGTGATTCTATGTCAATTCACCCAAGAAAACGTATGTTTGAACTCTTGATGAAGTTCGCAGTAAGTCAAGAGCGTATGCAGTTGGTTTTAGATGCACTCGAAAATCATATGCTAGGTAAAATGGAAATCTATGCAGAGTTAGCAGAGACCTTTCCTCACTCAGCAGAAATTTTTAATGAAAAAATAGCTAAAGCAGAGAAAACCATTAAGTTGTTTCCTCAAATTATGAATGAGTATTTTTAGTGAATGTTACTACGTAGTATTTTTATAGGGTTTGTTCTTTTTGCTTCAACAGCATGTATGACAAAATCAAAATCTAAAATAACTCCTGTTCACTCTAGCAATAAAATTGTTATAGAAGCTCAGAAATATTTAGGTAAACCTTATAAGTATGGAGCTGTTGGTCCAAAAAGCTTTGATTGTTCAGGCTTTGTTTATGCTGTCTATAAGAAGTTTGCTATTATCATTCCTCGTACTTCTTTAAATCAGTCAAAAATAAGAGGTCCAAAGCTTTTAAGAAGAGATCTGAAAGTAGGAGATATACTTTTCTTTGATACTTCATCGCGAGGACATGTTAATCATAGTGGTATTTACCTTGGGAACTCTAAGTTTATTCACGCAAGTTCAGGTAAAGCTTACTCTGTGACTATTTCAGATTTGAATGGTTGGTACAGAGACAAATTTAAATGGGGAAAACATATTAATGAAAATAAATGATATATTATATAAAATAAAAACAGCACTCTCGTTAGATAATGAAACGATACTTAAAATTTATAAATTGGTAGAGTATGAGATGAGTGAAGAACATTTGATAAATATACTTAAGAAACATCAAGATAAAGGCTATGAAGAGGCAACGTATGAAGAGTTGGGACTTTTTTTAGATGGCTTGGTTATTTTAAAAAGGGGTCCTTCCGATAAAGTACAAGATGAAGATGCTGTTGTAGAACTGACCAATAATTTAATACTTAAAAAGATTAGAGTTGCCATGGAGCTAAAAGAGTCAGAGTTGCTCATTCTTTTTGCTTTAGCAGAGGTAACATTGACTAAGAGACAGATAGGTTCACTTTTTCGTAAAGAGGGGAGTAAAAACTTTAAAGCTTGTTCTGATGAACTGCTTATGGCATTTTTAGATGGGCTTGATGAGTTCTATTATGATGGAGAAGAGGTTTAAGACTCTTCTCTGCTTTTCTTCTCTATGAGTGTAGCAACTGTAGGATGCTCTTTTATAATTCGTCTTCCCCATAAGAAACGGTTTTTATAAAATCTTTTTTTATTGAAGTTAGTAATCATAACTCTTTTCCCACCCGAACTGGCATGAATAAAGTCTCCATTACTTAAGTATATACCTACATGGTTTACCTTTCCTAAACGTTCTTTTGTAGTATCAAAAAAGACCATATCTCCCTTTTTTAATTCTGAATACTTAATATATTTCCCTACTTTTGCTTGATTTCTTGAAACACGTGGAATAACAATACCCGTACACTGTTTATATACTTTTTGAGTAAAACCTGAACAGTCAAAAGACTTAGGACCTGTTGCACCCCATACATATTTATATCCTAAAAATTTTTTAGCATATTTTTCTACTTTGGTATCAGTATTAACTATTTTTTTTAATGTCTTCTTCTTAAAATCACTCTTTTTAACAAGTTTTTTTATATCTTTACTTTTACTTACGGTAAAACTCTTTTTTTCTGATACTTTAATAACTTTTTTAATGGGCTTTTTTGTAGTAACCTTTGTAGCAATATAAGTTTTTTTTGTTCTGTTTTTCTTCACTTTTGATGCGACTCTCTCTATTCGATGAGGGTTGGCTGGAGTAGTTTTAGTTTCTTGATGAAAAAGCTTTATATATGAGAAAGCTAAGAGTTGTAAGAGGAGGACACTAAGTAAAGTATTTTTAATTAAATTCATTATATTTTTCCTTTATTAATATAAAATAACAATAAAAAACTGTTACCAATAATACAATAATAAATCTTTATTGTAAATTTAAGTAGATGATTTTGGAATATATATTATAATAAGATGTTAAAACATATAAATTAACAAATAAAAATTATTTTAATTCAAAGGAGATGGTATATGAAGTCTACATTTAGGAATGTATTGCTATTTATGGTGATATTATTTGCTTTTACAGCATGTGGGGGAGGGAGTAGTTCTTCAGGAACTGATAGCGAAAAGCAAGAGATTGCGATTAAGAAAATTTCTGATTATGCTAGCGATTGGCAAAGTCATGCTCAACCAACTCAAGATGACTATATTGCTGCAGGGGTAGAGAATATATCTGCTATTGATGTAGATGATTTAAATGCTAAAGTTAGAGAGGCAGATGCAAAAGAGGTCGATACAGCAGAAGAGTTAAATGCTTTAGCTAGAACTTTAATGGATACTACAGCTCCTGTTATAACTTTAAATGGTAAGAGTAGTATCTCTATTACGATAGGTAATGTGTATGTAGAAAAAGGTGCAACAGCTTTAGATGAGAAAGATGGTGATATTAGCTCAAAGATTGTTACTGTTAATACAGTAGACACATCAAAAGAGGGAAGTTATACTGTTACATATAGTGTTAAAGATGAGGCAGGTAATCGTGCTGAAAAAGTTAGAACGGTAAATGTAGTTATTCAACTAGATGAAACAGCTCCAATATTGACGCTTAATGGAGCAGGTGAAATAAATATTTTAAGAGGTAAAGCATATAGTGATGCAGGTGCAACAGCTTTAGATGATAGAGATGGTGATATTAGCTCAAATATTGTTACGGTTGGTTCAGTAGATACATCAAAAGTAGGGACATATACCATTACCTATAGTGTTAAAGATATAACTGGAAATGAAGCCGAGGTACTAAGTAGAACAGTTCATGTTGTATTATCATCTGTTGGTAAACTATTAGAAGAGGCAGCTCATGGGACTAATAATAATGTTAAATATGTTGTAGTTGGAGACTCTACTCGAAACTATCCATATGAATTTTATA
>JALUKQ010000184.1 GCA_027056485.1 Campylobacteraceae bacterium | reverse complement strand
AACACATATAATCCAAAATATTACAATTTTATGTTTATGCGTTCGAGTGGTAAATTATTGGATGGTTGTGAAAATAACATCTATAGAATAGAAAGTTTAGTATTAGGCTATACAGGAACAAAAAAAGATAAATGGAGTAAAGATGGCAACAAGTAATGAATTAAAAAATGGATTATTGGCAGAGTTAAGTTATGTAAACTTTAGTGATAATAGTTTGTCTTCAAATAATGAGTTTGGATGGAAAGAATTAGCACTACAAAATATTAAGCAACAAGAGCCTGCTAGAAGTAATATACTTGGAGATATTTTAGACACCTACGAAATAGTAGATTTCCAATCAACAGGTTTGGGAATGCAGGCACTACTTTTAAAAGATAGCAGTGGTCATTATACTATTGCCTATCGTGGAACTGAGATGGCTCTTTCATGGGAGGGTTTTCTTGATTTACTGGTTGCAGATGGATTAGGAATGGGTTTAAAAGTTGCACCAAAGTTTCAATTTAAAGATGCTTTAGATATCACAGCAAACTGGATGAAAACCTATAGCTTAAATACAACAAATACGACAGTTTCCGGTCACTCACTAGGTGGTGCCTTGGCACAGTTAAATAGTTATACTTTTGGATTTAAAGCATACACATACAATGCCTTTGGATTTGATGCGGCAACATCGGGTTTCCGTACAAACTCTACAGCGTTACTTTCTCTTATAGAAGATACTAGCTATCTAACAGATGCAGTTAGAAATACATCAAATATATATAATTTTTTTGCAATGGGTGAAAGTTATCAAGATGTTATTTCAGGTGGATTAACAGAATTAGTTGATGGCTTTAATAATGGACATATTGGAACTGCTATACCAATTAAGACTTATAATGGTGGCTTGATTGGTAGTCATAGTAGTGTTATTTTGAATGATTCAATAAAAATATATAATAATATTATGGCAGCTGGAAATATTACAGATTATGGATATCTTACAGAAATATTTGACTCTTACTCACCTACACAGGTCCATGATACGCAAGTTATAGATGTAGTAAGAAGCATGACAATATTACTAGGTGGAGATAGTTATGCCTCAGTTCAAGATATGGCTCAAGCAATATCAAGTAATTTTTTAGGTTTAAAAATCAATAGTCTTGTAGATAAATCATCTTCTCAATTACAGTCAAAAAGTGTTGAAAATATTTATGCTCTACTAAACTCAAATCATTTCACTATAGAAGGAAACCTTCCAGCCTACGCAAACATAAACCCAGACGACTATTCACCTGCGTTTATGACAGACAGAGCAAATTATCTCTACTATATTTTAGATCAAGAGAACAGATATGGCGATGGTAGCGGTAAAGACAGCTACAGAGCATTTGACAGTTACGGTAAAACACTTACAGGTAAAACAGGAAACCAAGTCATATTTGGAACCGATAATCTGAACAATGCTTTTCAGCTAAAAGGCGGTGACGGTAATGACCGTATCTACGGACTAGGTGGAGATGATTATATAGAAGGCGGAGCCGGTGACGACTACATAGAAGGCGGCACAGGAGAAGACACTCTCCACGGTGGAGCCAACAACGACACTCTCCTTGGTGGCACAGAGACAGACTACCTCTACGGAGACAGCGGCAATGACACTCTCCTCGGAGGCGATGACGCAAGCAGTGATGTTTTATTTGGTGGAAGCGGTAAAGATACCATCTTAGGACAAGGCGGTGATGATGTTCTAGCAGGTGGAGTCTCTTGGG
>JALUKQ010000183.1 GCA_027056485.1 Campylobacteraceae bacterium | reverse complement strand
CCCTTTAGTTCTTGGACAACAAGTGGAAAGGTTGCCAGACATTATGCTACACGTGGTGGGAGAGGTGGTGTTATTATTATTAGGGCTAAAATTATGGCTTTTAGAATTTTTAAAAGTCCCAATATAAAACCCGTTCTCATAGGTAAACAATTAGTTAGTGAAAGAGAATGGCTTGTCGTCGGACCAGTCCAAGGCATAGCTATGCCTGTAAAGTGAGGATTAAATGGAATATAAATTATACTATCTTGATAGATGGGGACACGTGGCTTGTCCTGATGGTGAATTGTGTCATGGTAAAACGTATGAAGAACTTTATGAAAATATAGATGAAGCAAAAGCAAAAGCAAAAAAATTTGTGGATAAATATCCTCTTATGGAGTGCAGTATTTTTAATGACAAAAATGATGATGAGATCATTATTCGGGCAGATAAAGAAAAGCGTGATAAAGCTTGGAAAGAAGAAAATGAAAAAAATCGTATACTATTTGCAGCATATGAAAAAAAACAAAAAAGGTTTAAATATTTAGTTATAACGGTATTTATATTTATTTGTGTTAGTTCATTTATGTTATTGCGATAATTGGGGAGAAGCCAAATGCAAACCATAAAAACCATCCTACTTCTCCTAACCCTCACACTAATAAGCCACGCAAATCTCCAACCACAAACCACCCCAAACAATAATACCCTCACCATAAAAGACAACGAAGGAGCCAAAGCCAGTGATAGCATCACCGTAAGAGTCATAGACCCAAGCGACACCACCCCACCAACCGTTGCCATCACCTCCCCTTTAGAAAACACCAAAGTCACACTCCTTAGTGACATAGTAGGAACTGTTTCAGATGCTAATTTGGACTACTATACACTCTCACTCTCTCCTGTAGGTAAAGAGACCTACACAGAGTTTACTAGAGATACACTAAATGTAGCCAATGGTCTCTTAGGAACCATAGATGCTAGTACTCTACGTAATGGTATCTATGACGTTAAACTTACAGCAGTAGATAAAAATGGTGCAAGTGCTACAGCCTTTACCAAAGTTATCATAGATGGCAAAGCCAAGATAGGTAACTTCTCTTTCACTATCACAGACTTCAACCTCCAAGTAGGAGGCTTGCCTGTACAAGTCAACCGTACTTACTCTACCCTGCAAAGGTTTGAGAAGTTAGACTTCACTTACGCATGGAGTATAGACTACCAGAACGTAAAACTAGAAGAGAACAGACACCCTGGTAAAAGTTGGAAGGTTACCCCAGATGTACTTGTAGGGTCTTGTTTTAAATTTGATAAACAACATATCGTCAATGTATCATTGCCAGATGGTACGACGGAGAGCTTTGAGTTTAGATTTGCTAGAGAGTGTGGACACTATTTTACAGGAAGCTTCTATGATGCTCCTGTCTTAAAAGGACTCAATGGTACAACAGCAACACTCAAAGTACTCGATGCCTCTAGTACGGTGATGATGAATGACTATGGGGAGATAATAGATTCTCAAACCCTGCAACCTTACAACCCAAGCCTCTACCAACTCACCTTAGCCAATGGTATGGTCTATGAGATAGAAGAGGGGGTAGGCATACGTGTTGTTAAAGATATAAGAGGAGATACCCTCACCTACACCCAAAACGGCATAGAAAGCAGCAGAGGAGAGTCTCTCACTTTCACACGTGACTTGCAAAACCGCATCACCCAGATAACAGACCTAAGTGGACGCACCATGCAGTACCACTATGACCAAAACAACAACCTAG
>JALUKQ010000182.1 GCA_027056485.1 Campylobacteraceae bacterium | reverse complement strand
AAATTTAATATTTAAATAAAAATCAAAAAATGAAATAATAAATAATCTTAAAATTCAAGAAAAAAAGAATATAGTTAATGGTTCATTAGAAAAAATCAATCAAAGAATTTTTAAACTTACAAAATATAAAATTGAAAAACAGTTAATAAAAGAAATTCAATTAAATATTTTAGATAAAAGAAATAGTATAGTTCATGAAGCAAATAGTCCAATGATAGAAAAAGAAGAAATAAAATTATATTTTGAGTTAGTGGAAAAGTATTTATTGGAATTAGGTCGAGCTTGTAAAAAAAGTGGTATATTATATGATAATCAAGGAAATTGGATATAAAAAAGGAACTAATAATGAATGAAGATAAAGAGTATTATATTTTAATTAGTAAATACAATATTAACTATAATATAAACTCCAATATACATTCCAAAGCCAAAGCTTGGGAACAAGGGCTTTGCCCTGTAGGTCGGGATGTCCTCTTCCCGACATCTATCTATATTCCCAATAAATTTTATCGTTCAATAAAAACTTTATATGCTGATACTTTTCATTTATATGAGCTTTTTATTTATGTCTATTTACGTCGGGAAGAGGACATCCCGACCTACGGGTTTTTGAGCCTTTCGGCGAGATTTTATTTTATGCAAATTTTGATTAATGGTGCGATGGCAATCGCACCCTACCCTACCAACACAAGCACCCTTTCGGAGAAAACAACATGAAAAGCATAACACAAAAACTAGACCTAGACCAACATATAGAGACCTTTAAAAATTTCTATGCTCGTGATAAAGCCATTGAAATGATGGGCGATATTAATCAGCACTTTAAGTATATTTCAGCTCTCTCTACGGTGGAGTTTCCTGCTATGAAAGAGGTGATGAACCTTGATGAGCAACTTAACCGTATCAAAAAACAGGGGGTTCTCTCTTTAGAGGAGATTTATGCGTTTGTTCAGATGGTGGAGTATTTTAACGCTCTTAAAGCCTCTTCATTACCTGAACCTCTGAACAAATGGATTCGTGAGATTACGGTAGATGATGAGATAGCAGATATAATCTTGTACTTTACCGATGAGGGGAACATAAACCCTGAACGTGAGCCAGAACTTTACGACATAGAGAAAGCTTTAAAACAGAACAAATCGGAACTAAAAGATAAGCTCTACAGACTAGCTCACTCTTCTACGCTCAAAGATTATTTGGTAGATACCCAAGTACACTTTTTAAATGGAGAAGAGACACTCTTGGTGCGTGGTGGGTTTAACAAAGTGCTAAAAGCTTCGGTGGTTGGGCGTACTGCTGGTGGGTTTTTCTATATTTTACCCCAATCTATCTCACACTTAAAAGAGAAAGAGTCCACCCTTTTGAGCCGTAAAGAAGAGGTTGTTTACCGTTATTGTCAAAACTTTTCAGCTACCTTACACAAGCATTACTTGTTTATGAGGTTTATAAACCGTGAGTATGACAAGTTTGACCACTATCAAGCTCGTGTACTTTTTGCACGTGCTTATGACTTTAACTTTATACTTCCATCGAAACGAAAAGTCGTAAACTTAACAGGTTTTTGTCACCCTGCCATAGAGAACCCAAAAGCTGTAAACATAGCACTTGAAAAGTCTGTTATGTTGGTAACTGGGGTCAATGCAGGGGGTAAAACCATGTTGCTTAAGTCCCTACTCTCTGCTGTTTATATGTCAAAGAATCTTTTACCTTTTAAATGTAATGCAGAAAAAACAGAGGTGGGTCACTTTAAAAGCATAGAAGCAGTCATCGACGACCCACAATCGGTTAAAAATGACATCTCTACCTTTGCAGGGCGTATGGTAGAGTTTGCCAAGCTATTTGACAAAGAGAATGCCATAGTAGGAGTTGATGAGATAGAACTTGGAACCGACTCCGATGAAGCTGCGTCGCTGTTTAGAGTCATGCTTGATGAGCTAAAGAAAAAAGGGATAACCTTTATAGTCACCACCCACCATAAACGTTTGGCTTCACTCATGAGTGCAGATGATGATGTGGAACTTATAGCAGCCCTTTATGACGAAGAGAAACGACAACCAACCTACACTTTTTTACAAGGAAGCATCGGTAAATCTTACGCTTTTGAGACAGCCGAGCGTTATGGCGTTCCTGAACATATAGTCCTTAAAGCAAAAGAGATTTATGGTGAAGACAAAGAGAACCTCAATGAGCTTATAGAGAAGTCTACGACCTTGGAACGTGAAATGCGTCTAAAACTAGAACAGATAGACAAAGAGTTAAAAGCCGTTGAAAGAAAAAGAGAAGATTTAGAAAACATAGAAGAGAAACTAAATGAACAGCAGAGAAAAGCTGTAGCCACTTTAGAAAACCGTTACAATGCAGCAACTAAACGAGCTTTGAAAGCTATGAAAGTAAAAGAGTCTACCGAGGGTCGGCGACTTTTAAACGAAGCACATAAACATAAAAAACTCTCAAACCAAGCAAAAAAAGCAGAACAACCCAACAAACGTGTTTTACAAGTAGGCGACCGTGTCAAATACCGAACTTCTAAAGGCGAGATTTTGAGCATTCGCAACACAGAAGCCACCATAGAAGTAGATGGTTTAAAAATGCGTGTACCCCTTTCACAACTACGTTACATAGAAAGTGTTCAGAAAAAAGTTATAAAAAAACCAAAAACGGTTGTCAATGTAGAAAAATCTGGACGAGGAGCCATTTCTATTAAACTTCTTGGATGTTATGCCGATGAAGCCATAGATAAACTCGATGTCTTTTTATCGGATGCTTTGGTAGCAGGTTTTTCAGAAGTAGAAATAATCCATGGAACAGGTGGAGGAGTATTGAAAAAAGTTATTATAGATTATTTAAAGTCTTATCCTAAGCTACAATCATTTCATGGTCAAAAAGGGAATTTGGGAATAACCATTGTGAAACTATAAACATAAAATAATTTAGGTATAATAATGGGATTTTTAAAACTACGGAGAAACAAATTGAGTATTACAGAAACAATTAACGAAGCTAAAAAAGAACTAAGTAATGATGAACACATGTTGGCTTCTGCCTTTAAAGTAGAAAAACTTTATAAGAAACATAAATTTAAACTTTTTGCAGTCTTAGGTGCAGCTGTACTTTATTTTGGTGGAACAGCGATTATGAATAATATAGCCGAACAAAAGATAGTAGCTGGAAATGAAGCTTTGACTACACTTCAAAAAAATGCAAAAGATACAGAAGCACTAGAGAAATTAAAGAGTAATAATCCTGCTTTATTTGAACTATACAGTTATCAAAATGCTATGAAAAATTCTGATACAGAAGCACTAAAAACATTGAGTGCTAGTAAAAATAGTATTATTGCTGATATGAGTGCTTACCACTTGGCTATTTTAGAAGGTAAACCTGCAAAATCTGAACTCAATGGAGATGTTGCTCAAATTAATAACGCTTACCTTTTGATTAAAGATGGAAAAATAAGTGAAGCAAAAGAAGAGTTAGATACTATTGCTGAAGACTCTCCTGTTTACAACATTTCAAAAATGATAAAACACTACACTATTAAAGGTCAATAATGTATAAAAAACTTCTACTTGCAAGCAGTGTTGCTACACTAATATTTTCAGGTTGTGGTTCAAGACAATACTATACACCAGAGCGAACATACAATGCATCTACTGCAAATATGGGTGACAGTATCATTCACTACTCTCGTGACGGTGCAACCCTAGCAAGTGGAAATGTTTTGACTAAAAATCAGATGGTTAAACTAAAACTTGAAAAAGGTTTCCACTTTATTAACAATGCAAAAAACGTTGCCATAACGGCTGACTCACAAGGGAACTGTAACATAGTAGCAGCTAAAGGAACCGTTGCTTCTGCTAAATTCCCCAATGCATTAGTTGCTGGAACTATTATTGGTAAATACTTAGTTTATGTACTACAAAACAACAACTTTGGTGTTTATGACTTTGAAAGTAAGTCAATTGTATACAACAGTAAATCAGAAAAAGCATATGCCATCGATACACGTATTGCCAACCCTTTACATATAGACAATTTGGTTGTTATTCCTACGCTTGATGGTAAACTTGTTATTCTTGATTTGACCACATTAAAAGTTTCTAAAGAGATGTATGTGAGTACAGAAAAATCACTGAATAATGTTATCTTTTTAGGTCGTCTTAACAACACCCTAATAGGAGCAACTCCGAATAAAGTTTTATCTATCAGTAGTAAAGGGAAAAAAGAGTTAGATAAAGCTATTTCAGAAGTTATTATAGATAAAGATGCTGTTTTTGTTTTTGCTAAAGATGGTAAAATTATGCAGTTAAATGATGAACTCTCTGTTAACTCAGAAAAAAAATTTAAATTTGCACACTTCTCTGTAGCAACAGTTTATAATGATAAAATTTATAGCTTAGATAAACAAGGCTACCTTATAGTTTCAAACAAAAGTTTTTCTAAACATAAAGTTTATCAAGTTCCTGAGGTAGATGGTTATGCCTTTATCTCCAATGGAAAAATATACTATGATGGAACTATCATAAAACTCAATACCCTAAGTTATGAGTAGTAACAACCTACTCGTTGCTTTTGAGGAATATCTACACATAAACAAAGCTCTTGAGAAAAACTCCATCAAGAGCTACCTTTCAGATCTAAGACAACTACAAGAACACTTTTTAAACCAAGACCTTTTAAAACTAAAAACCCCCGACATCTTTAGCTTTTTAATGCTCTTTGAAAATAAACGTACACTTAACAGAAAACTCTCTTCTATTAATGCCTTTTATGACTTTTGTCACCAAGTTAATTTTTCATCAACCAAAATAAATATACCCATGGCAAAGGTACCGAGAAATCTTCCAAAATACTTGTCGTTTGAGCAGATACAAGCTGGTCTTTCGCTAATAGATAGAAGTGACTTGTTAGGGCTTAGAGACTATGCACTTATTCTCTTTTTGTATGCTTCTGGCTGTCGTATTTCAGAAGCACTTTTAGCAAAAAGAGATGACATAAATGATGGCTGGCTCAACATACGTTTTGCCAAAGGACAAAAAGAGAGAATCGTTCCCCTAGCTCCTATAGCCATAGAGGCACTAGAAGCCTACTTAAAGGAAGCATCCTTGCAGAGTGAACATATATGGTTAAATTATAAAGGGGAACCACTCAGTCGTATCTCTGCCTATAAAATAGTAAAAAAATACTTAGGGGTTTCACCTCACATATTAAGACACTCTTTTGCCTCTGCACTCATCATCGGTGGTGCTGACCTACGTGTGGTTCAAGATTTACTTGGGCATTCGTCGTTAGATACCACACAGATTTATACCCATATAGAGCAACAAAACCTTGCAGATACCATGAACCAATACCACCCACTAGCCTAAGGAAAAATATGAAAGAGATAGTAGATATACTACAAGAGAAAAAATTACTCTTTAAAAAACTCACACCTATTGATGTAAAAACATTAGGAAGTCGTAAAAAAATAAGTATCTATTTGGGAGTTGATTTAAAAAAATACTACGCCTGTATTATTTATATCTCAAAAAAGAGTCGTATACTTAGTAAAGAGGCTTTGGAGTTAATGGAGTTTCATACAAAATTAGAAGAGTTTAATGATAGTAAGATTAATAAAAAATACATCTATATTGAAGCCCCACTCTGCTCAAAAGCTAAAGCTCTTTTTGAAGAGCAAAAATGGGTAGTTTGGCATAACCCTAACTAAAGTGACTAACGACCACCTACATAACTGTAAAGAAGTGCTGTTTTTAGACGAGAAAAGACTCTCTTTCTATCTTGTGGGACAATAGCAAAACAACCACCACTGCGACCTCCCCATTTTACATAATTTGCTGTGTGAAGCAATATTTCTCTTCTTTTAGCATTTCTATTTTTCCACTCAAGACCTTCTATACCTAGATATCTATATCGCTTAGAGGTTAAGCCCTCTCGTCGTCCTACTTTAAAAAAACCTGTAGGTGTTTGAAAGGAGTTTAGTCTATTACTCGCATGCCAAACACGACCACCCATCGCTCCAGAGTTTTTCCCATGTGCAACCTTATGTCTATATACTCTTCCACTATGTAGGTTAATAATATATAATCTCTTCGTTGTTGCCAATTTTGTATAATCTGCAATAGCAATATAATTAGGTGAAAGATGTTTTTTATAACGGTTCTTTTCATAATAATTAAATGCTTTAGATA
>JALUKQ010000181.1 GCA_027056485.1 Campylobacteraceae bacterium | reverse complement strand
TTGACATATCTTCTCCTTACCAAATACTACAGATAACTTCACCACCAACTTTTTGCTTGAATGCTTCATCATTTGCAATCACGCCTTTGTTGGTAGATACTACTAGTGTTCCGTAACCATTTTTGAACGATCTAACTTCATCTGCACTTTGGTAAACACGTCTACCTGGCTTAGAAATCTTTTTCACTTCATTGATTACACTGTGACCATTTTCATCGTACTTAAGTACCACTTTAATTGTCTTTTTATTTCCGTCTTCTTTTACTTTAAAACTCTCAAGGTATCCCTTGTCTACTAAAATAGAAACTGTAGCCTCAATTGTTTTTGAGTGAAGTAACGTAGTCACGTCTAATCTTCTTTGTGCAGCATTTCTTATTCGAGTAAGAGAGTCTGCAATTATATCTGTCATCATCTTTTACTTTTCCTTACCAGCTTGATTTTTTCATACCAGGGATTAAACCCTCGTTTGCCATTTTTCTTAAACAAATTCTACATAAACCGAAATCTCTGTATACAGAGTGAGGTCTACCACAAATGTTACATCTTGTATATGCCTGTGAGCTAAACTTAGCAGGTCTCTGCTGTTTAGCTATCATTGATTTCTTAGCCATTAGTTCTTTCCTTTAGCGAAAGGCATTCCTAGTTTCTCTAAAAGAGTGAATGCTTCTTTATCGTTCTCAGTACTTGTTACAATAGTAATGTTCATACCATGAGTTTTAATAATGTTATCAAATTCTACTTCTGGGAACATAAGTTGCTCTTGAAGACCGAAGTTGTAATTACCACGTCCATCAAAACCTTTTCTAGGTGTTCCACGGAAATCTTTAACTCTTGGTAATGAGATTGAAACCAATTTATCAAAGAAGTTATACATGTTAGCTCCACGTAGTGTTACTCTAATACCTGATGGTGCGCCCTCTCTAGCTTTAAAACCAGCAACTGATTTTTTAGCATTTACGATAACTGCTTTTTGACCAGCAATTAAAGAGATAGTATCTGCCATGTTTTGAACAAGTTTGTTGTCCTTACCCTCTTCACCAGCACCAACAGAGATAACAATTTTCTCAAGCTTAGGTGTCTGCATTACATTTTTAATACCACACTCTTCACGAAGAGCTGGAGTAATGTCATTGTACTTTTGCTTCATTCTACTCATAAGATTATGCCTCTACTTTTTTTACATTAGAAATATGGATTGGCATCTCTTTGTTTACGAAACCACCATCTTTATTCTCTTCACTTGGCTTAACAGTTTTCTTAGCAATTTTGCAACCTTCTACGATTACAGCGTCTTGCTTAGTCAATACTTTAAGTACTTGAGCTGTCTTACCTTTATCATCACCAGCGATGATCATTACCTGATCACCTTTTTTGATTTTGAATTTCTTATTTGCTGACTTTGCCATTACCATACCTCCGGTGCCAATGATACAATTTTCATAAAACCTGCATATCTAGCTTCTCTAGCTACAGGTCCAAAAATACGTGTACCAATTGGTGCATTTTTATCATCAATAATTACAGCAGCGTTGTCATCAAATCTGATTAAAGAACCATTTTCTCTTTGAATCTCTTTATGAGTTCTTACAACAACAGCTTTAACTACTTTACCTTTTTTAACTTTTCCAGTTGGAAGAGCTTTTTTAACAGAAGCGACAATAACGTCACCTACTGAAGCGTATCTTCTCTTAGAACCACCAAGAACTTTAATACACATAATCTCTTTAGCACCACTGTTGTCTGCAACAGTTAATCTTGTAAAACCTTGAACCATTAGTCTAACTCTCCCTTCTTAACTTTTGAAAGTACTTTTAGAAGTCTAAAACTTTTTGTTTTAGAAAGAGGTCTACACTCAATCGCAGAGATTGTATCTCCAAGATTAACTTCACCTTTTTCATCGTGAACAAGATATTTTTTAAATCTTTTTACTGTCTTGTGGTATCTTGGGTGAATAACTTTTCTCTCAACAACGATAGAAACTGTTTTCTCTCCAGATATTTTAATCACAGTACCAGATATTTGTCTTTTTGGCATATTTTAACCCCTTACTTCGACGCGTTAGCTGTAATAGCTGTTTGAATTCTTGCGATGTCTTTTTTCGCAACTTTAAGCTCACTAGTATTAGTAAGCTGCATTGTTTTTTGCTTTGCTTTAAGTGTAAAAAGCTCAAGCTTTTTCTCTTTCAACATAGCTGTTAACTCTTCAACACTTTTGTCTTGAATACTAGAATATTTCATTACTATCCTTTGCAGCGATAATTTTACATTTGAATGGAAGTTTATGTAAAGCAAGTGTCAACGCTTTACGTGCAACTTCTTCAGGAACACCAGCAACTTCAAATACAATTCTTCCTGGCTTAATATTCATAACCCATTCCTCAACTGCACCTTTACCTTTACCCATTCTTGTCTCAAGAGGTTTTCTTGTAAGAGGCTTATCAGGGAAAACACGAATCCATGA
The DNA here is from genome assembly GCA_027056485.1 of Campylobacteraceae bacterium. GTDB lineage: Bacteria > Campylobacterota > Campylobacteria > Campylobacterales > Sulfurovaceae > UBA1140. Next base: position 42,260 of record JALUKQ010000181.1, on the reverse strand, counting down.
TTTACCTTGTCTTTTCATCTCACGAGTCATTGTTATTCTGGCAGCTTCAATTTGTCTTGAGTTAATTCTACCAGCTGATGTAGCTTTAAGTGCGAACTCGCCAAACTCAATTTTATTACCTCTAAATGACTTCCCTCTGTTACGACCTTTCATAACTTTACGAAATTTTGTTCTTTTAGGCATTAACATGATTATTCACCTCTCTTTTGATTACGTGATGGTCTTCTTCCACCTCTTTTTTCTTCTTTTGGTTCAGCTTGGATACCTTTAGCAAGAACTTCACCTTTGAAGATCCAAACTTTAATACCAATGATTCCATAAGTAGTGTTTGCTTCTGCAAAACCATAATCAATTTTAGCTCTGAGTGTATGCAAAGGAACTCTTCCCTCTAAGTACCACTCAGTTCTTGCCATCTCAGCTCCACCAAGTCTACCTGAAACAGAAACTTTAATTCCTTTTGCTCCAGACTTTAATGCACCTTGAATAACTTTTTTCATAGCACGTCTAAAAGCAACACGACGTTCAAGTTGAGTTGCTACATTTTCAGCAGCCAATTGACCAGAAGCTTGAGCTCTTTTTTCTTCTTTAATGTTAAGAGAGATATCTTTTTTGAACATTTTATTAAGTGTAGATTTCAATTTCTCAATATCTGCACCTTTTTTACCAATAATGATACCAGGTCTAGCAGTTACGATAGTAATTCTTACTTTCTTAGCTGTTCTTTCAATAATAATATTAGAGACACCAGCATAGAAAAGCTCTTTTTTAAGATACTTTCTAAGCTTATAATCTTCAGCGATAAATGCTGCAGTTCTCTCTTTTTTAGGAAACCATCTTGATTCCCAGTTTCTGTTGATTCCAAGTCTAAGACCTATAGGATTAACTTTTTGACCCATATTATGCCTCCTCTGCTTTTGCTACTTCTACCATGATATGAGCCGTAGGCTTTAAGATTCTGCTTGCAGTTCCTCTAGCTCTTGGTCTAAATCTTTTCATCACTGCTGCTTTATCTACTCTACAAGAAGTAATTACAACTTCTTCTGGTTCAAAATCACCATTTGCTACTGCTGATGCAATAACTTTAGAGATAATCCCAGCTGCTTTGTTAGGCATAAATTCTAATGATGCAAGTGCAAGTTCAGCATTCATACCTTGAACTTCTCTAGCAATCAATCTTGCTTTATTAGGTGCTACACGAATAAATTTTAATACTGCTTTACTCATCATCTACCCTTTTCTCTGAACAGAACCTTTATGGCCCTTAAATGTTCTAGTTGGTGCGAATTCACCCAATTTATATCCAACGTGGTTCTCTGTAACAAATACAGGAATGAACTGTCTACCGTTGTGAACATTGATTGTTAAACCAATGAAATCAGGGAAAATAACTGATCTTCTTGACCAAGTTTTAATAGGTTTATGAGAACCCTCTTCTTTAGCCTTAAGAACTTTTTTTCTTAAATGGTCATCTATAAATGGACCTTTTTTAGTTGATCTTGCCATCTCTTACCCTTACTTCTTTCTCTTAGAGATAATTAACTTATCACTAGCTTTTTTCTTACGAGTCTTGTAACCTTTAGTCGGCATACCCCATGGAGTAACAGGATGTCGTCCAGAGTTAGTTTTACCTTCACCACCACCGTGTGGGTGATCTATAGGGTTCATCGCAGATCCTCTAGTTTGTGGTCTAATACCTCTATGTCTTTGACGACCAGCTTTACCACCAACAACGTTAGCCCAATCTTCGCTTCCAACAGTACCAATAGTTGCTAAACACTCACCAAGAACATATCTCATCTCACCAGATGGAAGTCTTAGAGAAACATATTTACCATCTCTACCCATGATTTGTGCATAACCACCAGCCGAACGAGCGATTGTACCACCCTGACCAATATTAAGCTCAATATTGTGAACCAATGTTCCAACAGGAATAGCTTTCAGTTTCATACAGTTTCCAGTTTTGATATCAAGACCAGACTCAGCTGACATGATTTTATCTCCAACTTTCATACCTTTGGCTTGAAGAACATATCTTCTATCACCATCAACATATTTAATAAGACAAATTCTACAAGTTCTGTATGGGTCGTATTCAACAGTAGCTACTGTTCCTTCAACACCAAACTTGTTTCTTTTAAAGTCAATAATTCTGTAAAGTTTTTTAGCACCTGCTTGTCTGTGACGAGAAGTGATTCTACCGTTTGAGTTTCTACCAGCTGAACGAGGAAGCTTTTTAAGAAGACTTCTAACACTTGCTTTTGCAGTAATATCACCACTATCAAGGTTAGTAATATAACGTCTACCTGGAGTGGTTGGTTTATATGATTTAATTGCCATCTATTTCTCCTATACTGCTAAGCTATCAATTTTTGCATCTTCTGGTAAAAATACGTAAAACTTTTTAGAGTCTGGTCTTTTACCTGCGATACCTTTAAATCTCTTAACTTTACCATTAACACGCATTGAATTTACTCTCAAAGGTTTAATACCAAAGTACTCTTGGAAAACTGCTTTTAGACTGTTTTTAGTCATTCTTGGGCTAGTTTGAACAACCAATACACCATCTTCTTGCATTGCAAGAGTTTTCTCTGTGTATAGTATTGCTCTAATATCTGTAATATCTGCCATCTAGCTCTCCTTACTTACAATTGAATCCCAAACAGCTTTTTCGATTACCACTGAGTGGTAAGCAGCTGCAAGGTATGCATTTAATTCATTTGGCTCAATTAAGTATGCATCTTTAAGGTTTCTAAATGCTAAAAATGTTTTATCATCTATAAGCTCTTTAATTACCAATACATCTCTTTGTCCAAGACTATCTACAAACGCTCTAGCATCTTTAGTTTTACCAGATTCAACAAGAATTGAATCTACCACTAAAAGTTTGTCGTTTGCTGCTAAATCAGCCAATGCATGCATTAAAGCCAATCTTTTTTGCTTTTTGTTTACTTTTTGATCATAATTTCTATTGTTCTTAGGACCAAACGCAACACCACCACCTACAAAGATAGGAGATCTTACAGAACCTGCTCTAGCACGTCCTCCACCTTTTTGAGCCCAAGGCTTTTTACCACCACCACGAACATCTGAACGTGTTTTTGTGTGTGCAGTATTTGCTCTTAAACCAGCTGCATAAGATTTACAATATAAGTAAAGATTATGTGGATGAACTTCTAAAAACGCCTCTGGAAGGTCACTTGTTTTAATTACTGTTGTACTCATTATTTAACAATCCTTACCAATCCACGTGCACCATTGTGACCAGGGATTGAACCTTTTAATACTAATATTCCATTTTCAGCATCAAATGAAATTACATCATTTTTAACTGTAACTTGTGTGTTTCCGTACTGTCCAGGCATTTTCTTACCTTTTTGTACACGTCCTGGCCACTCTGCATTACCAATTGAACCGATTCTTCTACCAAATCTATGTCCATGAGATGCAGGTCCACCACCGAAGTTATGACGTTTCATACCACCTGAAAAACCACGACCTTTAGTCAATAATGAAGTTTTTACTAACTCAGCAGATGCCAATGCTTCTGATGAATAGTCTCCAGCCTCTGTACCTTCTGCTACAGTGATTGTCATAAACTTATTAAACTCTTTGTCGATACCGAATTTAGTCTGTTGACCTTCGATACTCTTGTTGAATTTCTTGCTGCTGTGGTAAGCTACTAAAGCTTTACCATCTTCACGTACTTCACATACTTTAGTTTCGATAACTTTTAAAAGTGTTACAGGAACACTTGGTACGCCAACAGTTCTGCTCATACCTACTTTTTCAATAATAAATTCCATCATCTACTCCTATTTGTCCATTGATCTGATTTCAACATCAACTTCTGGAGCCAGGTCTAGTTTCATAAGTGAATCTATAGTGTCTGAAGTAGCTGAAACAATATCAATCATTCTTCCGTGAATTCTAATCTCAAATTGCTCTCTCGCATCTTTGTTAACGTGAGGAGATTTAAGAACAGTGTACTTTTTAATCTTAGTTGGCATTGGAATTGGGCCAATAAGTTCTGCACCTGTACGTTTAACAGCTTCAACAATTGAAGCAACCGATCTGTCTAAAACACGATGATCATAAGCTTTAAGCTTAAGTCTAATTTTTTCCATTTAATTTACCTTATAAAGAACTCGTTAAGTTACCAGAAAACTGTGCTTTTAAGCAGGTTTTACAGCTCCTAACTAAATTTTGGAGCCGTATTGTACCGATATAAGCTTTTATACTAGGTCTGTTTTTATCTATTTTTTTGTCTTTTTTAAATTTTATTTCCTTCTAAAAAGGAAAATGTTATAATTTGATAAATTATTGAACATTAGGTACATTCATGGAACTCCTAGAATACTTTCACGACCGTAACAACGACATAACAACCTATCAGCAAAGAAAGTTTAATCTGCCCCAAAGAGATAGAGTACTACTTTATGGTTCCCCTGCTTCTGGTAAAACTTCTATGGTGCTTGACTATCTTATGAATTTTGACCCTGAAGAGCTACTCTATATAGACTTTCAAGACCCAAAATTTCAATTTAGAGATATAATGGAAGAGGATGCAGACGGTTTTATAGAAGCCAATGAGATAAAACTACTTGTACTTGACCACTATGAACATGAATACTTTGAAGTTCTTCCAAAAGTAAAAAAACTCATTATCATTTCAAGTACCTATTATGATTATGGAGAGAGTTTTGAGTATCTAAATTTACCTCTTTTAGACTATGAAGAGTTTTTCTCTTTTCAAAAACGTGGAACAGAGACACAGATTTTCAACCTTTTTCTAAAACAGGGTACACTGCCACAACTTGCTATTCCTACAGCAGCAAAAGAGCAGATGTTTCAAAACTTTATAAGAAGCCATTTTGATGAGTCTGAACGAAAACTGCTCAATGTACTGGCTCATTTCAATGGAGCTACCGTAACCACACATCAGCTCTACACCTATGCCAAAGAGCGATATAAGATTTCTAAAGATATGATTTATAAGCAGATAAAAATATTGCAAGAAAAAGGAGTTATAACCTTTATAGTTGACTTTCAAAACTCTAGCCAAAAGAAACTGCTCTTTTTTGATTTTGCTCTAGCTAAATACCTAACGCTAAGCCAAAACTTTCCAAAACAGTTTGACACCATGGTTGCCCTCTCTTTGCATAAACATAACATTGCATTTAAAGCATTTGGAATTACTGGGTACATTACAGAGCATCACCATCTTATTATCCCTGCTGCATTTGAAGGAGAGTCATCCTTTTGGAAAAAAGCACACAACCGTTTTCCGAACTATAAAAAGGCTGGAGTTAAAAAGATATATATAGTGACAGTAACAAATAGCTATGAGTTTATAATTGAAAATATAAAGTTTGAAGCGTTACCATTTTACGAGTGGATTGTGATTAATGATGAAGAGGAGTAAAGATAGTAGTACCCCTTCCAGATACCTACGGCACACAGCAAAGGCAGGTGGGCTGCTATGTTCCCATCCTGACCCGTTGTCTACCAATGCCATTGCATAGGTCTAAAAGAGGCAGGCGAATAATAACTAAAAAAAGCTGAAACAAAATTAAATTTATGAGATTTTAAACACTATTGGTTATAATTCCTCTCTTCATTTTAAGAAGATATCTGTTGAGAGGTGTCCGAGTGGTCGAAGGTGCAGACCTGGAACGTCTGTGTGGGGTAACTCACCGAGGGTTCGAATCCCTTCCTCTCAGCCATAAATATGACTTCTTACTCTATAATTAAATAATTTTTTACAACTATTAAAGGATACAAATTGGCTTCTGGTTTTTTTGCACTACTCGATGATATTGCTGTACTAATGGACGATGTTGCTGTTACAAGTAAAGTTGCTGCTGAAAAGACAGCTGGAATACTAGGAGATGACCTTGCCGTGGTTGCCGACCAAGCATCTGGATTTAAAGCATCACGTGAGCTTCCTGTATTATGGGCTATAGCAAAAGGTTCATTTGTTAACAAGTTTATTATTTTACCTATTGCTTTTATTTTGACTGCTTTTTTACCTCAAATTATTATTCCTATTTTAATGTTTGGTGGTGTCTACTTAGCCTATGAAGGTGTAGAGAAAATCTATGAATACTTTTTTCATAAATCTGACCCCAAAAGAGCAGAAACTTTAAAAGCCATGAGCCAAGAAGAGATACTAGCTGAGGAACAGGTAAAAATAAAGTCAGCCATTATTACTGACTTTATTCTCTCTATCGAAATTGTCATCTTGGCACTTAGCACTGTAGCTACGCAAACACTTCCTATTCAAATAGTTGTTGTCTCTTTTATTGCTATCTTAGCAACCATTGGTGTTTATGGTATTGTTGCACTAATAGTCCGTATGGATGACTTTGGATACAGACTCATAGCAAGAGGAAATGCAAAAGAAAATAGAACCACTATTAAAATAGGTGAAATGCTTGTTGCTGCTCTACCAAAAGTTATCCGTTCCTTAGCTGTCATAGGAACCATAGCCATGGTACTTGTTGCAGGTGGAATTTTTGTTCATAATATTCATGAGCTTCACAACATGCTTCATGCGATACCTTCTATAGTAGCTGAACTACTTGTAGGTTTTTGGGTTGGGGTTATTGCCGTTATTCTTATGAAAATATTTTCTGAGATTAAATCTCTTCTATCATAGGTCTTTAAACGTCTATGATTCATACTCTTTTTCAACCAAACTACAAGCTCATCATTAACCCCAAGCTCAAATATATTCATCTTACTATAAATGAGCAAGGGGAACTTTTAGTTAAAGCCCCAAGCAACAGTAAAAATCAAATAGAACAACTTCTCCATAAGAAAAAAGAGTGGATAGAGAAAGCACAAGAGAAGTTCACTCAAAAAAAAGGGAGAATGCCCACCTTTGAAGATAACAATAATGAAGTATTGTACCATTTAGGAACCCCCTACCCTCTAATACTGCAACATATAGCATCTGACAAAGCTACAAACTTAGTCTCTTTTAACTACACACCCAAAAAAGGGTTTAAGCTAACCTATAACGAACCAAATACAACAGAGTTTATAAATCAAATAGAAGCATTTTATAAATATAAAGCCAAAGAGATAATCACCCCTTTAGTGCAACAACAAGCAGAAATTATGTCACTCTACCCAACTGCCATAAGTTTTAGAAAAACAAAACGGCAATGGGGTAGCTGTAGCTCTAAAAATCGTCTCTCTTTTAACACAGGACTTATAAAACTTCCTTTAGATGTGATACAATACGTGATTATCCATGAGCTTACACATATAAAACATAAACATCATCAAAAAGCTTTTTGGCAAGAGGTAGAGTATTATTCCCCTAACTATAAAAAGCTAGAACAGCAACTAAAGGAGTACTTAACATGAATTTTTATCTTCTCTTTTTTCTACTTATTATAATAGTGGGTCTAGTGGTTAGCTACATCTATTTTATGCGTGAGAAAAAAGCAAACTTACAAGCCATAGAACAAGGTATCTGCCCTAAATGCCATAAAGCTACAATGGAACTTATAGACCAAAGAAGCACAGGCTGTTCTGGTCCTAAAATGCTTACTTTTGAGTGTAAATCTTGTAACTATATTAATACTTTTCATGTTCAAGGTGGAAGCTGTAGTTCAGGGAGTTGTTCGTGGCCTTAGGGGCAATGACTTTAGTCACTGTTAATTCATGGACTAAAGTCCATGCTCCCATGTAAATCAAACAAGAAAGAAAAAAATGACTCAAAAACTATATTTAGAAAAAACTGACCTACTAAAAAAATGGGCTTATGCCTACTATGTTGATGACAACCCCATAGCCACCGATGAAGAGTATGACAAACTCTACCATGAAGTTTTGGACTATGAAACAGCCAACCCAAATGATATACTTGAAGACTCCCCTACCAAAAGAGTGGGTGGTGTGGTTCGTGATGAGTTTACAAAAGCCCAACACATCAAACGTATGTGGAGTATGGAAGATGTCTTTACCACAGAAGAGGTACAAGAGTGGCTAGATAGAACCGTAAAAAATGTAGGAAAAACACCCTACTTTTGTGAACCAAAGTTCGATGGTTCCAGTATGAATCTGCTCTATGAAAATGGTAAACTTATTCGTGCCATTACTCGTGGTGATGGAGTCATAGGCGAAGAGGTTACCGACAATGTTCGTACCATTCGTTCTGTTCCTCTAAGCATCGACTACCAAGGTCAAATAGAGATACGTGGTGAAGTGGTCATTCGTAAAGATGACTTTGAAATTATAAACAAAGAGCGTTTAGCAGAGGGTGAAAACCCTTTTGCCAACCCAAGAAATGCAGCAGCAGGAAGTCTACGTCAACTCGACTCCTCCATTACAGCCAAACGTCGTTTGGTTTTTTACCCTTGGGGTTTGGGTGAGGAGAGCTTAGGGTATAGTAATTTATCTGAAAAAATGGATTTTATCTACAACTTAGGCTTTCTAAAACCACCCTACACCAAAGCATGTGAAACCATAGAGGAGATAGAAGAGTTTTACCACTTTCTCATAAGTAAACGTGACGAAATACCTATGATGATGGACGGAATGGTTGTAAAAGTAGACGACAGCACAAAACAAGAACAGCTGGGCTACACCGTAAAAGTTCCTAAGTGGATGTGTGCCTACAAGTTCCCAGCTGTTGAGAAGGTGACCAAAGTAAACAGCATTACCATACAAGTAGGACGAACAGGTGCACTAACCCCTGTAGCAGAGGTAGAACCTGTAGACTTAGATGGAGCCATGATTGCTCGTGCGACCCTGCACAACTTTGAAGAGATAGAACGTAAAGGTTTAAAAATAGGTGACTCAGTCATTATCATTCGTTCAGGTGATGTCATTCCTAAAATCACAAAAGTACTTGAAGATAGACGAGATGGAACAGAGCAAGAGATACTCCGACCAACCACCTGCCCTACTTGTAACTCTGAAGTTTTAGATGAAGGTACACTTATTAAGTGTCAAAATATGGATTGCCCAGACCGTGTGGTCAACTCCATTATTCACTTTGCCAAAAAAGGCTCTATGAACATAGATGGACTGGGTTCTCGCATTGTTGAGATACTGGTACAAGAGGGAAAAATAAAAGACATACTAGGACTCTACTCTTTAAAATTTGAAGATTTAGAAGGCTTAGAAGGCTTTAAAGAGAAGCGTATAAATAAACTTTTAGATGCCATAGCTGATACTAAAGGAACACCTTTAGCAAAAGTTATATCTGCTATGGGTATAGAACACATAGGAGCTGTTGCAGGTAAATCTATTGCTTTAGAATTTGGTCTAGATTTGGTAGATGTAACCGAAGAGCAACTAGAAGACATAGATGGCATAGGTACAGAGATGGCAGCTTCATTTGTAGAGTTTATGCGAGTGAACCGTGAATTTGTTTTAAAGTTGTTCGATAAAATCAAACCTACTATAGAAGAGAAAGTAGAAGCAAAAGAGAACCCTTTTAAAAACAAAACCGTAGTCTTAACAGGAAGCATGTCAGTAGGTCGTGCTGTGGTTAAAGAGATGATGGAAAATCTTGGTGCAAAAGTAAGTGGGTCAGTTTCTAAAAAAACGGACTTTTTAATTTATGGAGAAGATGCAGGGTCTAAGTATGATAAAGCTGTGAAGTTAGGGGTTGAGACACTCACAGAAGAAGTTATGCGAGATATGTTATAATAATTAAAATGTTAAAGGAAATTTAAAATGATACAAGCAACTATAGATAACAGTCTGATTGAAGCTTTTTTATATGAAAAATTTGATGGCGACAAAAAGAAAATAACCGATTATATCAATGACTTTTTACATAAATATCTACCTAAAAATGAAGAAAATACAGCTTTTGAAGCAGATAAAAAAAGATTTCATGAAACCTATAGACGTATGAAAGATGGAACAGAAAAAATGCTTTCAGAAGAAGAATCAAATAAAAGAACAAAAGAGTTTTTAGAGCAACTATGCAAATAATCAAAACAGCTTCTTTTCATGACTCTCTTGAAAATATACTTAGTTATATAGCTCAAGATAATGTCGAAGCTACCATTAAATTTGACTATGAATTAAGTCAAAAAATAGAAGATTTAAAAGATTTTCCTTTTATGTATCATAAATCTTACTATTTTGATAATGAGTATATACGTGATTTAACACATAAGGGTTACACTATTCCATATGAAGTAGATTTAGAAAAACGTTATATATATTCTTGGAATAACAAAATATAGGAACAAACTGTAGGGTGTTGTCCCTGACAATACCATGTTATAACATTTGAAATATATTTAAATATTGAATTTTATTTTGACGGTGCTTCAGGGGAAAACACCCTACCTAAACCTCTCAAATACATTCCCAAAATTAACCGAAGCCTTACAGGTAGTATCTTCAAAATCATAAGTTTCTAAAGAGAAATCACCCTCTTTTGTATACTCTTTTCCATCGAGTCTATAAACTTTTACTTTTAAATCATTTGGGTAAACAAGAACATAGTATTTTACTTTTTCTTCTTCATAAATTTTAAACTTATGTGTTTCATCTCGTCTTGCTGTAGATTTAGAGATGACTTCTACCACAATTTCAGGAACTTTTGTCATGTAGGCTTCATTTGTTTCATTACAAACAAGAGAAATATCGGGTCTTAAAACTGTATCACTCCAAATTTTCCAATCAACTCCTGCAATACATAAACACTCTTTCCCATTAATTACTGACTTATTTATTTCAAATAAAATATTAGCTACCAATGATTGATGGAGAATTGTATGTGAAGGAAGAGCTAAAGGTACACCTTTTATAAGCTCCCAATTACCTTCCCATTGACAATACTCTTCATAGGTGTAATATTCTATTGCACACATTTATGCTACCTCTTCTTGTTTATTGGTTACCAACATTCCCTCAATACTAAGTTGATAATCAAACTCTTCCCACTCAATTCCTGTACCTAAACAAATAAGTTTATAGTTTTTTAACTGAGCTAATGTAGCAGATTGTAATGGTTTATACCATGCCATTGGAGTCGAGATAATACGTCCATCTTCTAAAGTGACATGCATATAACTATCATCAACTCGAACTGTTTTTGCTTTAATTAAACCATTCATTCCAAATCCTTTCAAACTCTTCTCTGTTTTCTTTTACTATCTTAAGTGCCATTTTTAAATCTTTTGGCTTTAAATAATAAAGAAAAATTTAAAACCATTTTTATTTAATAAAGTAGGCAATAGATATCCTATATTTTGGTATTTTAAATATTATAACCAAATAATACTAAAGAAGAATAAAATCCGTAGGTTCGGTAACACCGAACAAAAAACAATAATAAAAAAGATTAAATTTAAGAAAAGTTAAAAAAGAAGCTTCCACCTCAAAAGAGGTGGAAAGAGGTAGATAAACTTTTAAAGATTAAAAGTTATATCTTGTCCATACACGTACGATGTTAGCTTTATCATCACCACCTTGAAGATCTGTAGCATCAGAATCTCTCATAATGTATGCAGCAAATACATTCATTCCAAGAGCTTTTGTTTTATACATAATATCTAATTCATTGTAATCAGAGTTATCATTCGCATTATCAGTAGTCATACCATACTGAGCTATCAACTTACCAGGACCTGCAGGCATAGCACCTTTAAGTACAACTGTTGAAGCATCTCTCGAAATATGATCTTGGTTATATATCATTTGAGTAAATAGTGGAGTTTTAACACCTGTACCAACATTTTGTACAGATACTGTACCATCATTTACATCAGAATATGCAAGAGAAAGAGCTACACCAGAAACTTTTGCTGAAGCTTTTGCACCCCATACATTTGTTTTATCTAAATTGTTACCTGGGTCAATTTGTCCACCTTGAAGAGCAAGTTTAACTGGAAGACCAGCATCTACTTGAACATCAGCCCAAAGTGCAGAACCACTTTCTGCAAGAGCAACATCTTTAAGTGCATAATAAGATAAAGTTGGTTGAACCATTTTACTAGACTTGTTAGCAACTGTTAACATAAATGCATTGTTAATTGGTGCTACTGCACCAGCTGCACCACTATGTAAATCATTAAATACAGTAGTATCACCTGTACTACCATTTGATCTAGAAACATAAGCTCCAACTACAGTTGTATCTGGAATATCAGAGTTAATAGCAACTACTGCATCAAATGTATTTTTAAACACATTCCAACCCTCAGAGAATGCTAATGGAGAAAGAGACTTAGGAAGTTCTTGTCTACCAGCTTTCAATGTAGTATTACCAATTTGTTTTGTTAAATATGCTTTTGTAATATTAAAGTAATCAGTACCATTTGCTGTATCACCTTGTGCACCTAAATTACCTTGTTTAACACCAGATACTAAGTGATCTTCAAGACCCCATGTACTTAGTGCTGAACCTTGTAATCCAAGACCAAAACCATTTCCTAAATCAGAGTTAGCATTTAACTGAATACCAGCATTTGCTTGTGAGCTATCTTGACCAAAAAGACTGTTATCACTTCCACCATCATTAGTTTCATAGTAAACAACTGCTTGTCCACCAATTTTAAAGTCAATACCTTTGTCAGCGTCAGCCATTGCACCTGTTGTCATTGCTACTGCAGCGATTGCTGCTAAGCTTAAGTTTGTAATTTTCACATTTTCTCCTTTATGATTGTATTTATAAGACTGCTGGTTTTAAAAGATAAAACACATCAATCTAATAAATGTACATCATCATCATAACAGTAGAAACCTTATCTTTTCTTGATATTAATCACATTTATTATATTTTCATTAACTTTTTATACTTTTATTACTTTTAGAAATAATTAAATATTTATTTTTATAAATAGATAAAACAGTAAATCCCACAATATAGTCTTTTAAAAGAAAGAATATTAAAAAATGTTATATATAAATCAATAGTAATATTTTAATAAATAAATGAATAATAAATAAAACGTTAATGGATTGTTTTGAAATAAATAGATGAAGTATGGCCGGGAGAGGGAGATTCGAACTCCCGGAGGTATAACCCTCACCGGTTTTCAAGACCGGCACATTCGACCACTCTGACATCTCCCGACATTAGCTTGAATAAGATATTCAAGTTGAAATAAGATTTTACCCATATAGAATAAAAATAAATTTAAATTTTGTATAAATTGGAGGAGCCAACCAGACTCGAACTGGTGAATAGCAGATTTGCAATCTACGGCCTTACCAACTTGGCGATGGCTCCACTAGTTTCCATATGATTTTCAAATAACAAAAGCTAATTGATAATCGGTGGTGCCCGGGGCCGGACTTGAACCGGCACGGTCGCAATGACCGGGGGATTTTAAGTCCCCTGTGTCTACCAATTCCACCACCCGGGCATAATTGGACACCAATACTATAAATAAAATTAAAATATCACAATTTAATATGTGGAGCGAGAAAGGAGGTTCGAACTCCCGACCCCAACCTTGGCAAGGTTATGCTCTACCACTGAGCTATTCTCGCAACACTTATTCAAGTAATTTGCATTACTTTTAAATTGGAATGCGATTATAGCAACTTTTTTTTTCTTTGTAAAGGTTTTTGGGTATAATTTTTCAAAATTTATAAATACCACGCTTGTCCCCACGTTAAACATGGGAACAAGTGTGGTATTAAAGGACAAACATGCGAAGTGACATAGTAAAAAAAGGACATAATCGGGCCCCTCACCGTTCTCTCCTTCGAGCAACAGGATTAAAAGATGAAGACTTTGATAAACCATTTATAGGAGTAGCCAACTCTTTTATAGAGATAATCCCTGGACATTTCTTTTTAGATAAGGTATCTGCCATAATAAAAGATGAAATCAAAAAATCTGGTTGTGTACCATTTGAGTTTAATACCATTGGTGTAGATGATGGTATAGCAATGGGACATGATGGAATGCTTTTTTCTCTTCCAAGTCGTGAGATTATAGCAAACTCCATAGAGACTGTCATGAATGCTCATAAACTTGATGCCATGATTGCCATACCAAACTGTGACAAGATTGTACCCGGTATGATAATGGGTGCTTTACGTGTTAACGTACCAACTCTATTTGTTTCTGGTGGACCGATGGCTAAAGGTTATAGTAAAGATGGAACACCTATTGACCTAGCAACTGCTTTTGAAGCTGTTGGGCAATTTGAAGCTGGAGAGATAACCGAAGAGGAGCTAACTGACATAGAATGTAATGCCTGTCCAAGTGGAGGAAGTTGTTCTGGAATGTTTACAGCAAACTCCATGAACACACTTATGGAAGCTATGGGAATTGCTCTTCCGGGAAATGGAACCATTTTAGCACTAACAAAAGAGCGTGAAGAGCTTTACAGAAAAGCAGCTAGACGTATCTGTGAAATTGCACTTATGGAGCAAGAAAAATCTTCTCTATATAATGTAAGAAATATTTTAAATGAGAATGCAGTACGAAATGCTTTTGCTGTTGACATGGCAATGGGAGGAAGTTCAAACACTGTTTTACATATGTTAGCAATAGCCAAAGAAGCAGAAGTTGACTTTAACTTGGAAGATATAAATAAGATATCTAAACGTGTTTCTCATATTGCAAAAATTTCTCCTTCTTTAACCACTGTCCATATGCAAGATATAGACAAAGCTGGTGGAGTATCTGCTGTTATGCACGAAATGAGCAAACGTGGTGATGATATTTTACTTGATAACTTAACAATAACTGGTGAAACATTAAAAGAGCGTATTGCAAATGCAACCATTGTTGATACTAATATTATTCATACTATCGATAACCCATACTCTGAAGTAGGTGGACTGGCAATTTTATATGGTAATTTAGCAGAACAAGGTGCCGTTATTAAAACTGCTGGAATTACAGGTGAGCGTGTATTTACAGGAACAGCTGTATGTTTTAACTCTCAAGATGAAGCAATAGAGGGTATTTTAGCAGGGAAAGTAAAAGCAGGTAATGTTGTAGTCATTCGATATGAAGGACCTCGTGGGGGACCTGGGATGCAAGAGATGCTAAGTCCTACAAGTCTTATTATGGGTATGGGTCTTGGTGATAAAGTAGCACTCATTACTGATGGTCGTTTCTCTGGTGCTACAAGAGGAGCAAGTATTGGTCATGTTAGTCCAGAAGCTGCTGAAGGTGGGATGATAGGTCTACTTGAAGATGGTGATGAAATTCATATAGATGTTGATGAGTATATTTTACAAGTAAATATTTCAGATAAAGAGATAGCCAAACGTAAAGAAAACTTTAAGCCTATTGTTAAACCTTTAGAAAGTAAATGGTTAAGACAATACCGAGCATTGGTTACCAATGCAAGTTCAGGGGCTGTTTTAGAGGCTGAATAAGAGTTTATTCCCAACTACAGTTGGGAATAAATATTAGTCATTACGACGGTGTAAGTCACCTAAATGTTTACAACTTGAACTTTGTCCTAAGTTACATGCTTTCTTAAACAGTTCTCTTGCTGTATCATCATCTTCATTTTTTTCATAATAGAGTCCAAGCTTATAACACATGGTTCCATTATTATGTTTACAAGCTTTTCGTGCGACATCTAAATCTGCATTACTTTTGATACGTTCTACTCTCTTTCCAAATACAGCACCTAGTCTATCACAACTATCTTTGTCATCTAAATTACAAGCTGCAGTGTAATATCTTTCAGCTTTCATACTGTCTTTTCTAACACCTTTTCCCATCTCATACATATAGCCCAAGTTATTACAACCAGAAGCTTCACCCATATCACAAGCATCATAATATAGTGATAGTGCCTCTTGTATATCTTTTCTTACATGCTTACCATGTGCATACATATAACCTAAGTCATTACAAGCCTGAGGAACTCCTGCATTACATGCCTTTTTAAAATAGACTGCTGCTTTATAATAGTTACGCTTAGATCCTTCACCATTGTAATACATGGCTCCTAGGTTATAGCACCCTTCCATCTCTCCATACTTACAAGCTTGTTTATAGAGTCTTATAGCATGCCATTCATTTCTTTCTATTCCTAGACCATTATCGTACATATAACCGATATTGTTACATCCTGCAGGACTTTCAAGTTTACATGCTTTCTTATAATAAAGTACAGCATCTTCATGGTCAACTGAACCAGATTTACCATAATGATAAACATCTCCCAATTCATTACAAGCATCTTTATCTTCAAGCTCACATGCTTTTTTATAATATTGTACATACTCTTCATCAAATGCACCAAGTTCTTTAATAGGTTTAATTTTATCCATATTTATGATTGCTATTAAAATAGCAAATAAAACTAATCCTGTAAGAACAATGGGTTTAGTTATAACATCCTTCATCTCTTTCCTTTTTTAACAAAACTAATTATCAAAGAATATCTCATTTTATACTATTCTGTCAAGATAATGGTTTATTATAAAAAAACTATAAAAAATTAAAATTAAAAAAAATATTTATATTTTTAATCAATATAAATAAACAGCAACTAGTGACTGACAACCATATAAAACACTCTACATTTAGGGCTTGTTATTATTATATAAAATATCTTTTCTTTTTAAATAATCACATAGATATTTAGACTATTATTTGATATACTTAAAATATGAAAAAAATAATATTACTTAATTTAATCTTTATATCTTCTATTCTACTGAATACTGCTTGTTCTTCAAAAAAAGCCAAACCCAAAAATATCTCTGCTCAACCATCTGTCTATAATATTATGGGCATAACTGAACCTAAAAAAGAGATTGTTCATTTTGTAGTTAAACCAGACAGACCTAATAAGAAAAAAACTTATACTACATCTACTCTTCAAATATCCAATGATATTGAATTTATTTCATATAAGAAAAGCCATCAAAACTTAGCTTATATAGATAATAAAGTTGAACCTTACTCAATAGATAACATTGAAAGAAATGCAAAAAGCTTTCTAGGGACACCTTATGTTTGGGGTGCTACTGGTCCAGATAGATTTGACTGTTCAGGCTTTACTCAATGGGTTTTTCGTGATGCAGGAATCAATATTCCAAGAGTCTCAAGAGAACAGGCAAAAGTAGGAAAATATATACGTTATGAAGAGTTACAACGTGGAGATATGGTATTTTTTGATACAAAAAAACGTCGTACAGGAAAAGTTTGCCATGTTGGTATCTACTTAGGGAATGGAGACTTTATTCATGCCAGTTCATCGGGTAAAAAAGTTGTTATTTTTAACTTTAATGATAAAAGTTTTTATAAAAAGCGTTTTCTTTGGGGACGAAGAGTTACAAACAGTAACCTACACTACGCATCTAACTAAACATAGGATTCTATCCTAATGTTTAAATAGATACAACAATAGATTAAATATTGTTTATTTTCAACCAAATTAAATATTTCTCCT
This sequence comes from Campylobacteraceae bacterium, assembly GCA_027056485.1. GTDB lineage: Bacteria > Campylobacterota > Campylobacteria > Campylobacterales > Sulfurovaceae > UBA1140. The sequence continues at coordinate 24,894 of JALUKQ010000181.1, read as the reverse complement.
TTTTTCACTATTTTTTTGCTATACTCATATTCTAATTAATATTTTTTATAGTAAAAGGTTCCTGTGCATTTAGTTAAAACTTTCTCTTTTTTAGTTGTTACCATTTTTTTAGCTGTAGCTCTTGAAGCTATGACATTAAACTCTGTAGAAAAAAACTCTACTGTAAACTCCTCATTTAAAAAACTTAGTGCTAACCATAAAAAGTATAGTAAAGATGTAACCCTTTCAGAAATTATCTATAGTGAAAAAAGTACTAAAGGATTAATGAACCTTTTAATCAATCATGAAGAAGAGACATTTAAAGATATCAGACATAAGAAGTTTATAAAAAAGATCTATAAAAAAAGTCGTTATTCACCCATCTGGTTTACAAAAGAAGGAATAAAAAGTAAAGAAGTTAATGATCTTTTTACGGTCATAAAGTCAGATGTTACCTTAAGTCCAAAAGGGAATATTGTCAAAAAATACAAATACTTAAAAAAGACAATTGCTAACTTTAAGACAGAAGATACAAACAAACAATTAGAACTTGATATAAAACTTTCTGACCTTTATCGTTCTTATTTGGGATACCATATTTATGGTGCTATTCCATGGTCAAAATTTCAAAGAAGACTTCGTTCTTTACGTCGAAATCATATCGCAGCTAATTGGGTAACCAATGATCCCAAATATGATATTGCAGAGTTAATGTTTTCTTACCCTCTGCCTCAAATTATAAAAGCTACAACACCAAATAGTTTTAACTATAAAAAAATGATTAGAGAGCTTGCACGATTAAGAAAAGTCCAAAAACAGGGTGGATGGAAAAAAATACCTGTATCATCCCAGCTACGTTATGGCAAAAGTGGAAAAGTAGTCAGACAACTTATTGAACGTTTAAGAAGTGAAGGTGACTATACTTGTCGTGGAAATGATGGAAATTTTGGACCTTGTCTTAAAAAAGCTATAAAACGATTTCAAAAGCGTCATGGTCTTTCACGGACTGGAGCCATTAACAAATATACTCGCTCAAAACTTAACATCTCTGTTAAGTGGAAAATAGAGAAAATTTTGCTTAATATAGATAGAATCAAACGCCTTCCTGATCAAGCAGAAGATAGATATATTATGGTGAATATCCCAGATTTTAGACTATACTATAGGGAAAATGGTCGTGAAAAACTAAGTATGCGTGTTGTTGTTGGTGATAAAAAACACCATACACCAATTTTTTCCAATAAAATATCTTTTATTGTTCTAAACCCTTATTGGATGATTCCAGATAGTATTGTGCAAAAAGAGATGATTCCTAAAATGCTTAAGAACCCTAACTACTTAGAAGAGCGAGGATATGAGGTTAGAAGAAGTTACTCGTTAAATAGACCCACTATTAATACAAAAAATATTAATTGGGCTAGAGTATTAAGAAATGGACAAACGAAAAAGTACAAATTTATGCAACCTCCTGGAGCTAAAAATGCCTTAGGTAAAATTAAATTCAAATTCCCCAATCAGTTTGCTGTATATCTTCATGATACCCCTGCAAAAAAATACTTTAAAAAAGCACGACGTGCCTTTTCTCATGGCTGTATACGTATAGCTAGACCAAATGCTCTTTTAGCTACATTTGCACCTCATGAGCGTTCTGTTAACTTTAACAGAGCACAACGCATATTGAGAGGAAAAAGAAAAACACAACTTAACCTTTCTCAACGGGTTCCAGTACATATTGTTTATCTTACAGCATGGATAAAAAGTGATGGGTTACTTCACTATGAACCTGATGTCTATAACTATGATACCAAACAACGCAGAAGCATATATTAATAGTTAAATTTTAAACTTAGATTCAAAAATTAATTGCTTTTTGACTATACTATGGTTCTTACTTAAAGGGGTCTTATATGGGAATAAACACAAAAATTTTAATAATTATTTCACTACTATCAACCATAGCTTTTGCTACTTCTACAAAAGAGAGCAACAGTACAAAGCCTATTACTTTTGAAGAAGAGACAAAAGAATCACTAAAAAAGATTTTTTCAACAAAGAATTCACAATTTTTAAAAAAAATAACACATAAAAAATTTCTGAAAAAATTTTATCGTAATAATAATTACGAAAGTATATGGATCAATAAAAATGGTATAAACCAAAAAAAATATAAACAACTTGTGGTTCATATAGAGAACGATTTAACACTTGATAATAAAAGTCGTATAATTCAGCATAATCAGCAGCTCCAACAGAAACTAGAGAATAACCTTACAAAAGAAGATTTATACAAAGTAGAGATATCTCTTAGCTCTCTTTACTATGACTTTTTAGAGCATTCACTGTATGGTGAGATTGAATGGAAAAGCTTTTCAAGAAAATTGCATAGTTTAAAAAGACAAAAAATTAATGCTTCTTGGTTAAGAACAAAAGCTCCTTATAAAATATCGACACTTTTAATGCAACCTGACATCAACCGTACACTTGAAGCGATACGACCGAAAAAATTTGGATATGACCTTTTACAGGAATCTCTGAAAAAACTTTATAAAATAAAAGTTGATGGAGGGTGGAAAAAGTTAGGTTACTTTAAAAGACTAGAACTAGGTAGTAGTGGTGATATGGTTATTCAACTACGTGAGCGACTTACCTACTCTGGAGACTATAAAGAGTGTAACAACACAACAGTTAAAAGTCTAAAAAACAGTGACAACAATCAATCAGCTGAAGCAAAAATAGATAAAAAAGCAGTTTTTGGTGAATGTTTAAATATTGCCGTAAAGAGATTTCAAAAACGTCATGGATTGGTTGTTGATGGTGTTGTTGGCTCAGGTACAAGAAAAGTACTCAATGTATCTGTCGATGAAAAAATTAAAACCGTACTCTTAAACATAGACAGAATTAAATGGTTACCAAGAACAGAAAATGAACGTTACATTATTGTCAACATTCCAGAGTTTATGCTCTACTATATAGAAGATGAAAAAGTTAAAAAAAGTTTAAAAGTTATTGTAGGAGATAAAAGACACCCTACTCCAATTTTTAATGAAAAGATATCCTATATTGTACTTAATCCTTACTGGAAAGTACCAGAAGGTATTGTGAGACGAGAGATTGTTCCACACATGATAAAAAACCCTAACTATCTTAAACGACAAGGTCTACAAGCACATACAACATGGAGTGAACGCTCTCCTATTGTTAATGTCTCAAACCTATACTGGGAAGACTATCTTACTGGTGGACAAAAATTTCCTTACCGTCTTATGCAACCACCTGGTCCACGAAATGCTTTAGGAAAAATAAAATTTAAATTTCCAAACCGTTTTGCAGTCTATCTACATGATACACCTACACGATACCTTTTTAAACGAACAGTTAGAGCTTTTTCTCATGGTTGTGTACGACTCTCAAATCCTGAGCAACTCCTAACTACTATTAGTACATTTAATAAAGACATCAACTTAACAAAAGCCACTAAAATACTTAAAGGGAAAAGAAAAGTACAATTAAATGTAGCCAATAAACTTCCTATTCATTTGGTCTATTTGACAGCTGGTGTAAACAGTGAAAATGAGTTAGAGTTTAGAAATGATATTTATAGATATGATAAGTTTATGAAACGTATTATACGTTAGGATGTAGACTCTGTCTACACCTACAAGCAAATCCTAACCCCAAAACAGATAGAATAATTATCACAAAAAATAATATTATCTAGGCATCTACTTGGAAACATCTGCAAAAATACTCTCTAGTAAAGGTAAACTTCTAACAGAGGTATACTTTGAACTTCAACAACATTTTGAAGATAAGTATGGCTCAAATGCCTTAGTACTTATGGAGATAGGTACTTTTTTTGAAGTTTATGAAGTTAATAATGATGAATTAAAAATAGGTAAAGCAAAAGAGATAGCCGAACTGCTTAATATACAACTAACCCGTAAGAGTAAAGCCATTATAGAAAACTCTGTTAAAAACCCTCTTTTAGCTGGTGTTCCAGCTGTCTCTTTAGAGCGTTATCTCTCTCGTCTTATAGGTACCAAAAAATATACTATAGTAGTCGTTAAACAAAAAGGTGAAATGCCCAACATAAAACGCTATGTTGCTAATATTATCTCTCCAGGAACTAACTTTGAATACCATACCGATAGCTCTGAAAACAATATCGTCTCTCTCAATGTAGATGAGAATCAAGGTATCTACTCTGTAGGTTATGCTGCTATAGATGTTACAACAGGTAAAACCATTGTTAATGAAATACACTCTAGCCGTGATGATAAAACTTATGCACTAGATGAAGTTTTTAATCTTTTACAAACTTATAATACAGCAGAAGTTATCGTAACACTTAGTGGTTCTAACATCGACTTAGAATGGTTAAAGAGCTACTTGGAACTCAAACAGTTTCATAGTTCTCTCAATGAACATCGGTGTAAAATTATCTATCAAAATGAACTCTTTAAGAAAGTCTATGAGATTAACTCATTTCTCTCACCTATCGAGTATCTTGATTTGGAGCGTCACCCCTATACCACGGAAGCCTTGGCAATACTAATAGAGTTTATTATAGAGCATGATGAGGCAATTATAGAAAAAATGAACCGTCCTACCTTTTTAGGAGAGAGTCGTTACCTCTATTTAGGAAACAATGCATTAGAGCAGTTAGGCGTTATCTCTCGTGATAGAGCAGAAGTAACCCTACTAAGTTTAATTGATAAAACATCTACAGCTTTTGGAAAACGACTACTCAAAGAGCGACTGCTTTCTCCTATTTTAGACAAAGAGATTTTAGAATCACGTTATGAACTAAGTCAAAAGCTTATGAATCATAGTGATAGTTATGATACTCATCTAAAAAATATTTATGATTTAGAACGTATTACACGACGTATCAAACTCAAAAAACTTCATCCTGTGGAACTCACTTATATTATGATGTCTCTTGAAGCAATTAAAAAACTTCTTGAAGATGCTTCCTCTATGAACATAGCCTATGATGAGAGCTTAAGTAATGAGGTCTCTGAGTTTTATCAACATCTAGAACAGAGCTTTAACTTAAATGTTTGTGCAAAATTTCGTATAGACCAGATAAATGACAACATATTTAAAAATGGTATCTACCCTGCAATTGACAATATTTTAAAAAAACAAAAAGTTGAAATAGGCAAACTAGAACAAGTCACTGAACATATAGACCAACTGTTTGAACAAGAGAAGCTTATTAAAACTGCAAAGAACAACTATGCAGATATAGGTTACTTAGAGAGTGAAGGCTATAGCATTAACCTTACCAGAAACCGATTTACTATGATAGAAAAAGAGTTAAAAGAGTCTTTTGTAACTATAAATGGTGAGCATCACTTTTTTAAAGACTTTCACTACAAATATCTAAAAAATGCTGTTAAAATAAACTCAAAACTCTTTGAAGAGGTAACACAAAATTTTGAAACAAATCAAGTCAAACTTATCTCTTTAGTCAAACAGCGTTACCTACAAAGTTTAGACGAAATAGAGAAACGTTTTTCACATCTACTCGAAGAGCTTATAGCCTTTGTTGCTAACATCGACGTAGCTATCTCAAATGTAAAATGTACTAAGAGTATGAACTTAACTCGTCCTATTATTGAAGATAACTGCTCTGCTTTTGAAGCCATTGGACTACGTCACCCTATTATAGAAGCCAATGAACAAACAGGAGTTTATATTCCTAATGATATCTATTTGGGAGAGGGTATTGAGACAAAACACAGTCATATAACACTAAATGCCAGTGAAGGTAAAGCAGTTAATGGTGTACTACTCTATGGAATTAACTCTTCAGGTAAGTCGTCACTTATGAAAAGTATCGGTCTTTCTGTCATCTTAGCCCAAGCAGGATTCTTCGTTCCAGCTACTGAACTCAAGCTAGGAATGTATGATAAACTTTTTACTCGTATTGTTTCCCAAGATAACCTCTATAAAGGTCTATCTACTTTTGCTGTTGAGATGATGGAACTAAAAAATATATTTAACCGTGCTTCCGATAAAAGTCTTATCTTAGGTGATGAAATTTCACAAGGAACAGAGACCGAGTCTGGTTTGGCTATTGTTGCTGGTGCTATTTTAAAACTTTTAGATTTAAATTCCACCTTTATTTTTGCTACACACCTTCATCAACTTAAAAATATAGAGCCATTAAAAAGAGTAGAGTCCCTTATACTACTTCACTTAGGGGTAAAATATGATGAAGATGAAGATACCCTCATTTATAATCGACAACTTCAACTAGGTATGGGAAGTTCACTTTATGGTTTAGAGTTTGCAAAGTCTCTGCATATGGATAGTGATTTTATAAAAAATGCTTACAGTATACGAGAAAACCTCATCGGTAAAACATCAGAACTCAAACTCTTAAAATCTCAAAAAAGAAGCCGTTACAATAAGTTACTATATGTTACAAAATGTGCCTTATGTGAAGAAACTGTGGAAGATGTACACCATATTCAAGCTCAACAACTAGCAAATAGTGAAGGAATGATTGGCTCTATGGATAAAAACCATAAGTATAATCTTATACCCCTGTGTAAAAAACACCACCAATTGGTACATAATGGTAAGGTACATATATCAGGCTTTGTCATGACATCCAAGGGCTTGAAGTTACATTACGAAGAGTTCTAAAAGGCATATTGTTACAATTTTTCACACTATTCTCATCTCTTAAACTTATGCTATCTTACATTTTACTCGATTCCTACACAATTCAGGGATAATATTCATATTACATAATACAAAGGACTAGATTATGAAAACAAATTCAATAATTATTTTATTTGTAATGGTATTAGCCATTATTATAAGTTACATACTTATAAATCATTTAACTGTAGCAGCAATATTTTTGGGGTCAGCTATACTTTTTTTTTATATTTCACAAAAAAACAATATTCACAGAAAAGAGAACTTAAATATTATTAGGGATGATAATAAACTATATTTCTATCTTAGTGATGATTTACTCTTTTCAACAGACCTATTAAGAAATAAGTCAACCACAGAAACCATTAGAGAAGCGATAAATAAAGAGATGTCTACACTTAAAGATATGGCTAAACAGATATGTTTTATAAACTTTAAAGATGAGAGTTTATTAACTGAGTTAAACTATGCCCTAAGGTTTAGAGAGAGTAAGCATAAATAATAGCTCTTATAAAATGCAGAATTTAGATTAAAATAAATTTTGCATTTTCCATTCCATTAAATTCAGTCATCTTTACCATACTGTAGCTCATCATATTTTCAAAAACTACCTTATCCCCAATGTTTAATTGATCTAGAAAAAAATACTCACCAATAATATCACCTTGAAGACAGGAGTTACCCGTTAACTTATAAAAGTAAGGTGTCGAAAAATTCTGTGTACCAACAACTTTTAATCTTTGATTTACAATAGCTACATCAAGGAGATGTGTCTCTATGGATGTATCTAATATAACTATATTTTCTCCTGCAATTGTAATAATGTCTAAGACAGTAGTAATAAAAGTTCCACAATCTTTTACTACAGCTTCTCCAGGTTCAAAATATAACTCTATATTGGGATAAGATGTTTTAAACTTTTGAATAACTTGTATAAAGCTTTTCACTTCATAATTCTTATCACTAAAGTTATGCCCTCCTCCTAAATTTAGCCACTTTAATTGAGGTAATATATCACTATAATGTTGCTCTATATGCTCCAAAAGAATCACCAAACCTTGAACAGAACTCTGAAAAAGAGCATGAAAATGTAAACCCTCTAAGTTTTTATAGCTATCACTATTTTTACTGTAGCTCTCTAAAAACTCTAAATAGTCTACTCCTAAACGAGAGTAGCCTAAATTAGGGTTACAATAATCTGGAATAGGTAGATGAAGCTTAGGGTTAATTCGTAGTCCCATAGAGGGTTTTTTATCTAACTCTAAAGAAGAAAACCTTAGCCATTGATTTAAAGAGTTAACTGAAAGGGTAGAGATTTTATCAAAAATCTCTATAAGTTCATTCTCTTTATAGGCAGGTGCATAGAGATGTAGATGTTTAGCCTTTGCATTTTGAGCCATATAAAGCTCTTTACTAGACCCAATACTCATCCCAGATAATTTTAACGCTATATGGGGCAATATAGAACGTTGATTAAAGCTTTTAAGAGTATGTAGTATCTTTACGCCACTCTTTTTTTCTATAGTGGCTAATTTTTCTAAATTTCTATCCAGTTTACCCTGCTCCATTACAAAGCATGGTGTTTTATACTCTCTACTCATACCACTTCTTCCAACCTTCATCATAGTACTCTATAAGTCTATGTGTGCTTAGCTTATTTGGCTCAACCTCTATTTCTGCTATATCTGGAGCAAATAGAGGCATACGTTTCATGACATCTGTATTGAGATACTTTAAACCCTTCATAGGTTTTTGCTTATCGAAATCTATAGGAAAGTTAGCTCCTAAAATAAACCCCCACTCTCCAAAACTTGGAACGTAAGTATGATAGGCTTTCATTTGAAGTCCTGTATGCTCCATCGTCTTTTTAATAGACCAAAATGCCCTTTGAGTAAAGAGTGGAGAGCTAGCTTGAGTAACGATAGCACCCGATTTAGATAGTTTATTCTTTAGAAGTTGGTAAAAAGTTTGACTATAGAGCCTACTTAATGAAATATTATTAGGGTCAGGTAAATCTAAAATAATGAGATCAAAAAGTTCTTTTGAGTTTTCTATAAACTTCCATGCATCTTGATTCAATACTCTTACACGTTTATCTCTATAAGCATGATTATTTAGTTTACTTAAGTCTTTATGCTCTTTGAAAAGTGTAGTTATAACAGGGTCTAAGTCTACCAAAGTTACTTTTGAGACATCATCATACTTCAAGACTTCACGTAGTGCCATACCATCTCCACCACCGATAATCAAAATATTCTCATGGGCTTTTGCACTCATCATAGCTGGATGAACCAACGACTCATGGTAACGATGCTCATCAATACTATCAAACTGTATAGCTCCATTAATATAAAATTGTACTCGTCCATTGTTGCCTGTTACAACTATCTTTTGATATTTGGTCTGTTTAGAGTAGATAATAGAGTTTTTATAGAGCTTATTTTCTATCATAGTCGTCAATTTTGTCGATTGCCAAAACCCTATCAAGAGTATCATTAAAAGTGTAAAAATATAAATAACATACCGTTTTCCAAGCAATTTTCTAAAGATATACCATGCCATTGTTCCCACAAAAAGATTGACCATTCCAAAAAGAAAGGAGGTCTGCATAAGACCCAGTTTTGGAACCAAAACAAGAGGAAAGAGTAAAGAGGCAAATAACGCACCAATATAGTCAACGGTAAAGACATTAGAGATATTGGTTTTTAGTGAAAAATTCTCTTTAAGTATACGAATAATCAAAGGAATTTCAATCCCTAGCATACTTCCGAGTAAAATAGTAATAAGATATAAAAATGCATCATAATTATCTATATACGCAAAGGTAAAAAAGAGAATAAATGCAGAGAAACCACCCAAAATAGCAATACTAAGTTGTAACTTTACAAAAGCAGCTTCTAGGTTTTTATCTATAAAACGAGAAAGCCAAGAGCCAATACCCATAGAGGACATAAACAGCCCTATAACCAAGGAGAAATGATAGACAGAATCACCCAACAAATAAGATGATAGTGTACCCTCTAATAGTTGATAAATTAACCCACAAATAGCAATAAGAAACGTACCAAAAAGAAGTGCTACCTCCTTGTTTTTAGTGTCAACCATTGATGACATTAACGAATCGCTGCTGAGATAATAAGTCCTAAAGAGAGAATAATTGCTCCTAAAACAATAGCCAATGCAATATTGTTTTCTTCAGTAATTTTTTTATTGACTGAATATTTGGTAACAACTTCTATAAGACTTAAAACCAAGAAAAAGACAGCAATCCCTAAAGTTGCATAGACCAGTGCCGATATCATGCCTGTTAGTTGAAATGTTTCCATATTTTATTCCTATTTTATAATATATGTAATTATAAAAACAATAGATTAACAATGGATTAATAATTAAAATTCCTGTGTTATAATGGATAATGCAAAAAATAATACCTCTTTTAATACTTACTTTTAACTTTCTAATCGCTCAAGAGAGCTATGAAAACTATGAACCACAGAAATTTTTTGACCGTTCTGATGTCGATGTTTTTTTTACCTCCCAAACAGGTGAACTGTTAAAAAAGATTATGGTTAATGGTCATGAATACTACATGCAACAAGATGGGGATCTTTTCGATGAAGATGTTGCGACAATAGAAGATATACCCTTTACAGCAACAGGACAAACATACTCTTTTGGAAGATCTAAACGTCTACTCGCTACAAAAGTCTACTCCAAACATCAAAAAGCATTCTATTCGAACTGTGACTATACGGTAAAAGAAAAAAAGCTTATTCCTATACATAAAACATGTGGCTTTAAATACCGAAAAAATAAAAATCGTTCAGAGCGTATAGAGTGGGAGCATGTGGTTCCTGCATGGCACTTTGGACATCAGCTACGTTGTTGGCAAAATGGTGGACGTATGACATGTAGAAACACCAACAGCAAATTCAAGCAGATGGAAGCTGACATGCATAATCTCGTTCCAGCAATAGGAGAAATAAATGGGGACAGAAGTAACTTCAAGTATGGCATGATAGAAGGAGAAAAACGTCTCTATGGCAAAGTTAATATGGAGATAGCTTTTTCTAATAAAAAAGCAGAACCTCAAGAAAGTGTTTTTGGGGATATTGCTAGAACCTACTTCTACATGAGAGACCGTTACGGGCTACGTATTAGTAAAACACAAGAGAAGATGCTCATCGCGTGGAATAATATCGACCCCGTAAGCTCTTGGGAGAAAGAGAAAAATCAGATAGTTAAAAAGCTTCAAGGCGATGAGAACCTTTATGTTACAAACTATAAAAAGATAGAACAGTTAGGAGAACTTAAAAAGGATATCTCCACTGATTATGAAGAGGTTCAACAAGAACTATCTAACAAATACAGCTTTATACTCGATAAACTCTCTGCTCCTATAGCTAGTGGTCTACTTATGGTTATGTCTCTTTTTGTCATCTATCGACGTAAAAAAGCAAAAAATGAAATAGAAAAGAGCGAAAAAGATATAGAAGAGAAAAATTTAGAAGAAAAAAAAGAGCCTATTGATAGCAAAAAATTTATGCTCATATCCAAATTAGCAGATATTGCTATAAGCATAAATCATAAAGATGAAATCATCATAGAAAAATCAGATAAAGACAACCCAAATCAACAATGGATATTTACCAAAGCCAACAAACAAAAAGAGTACTTTTTTATAGAAAACCCTAAAACAGGGAAAGTAATAGAGATAAAAGATAGTGACAGTAACGATGGTGGTAAAATTATTTTAAACAAAAAAAGAAGCCGTAAAAATGACCATCAAGAGTGGAAACTAGAAAGCTCTGAAGATAAAGGTTACGTTTTTATTGTTAGTAAGTGGTCACTCAATGTTTTAGATATAAAGTATAAAAAAACCAAAGATGGAACAAAACTGCAAAGTTTTCATAAAAAAGTTAGAGGAACCCAAAATCAAGAGTGGAGAGTTGAATTAGTTCATTAGCTCTTGAGAAATTTTCTTAATCATATCTATATACTCTGACTCTTCACTATAAAGTATATAAAATTTTCGAACGATAGCTGTGTCATTAATAGTAGACCCGTAGAGGTCATTATACTTCAACTCATACTCTATTGCAATTTTTGAGACAATAGCTACAGAGGTAATAGATGCAGAGGGACGTGACCACTTAATGCTCTGTATAATTGCTGTTGGATTATCAACCTCAGAGATAGCATAAAAATCATCATGTGATAATCCTTGATTTTTTAGAAATGTCTGAATAAACTCTCGGCTTAATGAATCTTTTTCCCGACAAATTAAACGACAATTCTTCAAATCATCTCTATATAGTGAACTAGGCAACTCCTTTTTAGAGCAAATAATCAACTCATCATCCATCCACTCTTGATAAGTTAAGTCATCATCCAAAATCGGTGACTCTATAAAACCCAAATCAAGCTTTTTTGCTTTTATAGCTTTAACTATCTCATCACATGGGGCTACTGTAAGTTTAATTTTCCCATCTACATATTGCTGAATGGTATCAATAGGTTCACCAGGTAATATATATGAACCAATAGTATAGGAGGCTCCTAGCCTAAAATCTTCTTTATTTTCTATTGACATCTATAACTTATTTTTTATATCTAAATTGGTATGAAATGCCATGGCTAAATAATTTAAGGAAGTAAAAAACTGTTTTTCATCAAAAGGTTTCATAATATATGCATCAATATTTAACTCTGATGCTCGTGACTTAAATTCAGGTTCATTATAAGCTGTAAAAAGAGCAATGATTTGTTTGGGTTTAAATTTTCGAATATGTTCACTCATCTCTATACCATTCATGTTTGGCATAACAATATCACTAAGCACAATATTAGGTTGTAGCTTTTTATAGAGTTCTAATCCCTCTTCTCCATCATTGGCTACAAAAACCTCTTTACAATGCTTTTTTAAAATTTTGGCAATTAGCTTTTGAGTAGAGAGGTCATCTTCAATATAGAGTACAGTGGTATCGTTTAAATACATAATGGGTATACCTTTTATATAATAATAATTAATTATAACAAAAAACTATTAAATTTTTTCACTAAAATTACAAATATATATTTAACCTCTATTGGCTATAATCACTAAGATTACACTAAAATTAAAAATAAGGATAAAATAGATGTCAGAAAATGAGTTACTCATGAGTAAGAATGGAGAGTATATTCAATTCATTTTAGACTCCCAAGAGAATATACTTCTCTTAACTGATGGGCAAGAGCTAAAAAAAGCCAATCAAGCCATGCTCAATTTCTTAGGCTACAAAACTATTGATGAGTTCAGTAAAGAGCATGAATGTATTTGTGAATTCTTTATAAAAGAAGATGGCTTTTTACATAAGAGAATTAATGGAGGACTCTGGATTAATGAGATGCTAAACAACAGAGAAAACACCCCTGACATAGCAAAGATAGAAGCTGTAGATGGGAAAATCCATCTCTTTAGAATCACCATTAATGAACAGAGACTTGATGAAAACCTATTCTCCATAACACTCACCGATATTACAGAAATAGAAGAGTATAAAAAAGAGCTACAAGCTCATATTAAAAAAGTTGAAGAGAAACAAAAGATTCTTATTCAAAACTCTAAAATGGCCTCTATGGGTGAAATGATTGCCAACATTGCCCATCAGTGGAGACAACCACTCAATTCTCTTTCTGCTTTACATACAGTACTTATGATGGACTTTGATGAAAAAGAGGGATTAACACGAGAAGAGATTCTTGAGTTTAAAGAGGAATCAGGGCAATATATTCATAAGATGAGTAGTACTATTGATGACTTTAGAAATTTTTTCTCTCCTACTAAAGAGAAAGAGTTGTTTTTTGTCTCTGATGCTATTAAAGAATCCATTAAATTTGTTAAAGACTCCTTTATAGATGCACAAGTAGAGCTAATAGATAAAACAAAAAATAGAGATACTCAAATTTGTAGTTACAGAAATGAGTTGATGCAAGTTATTATGATTTTACTTAATAACTCACGGGATGCTGTAGCAAGTAATGGTGTGAAAAATCCTCAGGTCATTGTCAACTTTACCCAAATTGAAAATGAATTAAAAATCTGTATTCAAGATAATGGAGGTGGAATAGATGAAGATATTATGGATAGAATTTTTGAACCCTATTTTACTACAAAGTTTAAAAGTGATGGAACAGGTGTAGGACTCTATATGTCTAAGATGATTGTAGAAGATTCTATTGGTGGTAAGTTGATTTTAGAAAATCATAAAGATGGTGTTTTAGCATCTCTCATTTTATAAGGGAGAACTTCCCCTTTTTCGGCTTTTTACAAACCAAGTAAAGAGAAGTAAACCAGTTACTATCAAAAGCCCATTACCTAAGTAGTCATGTGCTAAAGAGAAGTTTTGACGTTCTTGAAGAACCAGTTGTGTTACAAACCAGATTCTAAAAACATTCATCAGGGATATAAATATATAACCCATAATTGCCCATTTTACCTTATGCATAAGGGTTGAAGGGAAAGCGATAATAGATGCCAAAAAAAACAGATATGGAATCATACCATTACATGCTTTTTCGATAACTAACGAATAGTGTGCATTGATTAATATACGATGCTCTTCCATCATATTATCAATCAATGATAATGATGTAAGGTATGCCGTTAGATTTGTTTGCAATGAATTAATAGTAGAACTTAAAGGTGATAAGTCCCAATAAAAAACTCCAAACAACAGGGCAATACCTAACCAGTAACTCAATAAAAAATTTTTCATTATTTATGTTGCCTTCTAAAAATCAAACTCCTAGTAATTTAAACGATTATTTAATTATTTTATATGTAATAATTACTAGAACTATAATTTAAATATATTATTAATTGTTTCTATGTGTATTATAGTGTAGTTAAGCTTAAAATTAATTTAATCTTAAACTATAAAACTAATTTATTTTTTTAATATATTATTTTTTTGGAACTGAGGGAGCAGTAGGATTAGGAGGAGTTGTAAGATTGCTATCAACAGGACGTAGAGGAATATTTTGAACCATAAAAGTTTGAGCTTCTTGACCTTTGGTTTGGATAATAGCTAAAACTTTATCTTTCTTTTTACTCTTATAAACTTTAAATATCTCAATGTCTTTAGAGACCAAGTCTACTTCTACACGTTGTTCACCTCTAAGAGGTATGGAGTACTCTCCACCTTCTATACGAAGCAGAGAGTTATCCTCTTTTGTAACTAACCAAGTTACTTTTGCAGCTCCTTGACCATAGAGAGAGTGTGTTGTATTTTCAATAATAAGCCGATGTAGTTTGTCTTCTGTTACAACAGTAATATTATGGTCAGCATGCATTAAGTCCATATAGAGTGTTTTACTACCCTTTAAGATATTGCTCGATTTCTCTAAGTGTTTAAAAAGATGCAAATTAGAATCACGTAAAATATCAGCACTTTTATAGAGTGCCATAAGCACTAAAGATAACAAAGTAATTGATATGAGTACCTCTATAAGTGTAAAGGCTGAATGCTTCTGTTTATACATCTTATTAATCTTCCATAATCCCAATACGCACTGTCTCTTCATATGATGTTGTTCCAGCCATAAGCATATCTTTAAGCTTATCAGCAATGGTTTTCATACCTGATTTTTTCATTTCTATTCGTATTTGATGATCATTTAGACCATCTTTTATCATCTGCTTAACCTCATCACCCATTATAAAGAGCTCACCTACTGCCTGTCGTCCTTGGTAACCTGTAAAGTCACAAGAAGTACAACCTTTTGCCTTAAAGTAAGTAACATCAGGTAGTTTTAACTCTGACATGACTACAGGAGCTAAGGTTGTTGGTTCTTTACATTTAGTACATAATTTTCTAGTTAAACGTTGTGCTAAAACACCCAATAGTGTTGATGTAAGTAAAAAATCTTCAATTCCCATATCCATAAGTCTAGAAATGGCTGATGTTGCATCATTGGTATGCAAAGTAGAGAGCATAAGGTGACCTGTTAATGCTGAACGCAGAGCAATATCTGCTGTTTCACTATCTCTAATCTCCCCGACCATAATAATGTCTGGATCTTGTCTTAGTATAGAACGTAATCCTGCTGCAAAAGTTAGCCCCACTTTTGAGTTAACCTGAATCTGATTTACATTTTCAGCATTGTACTCTACAGGGTCTTCTACTGTAATGATATTCTTATCTGGTGTGGCAATGTGCTGTAAACATGCATGAAGCGTGGTTGACTTACCAGAACCAGTAGGACCAGTGACCAGCATCATACCATGTGGGTGTGTCAAGAGCTTATGTAAATCTTCTGTCAATTCACCTGTAAACCCAAGGTCTTGCAAAGTTGGTATGGTATCACTCTGCATCAAAAGTCTCATAACCACACGCTCACCATAATAAGTTGGTAAGACAGAAACCCTAATGTCTAGTGTTCTTCCTGAAATAGTAACTTGAGTACGACCATCTTGTGGAATTCTTTTTTCAGATATATCAAGGTTAGAGATAACTTTAATACGAGAAATCACCAAACCTGTAACATTTTTATCTATATCAAGATGTTTTTTTAACGCACCATCTATACGCAAACGAACTTCACCTTTTTTCTCCAAGGTCTCTATGTGAATATCTGAAGCACCTTTTTTAATGGCTTGGAAAAAGAGTGAGTTGACCAGTTTTACAACTGGTGCTGACTCTTCATTTGAGAGTAAATCTTGTGAGTTTCGTATAAAATCAAGTAAATCAGACTCTACTTCAATAACATCGTCACCTGTAGAGGTATCAACATTTTCAAAGTCTGAACCTGTTTGTATCTCTTGAAATTTCTGATAAAGACGTTCAAAACTCTCTTCATCTAGCTCTGCTAAAGGGTACTCAACATCTAACTGAGAAAGATAGTTAAGTGCCATAGCTAAACTATCTTTTTTGACAATAGCTGTAGGAATATTGGCTATATTTGCAAAAAGAAGCTGGTGCTTCATTGCCAGCTTGTTATTAACTTCATCATTCCAAAAGGGTTCAAGATCTATGTTTTCAAGTAAAGGTAATTTCATCATATTATTTACCTAATACTATCCATAATCGATTCACTCTGCACATAGTCATTCTCCTGAGTATAGTTTGTAACTACAGGAACAGTTGGTTCGTAAACTTCATAGTCATTTTTAACCGAAGAGCTTCTTCGTGTAGAGACTTTTTGAGGCTGGGGAAGTTCTACCGTTGGGCTTTCTGGATCTTCAAAATCATTATCATAACTAGAAGGAGTAGAGAAAGTTGTATGTCTCCCGTTTGAAGGGTTTCCTGCCTTTGCTTCTAATCTATCAAATACTATTCTATTGTACTGTTGCTGTATCGCCTCTAACTCATCTAAATGCGTACGCAAAGAGGTTAAGTCTGCACTCTTTTTAAGAATATATGGAGTGATATAAATAACAACATTGACTTTACTAGACGAATCACCATTAGAGGTAAAAAGTCTTCCAAGAATTGGTATATCACCTAATATTGGTACCTTTGTCTGGCTTTTACCATCTGCACTTTTTATAAGCCCACCTAGTATAATGGTCTCTGCATGATTAACGATAGCATTAGTTTTAACAGAACGCTTGGTTGTAGTTGGTCTGTCTGCTGTGGTACCTGAACCAGGAACAATATCTTCTATAGTTGTCTCTATCTCTAGTGAAACTTTATTGTTAGAAGAGAGTCTAGGTTTTACTTTAAGGGTAATACCAATATCTTCACGAGAGTAGTTATTAAGTACATTTGAAGAACCTTGAGTACTCTGTTGTGACTGAGTTAAAATAGACTGTGTTCTCCCCACATAAATACTAGCCTCCTTGTTGTTGGTTGATAAAACAGAAGGCTTAGATAAAATCTGTGCTGCACCATTTTGCTTTAATAGGTCAAGTTGAGCACCCAAAGAGAATACTTTACTAATCCCATTATCAAACTGAAATGCTCTATCATTACTAGTAACAACATTATCTCCTACAATAGTAGTTGTTTCATTATTTAAAAATCCTAAAAGTGAACTAGAAAGTTCCAAAGCAGGAGCCCCAGCATTTCCAGCTAAAGAGAAGAGACCATTTGAAGTAATGGCTCCACCATTAAACCCATATTTCAAACCAATATTTTCTGCTAAGTTGGTATTGACTTCAACTATCTTTGCTTGAATAAACACTTGTGATTTTTCAACATCAAGCAGTTTTACAGTCTCTAAAATATTCTGATATTGGTCTTCATTTGCCAAAACTATTAAAGAGTTTCTCTCTACATCAGATGCAATAACTGCTTTAGGTGCTGGCTTTCCATTACCAATAGATGAAGGTGCTCCACCAGCTCCTACAGGTACTCCACCCACAGCTCTTGCAGGTGTTCCTCCAGATGAAACAGATCCTGTACCAGTTAACTGAGGTACAATTTTACTTAAAATCTTCTCCATCTCCTCAACATTTGAGTTCATAAGAGGAATAACATGCATTCTCTGACCATCTCCTCCACCAGGTAAATCTAACTGATGAATATAGCTCTCTAAACGTTTAACATTGGCATATTTACCTACTAAAATAATAGAGTTACCGTTACTATTTTGCATAACATCTACTTTTTCACTTACGATATCTTGTGGGAAAAGGGCTTTTGCCATACTTTGAACGTTTGAATATACATCTTTTACTCGTGCATTTTGCAAATAAACAACTTTACTTAGCTTTGCTTGTTTATTCTCTATCTTATCTATTAACTTCTTAATAGACTTCAATGTATGAGGATAAGCTGTAATGGCTAAAAGGTTGTTTTTCTTAAAAGAGATAACCTTTGCACTCTTATGAAGAAGTGGCTTGATTTTCGTACGAATAACAGCTGTATTTACGTTTGAAAGTTGAAAAACTACTGTTTTCATGGTTCCATCACCAGAGGCAATACTTGAAGAGACATCAAGTCCTTCACCTGGAGCTGTAGTTGACTTAACTACTTGATAATAACTACCTTTATTAACCAATGACATCTTTTTGGTTTCCAATATCGCATTGGCTAAAGGAATAAGCTCACTCTTTTCAATAGGAGTGTTGGAGACAAAGTTTATTTTACCTTTAATCGCACCATCAACCAAAATATTTTTTCCAGTAATTTTACCAACCATTTTGATAAAGTCACTAATACTTAAATCTCTAAAGTTTACATCTACCTTTTCTGCATGAGCTTGTACACCCAAAGCTAAAATCAAACCTAATGCCAGTTTACTGAATTTCATATTCTATTTCCTTTGTTGTTCCATCTCTCTCAACGGTTAATGTTAAATTTTCTATATTATTTATATCTTTAAAGAAGCTCATAGCTGCACCATAAGAGTTTAACTCCTCTCCATTTAGCCCCATAAGTATATCTCCTCGTTTCAATCCTAACTTCTCAAAGTCACTACCTTTTTTAACAAAGTTAATTTTAAAGCCGTTTATTTTACCAGAAATTTTATTTTCACTGATTCCTATATCTTTCCAAATTTTATCAATGTCTTTAGTATAAGAAGTAAGCAAGTCTCTCTCTATACGCTTAACTCCTCCCTCTTCAACAATCGCATCTTTATTTAACTTTTCATCATTTGATACGATTGCTTTAGAGCCAACTGTTGATTTACCAGAACTTTTAATTTTAATCAAAGAGAGTTTAAACTCTTTGCCTGCTTTAGTAAAAATAGCATAGTTTGGACCAGCTGAAGTAAGTACAAAACCATCTATCTTTTCCCCTTTACCAAGTACTGTTGTTTTAGAGCCTTTTGCTACCGTTACGACCAGTGCATCTGAAGCGTTATAGAGTGCTAAAAGTTTTAGCCCCCTCATAGAGCTAACTACTGGCTTCTTTATAGTATTTTTCACTGGTGCTATAACAGCTGCAGTATTAGTTAACTTTACTCTATAGTATAAGGCTTTAGCTTTACCCTCTTGAGTATATTCAACTCCTGAACTAGGTAAAAAGAGAAGTGAAATTGCTAACCAGATAACTTTTGCTAAAACAACTACAGATAAAAAGAATATAACTGTCGAAAAGTACTTTGCATTAATAATTTGTTTCATAGTACCATCCTCCTGTTTTATCTTTTTTCAAAAACTTTTTAATTGTCTGTATATCTTTTGCTACAGGAAAGTCAATATGAATGAGTTTCTCTTTTAATGCTACAGCTCCTGATGCTGTACCAAAGCTTCCTAAACCATCTATAGATACATTTAATGGGTCAACAACTGAATACTTTACTTTTAATTCATCAATAGCCTTAGGAGCCATAGCTTGTAGCGATGCATCCATATTTATATTTTCTATATTTAGTGTATTATAAAAAAAGAATATATTAAGTTGTACATCAGCTATATTTGCC
Organism: Campylobacteraceae bacterium; assembly: GCA_027056485.1. Taxonomy (GTDB): domain Bacteria; phylum Campylobacterota; class Campylobacteria; order Campylobacterales; family Sulfurovaceae; genus UBA1140. Next base: position 4,881 of record JALUKQ010000181.1, on the reverse strand, counting down.
ATTTTAACGCCTTTAGCATAGATATCAGCATTTTTAATATTGAGCCCAAACCATGTATCGGTAACGGTCTCGTTTGAGATGATTATATCCTTCTCTTTTAACTTCTGCTCCAATAGATAGTAAAGCTCTTGCTTTGGAGCAAAAAGCCACATCAACAGAATAAGTAGAAAAAATCCACCAACTATTCGTTTTACCATTTGCATGTGAACTCCATAGTAAATATATTTTTTGAACTCTCTGTAATCTGAAGGCTTACTATCTGTACAGGCATATTAAGCAATTTAGTATTTAACTTATTTAACTCATTTGCTGTAAGGTTTGCATAGGTAGCAACCAACTTTTTAGACTTTTTGCTAAATGATTGTACTTTTGAATCAGGGACAATACTCTTTAAAACTTTAACTTTGTTTGCCATAGCTTTTCCATCCCACATACCTTTGTAGTTCCCTATAGCTGTTATATCAGATATCTGCTGTTGTATATTTGCCTTATTCTCTTCTACATATGAACTAGCATTTAACTTATAGAAAAAAGCAAAAAGTGCAAAGAGGAATGCTACAAGCAAAATAATTTCATTTTTGTAACGTTGAAGTGTCATTAAATTCATATCTTAACCTCCACTTTTAGCTCAAGTCCTGTAGCTGTAACTTTCATCTTTTTAGCCTTGGCATGTTCACTTACCTGTTTACTAATCGCTTGATTTTGTGTAGAGATAATAGCACTTATACTATTTTTATCAATAGTTAACTCTTTTAGCTGACTCTTTGCAGATAATAGTTTAGATATCTCTTTCATAGCTTGACGTTTAGCACGTTCTGTCGTATCTATAGGTTTATATTTATTTAAAATACTTTCTCTTAACATACTATTTCCATATTTTGGATTGTCATCAATAAGCATTGTTAATTTAGCATCTTCATTAGCTATAGAAGACTTTATACGGTTACCCTCTACTATAAATGATGTTCCCAAAAGCGTAAGAAGAGAACCTAAAATAATGGTCTCTTTTAATGAAACAAAAGAGTTAAGAGAAGCTCCCATTGTTACACCACCCTTAAGATTTAACTTATCAGTATCAACAGTTTTGTACTCCAGATCTTCTGCTAAAAAACGTTTAGGAACCATGGTTACTATGCCATCGACACTCTGCAGTGCATGGTTACCACTAAGTGACATAGGATTAGATAACTCACGCTCAAACTGTTGGGCAAAATATATCTTTGAAACACGATGCTTCTCTATACCTTTACTCTCTAAGAAAGTATCTATCTCCTCTATATTATAAGCAAAAAAACACCATAAATTATCACATTTATAGACATGATACTGATAACCCACTGATGTATCTATGTAGTCATCAAACAATGATGCTGCTATCTGTTTTGCTTGATACGCAAACTTTATGTCTAACTCTTCACGTAAAAAAGTATAAAACTGAGGTGTCAGTATTATATCAACAGAGTTTTCTAATTTTACAGGTTCCATATTTTTATGGATTAATATTCTATTACTCTGCTTTGCCGTTAAATTCAAAATTGCTACTCCTTCCTTTAATGTAATCAAAATTCATTTTATATTGCCCATCTCTATAAGCATAGGTCTCTTCACAATGCATTGCATTGAGTGCTTTATCTGAGAAAAGCTTTTTATATTTATTATCTGTAGAATTTTCTGATAAAAAACTCTGTAGAGTAGTCTCACCTATTATCCAACTCTCTTTTACTATCTCTATAGGTATCTCAAATGCCACAGAGATGAATTCAGGGCTTAAATAAGAACCATCTATTTGTGTGTCACTCTTTAGTTCTACAAATGAAAAGTAACGATCCCAAGGAATAGAAAGTACCTTAGGGTCATCAAAAAGTAAACGATAATCAGAGATAATTCTATAAAACTGACGTTTAGAGACAATACCTTTTTTACTTCTTATTCTAGGAGCATCATCTTCATTTTGTGAAACTTTTCCTGTAGCAGCTTGCAGAATAAGTCTCTCCAGCTCATTTGGCTCTTGAACATCATAAAGCTCCATTACAGATGTCAGTACCTCACTTGCTAAAACTACCTTTGTAGGAGTTTTAGGGAAAAGAGACTTATCTAACCAAGAAATAGGCACGCCTACCATTAAAGGTTTACAACTTATGTTTAGACTAAAACCACTTTTAGGTTCACTTAATAACAAAGGCATTGTATATAATATTTTTAGTTTTTCAGTATCACCTTGCTTCTTATCAAAACCTTGTGATTTTAAAATGTTTACTGTATTTTTGTGTAACAGATTCCCTTGTAAAATCGCCGATGTTGTTCCAGCATCTTTTTGCACTTTTTCCAAATAGGTAAACGATACAGCTATTATAGACATAATAGAAGCAATCACCATCAATGTAATAAAAAGTGCGATACCATGTTTTGTTTTATCCATAATAAAGCTCAATTCAAGTAAAATCAGCACTATTATAACCAACTTAAACTAAGGATTTTAAACATGACTAAAGAATTTAACCTAAAAAGCCGTAAAAACGGTATTTTAAATATAAATAAATATAATAATCTAACTTCGACTACTAATCTTAAACAGAATAAAATAATAATTTCAACAACAAAAAACGCTTTCTCACTACTTGAGCTTTTAGTTGTTATTTTAATCTTAGGAATTTTAGCAGCAGCCGTAGTTCCTAGAGTTGTAGGAGCAGGAGACAAAGCAAAAGTAGACTTAGTTTGTGTCAATATGAAAGGTGCAGCCAATGCACTTAAAATGTTTAAGCTTGATAATGGAATGTACCCAGAAACAGAAGAGGGATTTGAAGCACTACAGTCAAACCCAGACTCAGACAAGTACTCAAATTACTCTTCAGCAGGATACCTAGAAAACCTTCCAAAAGACTCTTGGGGTTCAAAAATGGTATATATTAAAACAGGAAATGGTTTTGATATTATCTCTTATGGTGCTGACAAACGTGAAGGTGGAAGTGATGAATACGCTGACATTAAATACTCAGGATGTAACAAATAGGATGTCTACAGCAACACGTTCAGGATTTTCTCTTTTAGAACTTATTGTTGTTGTTATGATTGTCTCACTTGTTGGTTTTTTAGTCTTCTCCTCTGCGATTAAACAGCAAACCAAAGTAGAAGACTTAAACCCCTCTACTCTTCCAAAAACATTTCGAAAAACTTTTAAAGGTCAAGGTGATGTGGAACTCTTTTGTATTAAAAAATGTACAGAGTGCTATGTCATGAAAGAGGGACAAATTAACTCCTACGATGGTGGTATAAAATTTAGTAAAAATGTAGAAATTCATACACTAGATAATGATGACCATTTTGTCCAAAGAGATGAACTAGGACGATTTAAAGATGAAAAAATAAGCTTTCGATTTCATCTTTACCCAAATGGTAGTACCACACAAATGGTTGTAGTAAATGACCAAGGAATCTACTTTCTTCCAAGCTATTTTGGCAAAGCTCAGAAAGTAGAAGATATGGATGAAGCCAAAGAGTTATGGATAAAGAGTAAATATGATTTAAAAGATAGTAGCTCGTTTTACTAATAAAAGAGGATACAACATGCACAAACTAAAAAATAATATAAAAAACGCTTTTACACTCATAGAAGTCATTATGTCTGTTATCATCGTCTCTATAGTAGTAATGGGTGCACTACAACTACAAGAACAAAACAGCGACATGGCAACCTACCTTATGAAAAGAGGTAATGCAGAACTAGACAACTCCCTCTTTTTAACCAAAAGAGTAGAGCGTTATGATAAGAGTAAAAAAAGTGCTTATGAGATACTTGTTGATGAATTTAAAATAAAAGATGATGAGAGCCGTCAACTACTTAAAAAAATAGAGAAAAAAATTAATATTACAGAAGCAGTCCCTATTCCATTAGGGAGCGAAGAGACTGGTATACTTTTTACCTTTTACTCAAATGAAATTTTATTAAATGGAGAGTACCCTTCTAGGTATTACACTTTTAAGTAAAACCTACACTACGCAAAACCCTATACCTTTTAAATTTAAGCTGACACTATTATAATATAAAAAAGGAGTTAAGTATGAAAAAAGGAATATCCATACATATAGGGTTAAACCATCTTGATGAAGAGCATTATGGTACAGGAGTTTCACCATTAGAGACTTGTGAACAAGATGCTAGAGATATACAAGAACTTGCTTTAAATCAAAACTTTAAATCTACCTTTTTACTTTTGAGTGAAAATGCTACCAGAGCTGCTGTAAAATCTGCTATAAAATCTGCTAGTAAAGAGCTCTCTTCTGGTGACATGCTCTTGTTAAGTTACTCAGGACATGGAGGGTTTGTACCTGACACAAACGGTGATGAGACAGACGATACACTTGATGAGACATGGTGTCTTTATGATGGTCAACTTATAGATGATGAACTCTTTAATCTATGGAGTAAATTTAAAGTCGGTGTACGAATTGTTATGCTTTCCGACTCATGTCATAGTGGAACAGTAGCTAAAGCTAATAATTTAAAAGAAGAGGAAGAGGAGAACCGTATATTTAAAAAGAAACTTCTCTCATATAGTGTTGCTAAGTCTGTCTATTATGGTAACAAAAGTTTCTATGAAAAAATAGCAAAAAAGTTTTTAAATAAAAAGCCTAAAAAACTAAGAGCAAGAGTTAAACTATTGGCAGCTTGTCAAGACCCAGAAGTCTCCTATACTATTCCATTTGCACGAAACAGTATTTTTACTGAGAAACTACTAAAAGTATGGAATGGTGGACAATTTGTCGGTACATATGATGAGTTTTTTGAGAGCATAAAAGAGGAAGTAAGCTCTTTAAACTTTTTACCTACCAAACAGACACCAAATCTTTATGATGTAGGTAGAGAAAATGAGGACTTCGACA
>JALUKQ010000180.1 GCA_027056485.1 Campylobacteraceae bacterium | reverse complement strand
TATGGGAAGATTGATGTTGGTAGGTTGTTGGAGTAGATAAACAAACTTCACACCAAATCTAGGGTCGGACGTTGAATATCTACCTCTACCTTTTTCTTGTTTGGATTTTCCATCATTCCTGATAGCTACATTGAAAACCTGTAGGTTCGGTAACACCGAACACAAATAAGAGGAGAGAGAAGAGATTTTATTTTTAATGTTTAAATGTTCGGTGTTACCGAACCTACGATTTTGTACCCTAGTGATTAAAATTTCACTTTTCTTATTCCCATCATTTTGGTGGGAATGTTTTGTTCAGCTACACTTTTATAGCTCTTCAATTAACTCCATTAACAAATCTTCATTTATCATCTCAACCTCAGATTTATCATAAATAGTTAATAAATAAGTAGTCTCTTCTAATTGAATATAGTAGTACACACGATAACCTGCACTCTTTCCTTTGTTTTTGTTGGTATTGGCAATGCGTACTTTAAATAGATTCTTTTTTATAGAGGTAGATTGCAGATGAAGTGTTTCAAAATCAGAGAGAAAAGTGTTTAAATCATTTTTGATATTTCTATATTTTTTACTTAATTTTTTAGCTTGTTTATCAAAAAGTTCAGTGGTCTTAAAGTTCATTAAGAAGATTTCCTATATCGTTTGTTCTTCCTATTTTGACTTCATGTAAGGCTTTGTTTATCTCGTAAGCCTCTTTTTGTGTATTGAGATATTTTAAAAACTCATCAACCAATTTAGTAGATTGACCTTGATAACGATAAGTAAAAAACTCTTGTAACTCTTTTGTCATAGGTATCTCTATATTATTGATAGGTTGCATAAAACTCTCCTTTTTATTTGATTATAGCATAAGAAATATAATATATATGTTTAGTCCCACAACATTCACGGTAAATCAAAACTAAATACCTTTTAAAGAAAATAGGTTATCAATCCCCCAAGCGAATAATTTACGAGCTTGGGTAATATTAGTAATTTTATTGAAATTTAGAAGATTAATAGCCATACTTCTAAGTAGAGAAGTAACAACAGGGATTTGTTTACTTCTCATACGGTTACAATCTTCTAAAAAAGCTACATCTTTAACATAGTGAAGGCTATTTTCAATAGCCCAATGAGAACCCCAAATAGCTGACCCCAAATAGATAACTAAAGCTAAGATAAGGGGTCTATCATTAAAATTAGCAAGAGATAAAGCAATTATCTAAAGCCAAATAGATAACTAAACCTATAGCTTTTAAAAGAGATTGGTTATAATTTGAATCATTATATGTTAAATAATAAGGAAGAGCATTATGGAAGATGCATTAAAATTAGAAAATTATAGTTACGAAGATTATTTAGATATAGATAACTCTACACAAGAGCGAATAGAGCTTATTTTTGGAAAAATTTATATGATGGCAGGAGCTACGGCTGAACATCAAGATGCTGTTGGCAATATCTTTTTTGTTTTAAAAAATATGAGTAAAGCCAAAGAGAAGTGTCAACCACGTGTGGCTCCTTTTGATTTAAAGCTTATGGTAGATGATAAAACAAATGTTGTGCAACCTGACGTTATGCTCTTTTGTGACAGTGAGTTACCTTGTGCTGTTTTTGAAGTTTTATCACCTTCTACTGCATACAAAGATAAAACAGTCAAAAAAGATTTATATGAAAAGAGTGGTATTAAAGAGTACTTTTTAATCAATGTGGAGTATAAGCTTGTTGAGAAGTTTATGTTGGTTGATGGTGTATATAGCTACATTGGTGTTTTTGGTTTAGAAGATACCTTAGCCATTGAGTGTATGGATGATGAGGTTGAGGCTAAGGAGATTTTTAACTAAACCAACACTAACGTATCCTAAAATTAACAGTTACCGAGATATTATACATAGGAAACTCACTTCTAATATTGCTGGGTATAGCAATAGGAAAGCTTTGTATAACGGCTTTTCTTACAGACTTTTGTAAAATAGACTTTCCATTTAAAAAGCGTATGTTAGAGACATCTCCATTGGCTCCGATGTCAAACATAACTCCTACTGAACCCTCTATATGTCTTCTTAGTGCCATTTTTGGGTACTTTTTATTGGCTTGTATTTGGTTTCTAACACTTCTTAAAAAAGCTCTTTTTTCTGCACTCTTGTCAACTTTTGGTTTTGGAGCAGGTTTAGGAGGTGTTGGTTCTTGTATGATTTGAGGTTCAACAGTTTTTACTACTTCTGTAGGTTTAAAATACTCCTCTTCTATAAATTTATCTTCTATCACAGGCTTTGTCTTTTTAACTATCTTTTTAGGTTTATGTTTTGGCTTAGATTTTGGCTTGGGTTTAGCTTTTATTTTTTTAATTATTTTTTTAGGTTTGGGCTTTGGTTTAGGTTTTTTAACAATTTTTTTTATAATCTTTTTAGGTTTAGGCTTTACAAATTCTTTTGGAGGAGTAACGACAGGAGGTTTAGGAACAACTACAGGTTTTGGTTTAGGTGTTATGACAGCAATCTTTATAACTTTCTGGGGAGATTCTTTTATAAGTTTTTTCTGGGTCTCTAAAAAAGTTAACAAAAAGTATCCCAAAGCTCCATAGAGCAGTGAGCTGATGATAAAAGAGGAGCTATAGCGAAAATTAGTCATTTTTTGTAACAATTCCTAAGTTTTCATATTCGTTCTTTTTTAAAATGTCTAAAATAAAAACAAAGTTGTTAAATTGGGACTCTTTATCACTATATAAATGTATAGGAGTCTCTTTACTGTGTTCTAATAGTCTTTTTTCTACATCTTCATGTTCTATTTTCTCTTTATCAAAAAATATTTCACCATTTTTTTTAATGGATATACGTAGCTCTTTTTTAGGCTTCTCTTTTACTTGAGAAGTTGATGTTGGTAGGTCTAACTTTATAACCCCTGTTTGAATAAATGAGGCAGTAGTTAAGACAATAACCAAAAGTACCAACATAATATCAATAAAAGGAACCACATTAATGGTGTCAAACTTTGCTGAACGTCGCATTATTTTTCCTTTTGGTTGATAATCCACTTGTTGAGAATAACTTCTACTTTTCTGTTAAGATGGTTATAGAAAAATATAGCAGGAATAGCAACAACTAAACCCATAGCTGTAGCTTTGAGGGCAAGGGCTAGTGAAGTCATAATATGCTTTACATCCATGTCAGCTGTCTGCCCCATAGTATAGAAAGTAATAATAATTCCAAGAACTGTACCAAGCAGACCAATATAAGGTGCATTGGCTCCAAAACTAGAGATAATGGTTAGGTTGTTGGTTACTTTCATCTCTAACTCTTCTTGAGTTTTATACTCATCTACTTTGATACCTCTATAAAAAAGAAGACGCTCTATCCAAAAAAATAGAGTTAAAAAACTCATAAGTGCGAGTACTCCTAATACTCCATAATCAACGATGTCGCTTAATAGTTCTATGTTCATGTATGTCCTTTATTTAAGAGACATATTATAATGTAAATATATGAGAAGAAAATGAGTTTTTAGAAATTTGTAGAGGGGACTTGTAGGGGTAGAGCGATGTCTCTACCCATTCTTGTCAAATACTATCTATTTAAACAAGTCAGCTAATGCGTCAGTATTGGTTGTTTTTTCAATCTCTGCAGGAGCGTTTGAGCTGTCACTTGAACGTTCTGTAATACCTTCAATCTCATTAAGCTCTAGTGTATAGCCTGTTAGCATTGATGCTAAACGAATATTGATACCACTTTTACCAATGGCTTTTGCTTTTTGGTCAGAGGTAATATTAATACTGGCTTTTTTATCGGTAGTTGATGTAATTCTTACACTTTGAACAATAGCAGGTGCTAAAGCTCTAGTAATAAACACTTCAGGAATCGGTGAATACTCAACACAGTCAATGTTCTCTCCTGAAAGCTCTGAACTTACAGCATTGATTCTAACACCTTTTACTCCAACAGCTGCACCAATAGGGTCTATATTGGGAAAGTCTGTTTTGAGTGCAAGTTTGGCTCTTTGTCCAGGAATTCTAGCAGCTGCCATAATATTTACCGATTCATCTCCAATTTCAGGAACCTCTTTCTCCATGAGTTTTTCTAAAAATTTAGGAGATGTTCTTGTAAGTTCTAAAAACATTCCCATTTCAGGGTCAATGGTTACATAACGCAAAAGAGCTTTTACAGTGTCTCCTCTTTTGAATTTTTCACCTTTAATACGGTTACGTTGACTTAACATACCTTTTAGCTCACCAATCTCAATAAAAGTATTTTCATTATCATCTACACGGTTTACGGTTCCAATCATTACAGAGCCAACTTTTTCTCTATATTTTTCAAAAAGGTCTTGTTCTACTTGTCTTTGAATATGATATTGTAACTCTTTAAAAAGGTTAAAAGAGGCAGTTCTTCCATGATCTTCAAGAATAAATTCAGAACGTAGTTCATCCCCAAGTTCTAAATCTGAACCATACTCTTCTTGAGCTTCTTCTAGGCTAATAACAGCATCTGGGTCTGTTTCAAATCTTTCATCATTATCTTTTACTATTGTAATAACTTGCTCTACACTGTAGTCTTTTCTGTCCATATCTACGGTAGCCTCAAAATGAGAACTGTATGTTGTACATCTTTTTGCAGTCTTTATGAGTGCTTCTTTAAATGCATCAACGGCTGATTCTAGAGTTATATTTTTTTCATGAGCCATTGCTTCAATGATGTCTACAATTTTTTCCATATTTATATCCTTTATTTTATAAAACATGTTAAAATACATGTTTTTTTGAAATCTTCAAAAAGTGAACTTAACAATTACGTTACTATTTTAGTGGATTTGTCAGTTGTCTGAAGAGTTATATTATATCTAAACCTACCTTTAAGGAAAATAGGTATAATTATTCTAATAAAAAATAACATGTTTTAAATCGCGATTAAAGTTATTTTAAAAATATTTATAAGGAATAGGGAATGAAATTAGCGAGAGCATCAACAACATCAAAGCCAAAAATTGTAGAGATAGAGAAGATTGAGGAAGAGTTAGAGAAGAAATCTATTTTTTATTTTGATAAAGATAACTCACATAAAGAGTTAAAAGAGTTAATTGAATATTTTGAAGCAAAAGAGTATTCTGTATATATGAGAGAAGTAAAATTCGGTCTAAATGATGATGAATATATTTATGAGGTTCATATCGTCAAATAAAGTAAAGAGATAATGAAAAAACTATACATAGAAACACTAGGCTGTGCGATGAATGTTCGTGATAGTGAACATATGATTGCTGAGTTAAATAGAGAGGAGCCTTATACCTTAACTGAAGAGTTAAGAGAAGCTGATTTAATTATTATAAACACTTGTAGTGTAAGAGAAAAACCTGTCTCACGACTTTTTTCAGAGATAGGTATTTTTAATAAACATAAAAAGAAATCTGCAAAAATAGGTGTGGCTGGATGTACAGCATCACATTTGGGTAAAGAGATTATTAAAAGAGCTCCTTCTGTAGATTTTGTTTTAGGAGCTAGAAATATCTCTAAAATCAATGAAGTAGTTGCTAAAAAACATGCTGTAGAAATAGACATTAATTATGATGATAGTTCCTATGCCTTTGGAGAGTATCGAACCAATCCTTTTAAAGCTATGGTCAATATCTCAATGGGTTGTGATAAATCATGTACTTTTTGTATTGTTCCTGCTACACGTGGTGATGAAGTATCAATTCCTTCAGAGTTAATTGTTCAAGAGATTCAAAAGTCTGTTGATGCTGGGGCAAAAGAGGTGATGCTTCTGGGTCAAAATGTCAATAACTACGGTAAGCATTTTACATCTGAAGAAGATGCCTGTAATTTTACTCAACTTCTTCAAAAAATATCTAAAATAGATGGCTTAGAGCGTATTCGTTTTACCTCTCCTCACCCCTTACATATGGATGATGAGTTTTTACAGGAGTTTGCTTCTAATCCTAAAATATGTAAACAGATTCATGTGCCTCTTCAAAGTGGCTCAAGCTCTCTACTTAAAGAGATGAAGAGAGGCTACTCTAAAGAGTGGTTTTTAGACCGTTGTGCAAAAATAAGAAATCTTTGCCCTGAAGCAACTATATCTACAGATATCATTGTTGGTTTTCCTGGTGAGAGTGATGAAGATTTTGAAGATACAATGGATGTTTTAGAGCAAGTTCGTTTTGAACAACTTTTTTCATTTAAGTACTCGCCTCGACCTCATACTAAAGCTGCCGAGTTTGATAATCAGATTGAAAAAGAGGTGGCTTCTGAGCGTTTAACAAGACTTCAATCGAGACATACTGAGATACTTGATGATATAATGGATGCCCAAATGGATAAAGAGCATATGGTCTACTTCGATGAACTAAAAGCAGAGGGGAGAGTCTCTGGTCGAAGTGATGATGGCAAACTCTTCTTTGTTCATGGTAGTGAAGAGTTACTTGGAAAGATAGTAAAAGTAAAAGTAAATAAAACTTCAAGAGGTGCATTAGAGGGAACTGTTTGTGCTTAAGCAAATCTCTCGGAAAGTAGGAGCAGTATGTATTCCTCCTACTATCTTTATAGTTATGAAACTATTATGGTTTACTTATAGAAAGAGATATCATTATATAGATACTCCTATAGAGGGGCAATGTATTGCCGTTACGTGGCATGCTGAACTGCTAGTATCACCTCAGGTTTATAGAAAATTTCGTAAACATCAAAAAACTTCAGCTATTATTGCTCAGCATTATGATGGGGAATTAATTGCTAGAACATTCTCTTTTCTTAATATTATTCCTTTACGTGGTTCATCAAGAAGAGGAGCAAAATCGGTTTTAATAGCTGCAATAAAAGCATTAAAAGAGGGAAATTCTATTATGATTACTCCTGATGGACCTAAAGGACCTCGTTATAGTATGAGTGATGGAGCTGTCTCTTTAGCTTTACGTTCAAATCTACCTTTAATGGTTGTTAATTATAAACCAAGTTCATACTGGATGTTAAATAGCTGGGATAAATTTATTATTCCTAAACCTTTTTCTAGTTTAGAAATTTATCATCAAATCATTGATATTAATGGAATGGAAAAAGATGAAGCGAAAGAGTATTTAAAAAATAAGATGTTAATATACTCAGTAGCATAAAATATAATCTAATTTTTATATTAAAGCTTAAATTAAGACAAAACCACTAAACTTATAATTGTTTTAAAAATAATTCAAGATTAATAGATAAATAATTATATAAAGAATATAAAAAATAATTTATAACATAAGCTGTTAAATATAAAAGGTTTGATATAATTCAATTATGATTAGTTTAAATGAAAAAATTAATAATTTTTTATTCTATTTAGGAAAAGTTAGAGCTTATGCTCCAAACTCAATAGTGACTTATAAAAATGTTTTGCTAGAGATGAACTCTATTTGTCACTATTATGAAGAGGATAAAAGAATCATTTTGGATATTACTCCATTGAGACTTAAAATTGTTAATAATTCAAAAAAAACAATCGCTAAAAAACTGAGTGCTATACGTTCATTTGTAAAATTTATGCAAGAGCAAGAAGAGATTAATATAGAACTTATAGGTGATTCTGTAATCAAAGTACCTAAAACTTTGCCTAAGCCAATTGACAAAAAGATTATAGATGAAGTGCTTCAAACCTGTACTATTAAAGAAAATTTAGTTATAACGTTACTTTACGGTTTGGGTTTAAGAATTTCAGAATTAGCAACTTTAGAGTTGTCTAATATTTCGAATGAATGGATTAGAGTAAGAGGTAAAGGTAATAAAGAGCGACAGATTCCTTTACTAAATAATGTATATACTCAAATTGATAGTTATATACAGCATGAAAACCCTAAGAAGTTTTTATTTGAAAAAGATGGTAAAGAGATGAATAGTCATCAGATTCGTTATATATTTTCTAAAATCTTTAAAAGAAGTGGTCTTAAAGCCACTCCACATCAATTACGTCACTCATTTGCAACACATCTTCTTCATAATGGAGCAAGAATTTCTGATGTATCTGAGTTGATGGGACATAGCAGTATGGTATCAACACAGATCTATACACAATTGAAAAATAGTAAAAAATTAAATGAATATTCAAAAGCACATCCACTATGTGCCAATAGTAATAATATAGGAGAATAATATGGGTAATCAACAGTATGTAACCATTACACATTATAAAGAGAGAGAATTTTATTTTTTAAATCATGCAATCCAAACACATGATGGTTTTATTGCTAAAGAATTAGAGCAATTTCATGAGAGTGAAAAAGATAAGTTTATTGAGCGTATTCGTGAACTTCAGACACAATACCCAGAGTCTCAAGTTGTATCTCTCTCTTTAGATTTAAATCAAAAAGTTGTTGATGCAGTTGATAATAATAAAGCTTCAGGAAAGATTTTTGGAAATAACTATGTTATCCAAGATAAGATAGATATTGGAAATATTCCTACTACGCTTTATTTCTCACCATTTGCACTTCTTTATGAAGAGTATAAAAATAAACTAGATGATAAGTTGACACTACTTATTGGACTTTTTGACCGTAAACTTTATATAATGTTTGCAACTAAAGAGAAAATTCATGAGAGCTGGATTATTGGTACAAGAGGTTTAACTGAAAAACAGGTAGCTGATAGAGTTTATAAAAGTATGAAGGCTTATTATAAAATTTCTTATAAGTTTGCAGATCATATCGAGATGTTGGTCACAGATGAATCACCAAAGTTACTTAAAGTTTTGAGGGAAGAACTCTCTTTGAATATTTTATTAAAGCAAAATACTATTCATAGACTTTTACATCATATGGGTGGAGAACCCAAGAGAACGGTGAGTAGTTTTATTAAATCATCTTTATCTAAGATAAGTGATGAAGGTATTATGAAGAATGCAGAGGATACCTTTTCACAAGGAACAACTTCTGATGATTTAGGAAATCTTAAATTAAATGATAACAGTAATGACAATAATACTTTAGATCAAAAAAAATCTATATTTGGTGATACAGTCAAAGGGAATCTATTTCAAAATCTACTTGCTTTAATTCCTCTACTTTTTGTTCTAGGAATGGGTGCATTTTTCTCAATGAAAACTACGAAGTTAGAACAAGATACTACACTAAGACAAGAGCAAGCTTTAGCACAGACAAACAATGCCTTACTTGCAATGACCACGGAGGATATATTTTTAGCTATGGGTAAAAATGCAGAATTAAAAGAGGCTGTTATATCAAATTCAAGAGTAGAAGTAAAAGGTGTTGTATGGGGGATTGAACCTCTTCGTAATAGTTTAAATGAAATTTACAGTGATGGTGATTTTTCTATTAAGCCATTAGAAAACTTTATGACAGAGTTTTCATTCAAATCAAAAATATAAAGAGGTGTAGAGATGTTAGCAGGACTTAAACAGTTACCATTTGTTAGTAAAATTATATTTGTTATATCGTTAATCATACTATTTGTATGGGTTATTCCAAGTATGGTTAATTATTTTAAGATTGTTCAAACACAAGAGCAACAAGTTGCTGAGTTACAAAAGAATGCATCAAAATATGGTATCAGTGGAGATGCCAAAAAGTTTAATAAAGAGAGTTTTATTAAAGATGCATTAAATAATGTTTCAAAAGCATCTGTTGAACTATTAAGTGATAAATCATATGCTTTAAGCATAGAAGTAGATAAAGGTAAAATGGATGATTTTAATATATTTTTAGAGACATTATCTTTGCGTTATTTGGTTAAAATTACAAGTCCAATAACATTTAAGGAAAAAGAAAATTTGACAGAAGTTAAAATGACTATACAAGAACTTTAGGCTCAAGACTTTCACTATAGACGTATGCTCGAATTTTAGAAGGTATTTTTAACATTCGGCACTCTTCTTTAAAAATTTTCGGCATAACAGTTTTTTTATAGGGAGCAAGATAGATTTTATTTTCTGTAATTTCTACTGCCCAAACCCCTCCGAAAACAATAGTTTTTGTAGTTTTTAACGCTTCACGTTGAGATGCTGAGAGCAAATATCCTAATTTTTTTAGATATTTATCAACAATCCGAATTTGACTAGAAGTGCTTTTATAACTTAGGATATAAAGCTCTTTATAGTTAAATAGCTCTTGATATTCACCCTCTAACATTTTTTTATCTTCTCTCAAATAATCAAAGCTTTGTTTTATTCCCTTTTGATATTTATTGATAAGTTGATTTGAAAAATCTTTTCTAAAACGATTACGTTCATACTTTTCATCAAGATTACTTTTATCTATAAAATAGGGGTAGTGATTTTTATCTAAATAGTTTAAAAGTTCATCTTTTGAGTGATGCAGAAGAGGACGAATAACACTATACTTTTTACGCTTCGATATATATTCTAAGCCTAAAAGTTCAGATGTTCCTGCACCTTTTGTCAGACGCATTAAAAACCACTCTAGTTGGTCATTTAGCTGGTGTGCTGTGAGTAGATTATCATAATTGTTTTTTAACATCAGCTTATCAAACAAATTATAACGAAAGTCTCGTGCATTTTTTTCAAAATGGTTTTGAAAAGAGGGTGCTTTTTTTGTATAGATTTTTAAATTGTATTTTTTTGCTAATTCTATGGCATGAGTTTCTTCTTGGTCTGCTTCTTCTCTAAGTCCATAGTTGACTAAGGCAATGTCAAATTTAATATCTTCTTGAAGCAGTAGAAAGAAAAGAGCAGAGGAGTCAACACCTGCTGAAAAGGCTAGGAGATTTTTATGGTTTTTTAGTAATGAGATGGTGCTTTTATCTAAATAAATCATAATGTTCTCCAAAAGGTCAAAGACTCGTAGGTGTGACCATATCACACGTTAAATCTCGGTTTATATTTAATGGTTATTTCAAATCTTTATTGATGCCTGATTATAGTTTGACGTGTGACATGGTCACACCTACGGAATATTAAATCCTTTTAATAAGTGTAGCCAATAATCTATCTCCTGCCAACTCTGTAACTTTTACTTCATATAAAGCTCCATATAAAATCTCTAAATCAGATGTATCATTTATAAGTATATCTCCATCTATATCTTTTGCCCAAAGTGTAGGACGAGCAGACAAAATATACTCATGCTCATCACTCTCTCCCTCTAAAATAACTTGAATGGTCTTACCCAACATCTTTTTTAGGGATGTTTGTGTTGTACTATTTGCAATCTCTTCAAGAGTTTCTATACGTTCCTCTATAATCTCTTCGGGAACAGGTTTCATGGTAAATGCAGGAGTTGTTTCTTCATTTGAGTAGAAGAAGACATTGAAACGGTCAAATTTAAATTCACGCATAAAGTTACAAACTCTATTGAATGCCTCATCACTCTCTCCTGGATGACCAGCAATAATAGAAGTTCTTATAAATGCATCTTTTTTAGATTTCATATGTTCTAAAAGTTCTATAGTCTTTTTCTCTCCAAATCCACGACGCATCATTTTTAAAACAGCATCATCTATTTGCTGGATAGGCATGTCATAATAGGTTTCAAAAGTTTTAGAATCAGCAATGGTATCTATGAGTGCAAAAGTTGTAGTACTTGGATAGAGATATAATATACGAGCAACTTTTACTCCCTCTATGACTTCTACTGTTTTAATTAAATCTATTAGTCCATCTATTAGTCCAATATCTCGCCCAAAACTAGATGAGTCTTGAGAGATAAATGAGAACTCATAAAATCCCTTGTTAACCAATGCTTTGACCTCTTTTTCTATAGAAAGCAGGGTACGAGAGTGAAGTTTACCTTTAAAAGAGGGAATAGCACAAAAAGAACAAGTTTGATTACACCCTTCAGCTATTTTAATATAAGCATGAGTATTAGAGCCTGTAATAACACGCTCAGAGTTTTCATTGGCTAGGTAGACTTCTGGTGAAAAGACTCCTCTTTTCTCAGCAATCATTTTATCTATCTTTTCATAGTCACCTACACCCGTAAAAATATCAACTTCAGGTAAGTCACGTTGTAACTCTTCTTGATAACGTTCAGTAAGACAACCAGAGACAACTAAAAGTGAGTTCTCTTTACGCTCTTCATGTAGGTTTAAAATAGTGTTGATACTCTCTTCTTTTGCAGCATCAATAAATCCACAGGTATTGACGATAATTACATCAGCCGTAGTGGCATCATCAGAGATTTCATACTCTTTAAGGCGACCCAACATTACTTCTGAATCAACGAGATTTTTAGTACAACCAAGACTTACTAGGTGTAGTTTTTTATTAGACAAATTTATTTTCCATTTTGATTCTCCCCAATTTCTATTGAGGAGTCATGTTTTTTTGTATTGTATCTAATGAGTTGTTAAAGTATTTTTATTTAAGGGCGTAGAACTTGAACAACAAAAGCTTTGTTATTTAGAGATGAACGTACTGAAGAGATTTTACTTTTAGCTTGGTTGTATGAGAAATAAGCACCAATAAGTGCATAGTGATCCCCATTTTTATCTAAAACGGTATAGTTAAAGTTAGAATTATTTAAGTGTTTCATAAAAGTTTGATTTGGTTTAGACTGTTCAAAATAACCTACTTGAAGATAGTATCCTGGTGTTGCAGAGTTTGAAAATATTTTAGGTGTTTTTATATTCCCCGTGCTCTTTTGGTTCCCAACATAGCCACTTGTCCCTTTATCAACGATCCCTGATGGAGCAACTGTTGTTTTTTCAGTTTTATTTTTCACTCCAGTTTCACAACCCGTTAATAATGCAATTGTTGCAATGAGTATTGTTACTTTTAAACTATAAGTATTTTTTTTCATCTTTTATCTCCCAATATTTGTTATAATATCTTATCTTAGCTTAACTTTATTACACCTCAATGATTGTATAATAATTGTGAAAAAAAAATAAAAAGGGAAAAAATGAGAAAATTTTTAACAACGATATTGATTAGTAGTGTAACTCTTTTGGCATTAAATACAGGAGAAGTTCCTCCTAAAGTTGTCATATCTGAAAAAAATGGTGGGTATCTCGATGGTACAGAGTGGAACTCTTCTATGTTAAAAAATAAGGTTTATGTACTTTTTTATGTTGACCCTGATGAAAAGGATACAAATAATAAGTTTTCAGAGGCACTAAAAGAAAAGCATTATGATCTAAATTATTTTGGTACGGTTGCAATTATTAACCTTGCTGCTACATGGCTTCCAAATGTAATGATAGAATCAAAATTAAAAGAGAAGCAGAAAAAGTATTCTAATACAATCTATGTAAAAGATAAATCAAAAGTTTTAGTCAAAGAGTGGCAACTTCAAGATGATAGTTCAGATATCTTAATTTTTAATAAAAATGGAGAGTTGCTTTATAGCTACTCTGGAAGACTTAACTCTTCTGAAATTACTAAAGCATTGAGTATTATAGACAGAAATTTGATTTAGTTAAAATCTATTCTTTACTACTTATAGTGTAGTATTCGAAAAATTATTGGCTATTGAATGTTGGCAAGAGCCAACTATGAAAGTCAATATCCTAACAGAAGGATGTATGGATGCACAAAGCAGAACTTTTAGCACCAGCTGGAAACTTAGAAAAACTCAAAATAGCATTGGCATATGGTGCTGATGCAGTTTATGGAAGTACCAGTACTTTTTCACTGCGTATTCGCTCAGGAAAAGACTTTGATATAGAGTCTTATGCTGAAGGTATAGAGTATGCTCATGCTCGTGGGAAAAAGGTCTACTCTACAGTAAACTCTTTTCCTTTTAACTCTCAACTTAAACTTTATGAACAACATATTGCTAAAGTCGCAGAGCTTAAACCTGATGCACTTATTGTCTCTAGCCCTGGTGTGGTTGCAATGGCTCGAAAGATTGCTCCAGATATTCCCATTCACCTCTCAACTCAAGCCAATGTTATGAATGTTTTAGATGCACAAGTTTACTATGATATGGGTGTAGAACGTATTATTGTGGCACGTGAGATATCTCTTAAAGATTGTGAAGCTATAAAGAATGTTATCCCTAACTTGGAACTTGAAATTTTTGTTCATGGTTCTATGTGCTTTGCTTACTCTGGACGCTGTTTGGTCTCTGCTTTACAAACAGGACGCGTTCCAAACCGTGGAAGTTGTGCAAATGATTGTCGTTTCCCTTATGAAATTTATGCTCATAACCCAGAGTCTAATACTACGTTTAGACTTGATGAAGAAGAGGGAATTGGAACCTATATAATGAATGCAAAAGACATGAACATGGCTTCCCATGTTGATGAGATTTTAGCTTCAGGAGTTATTGATTCTCTTAAAATTGAGGGGCGAACCAAGTCTCCTTATTATGCAGGTGTTGTAACCAAAGCTTATAGACATGCCATAGATGATTTTTATGCTGGTGATTTTAATGAGGCTCGTTACCAAAAAGAGTTAAATACCACACAAAATAGAGGTTTCTCTGATGCCTATTTAGTTTCTAAACCATTTGAGCGAAACAACACGCAGTCACATACCTTTACCATTCAAGATGGAACGCACCAAGTAGCAGCTTTGGTAAGTGAAGATGGAACAACATGGCGATGTAAAGACAAAACTTGTGTAGGTGATAAAATAGAGATAGTTCTTCCTGTAGGAGTAACAGTAGAAGAGATGGAAAATGAAGCATGTAAAATTACTAAAGAACATGGTGCATTTTTTATTACCTTTAAAAAGATAGTCTCAACCACAGGTAAAGAGTTTGAGTGTATTCACTCAGGTGATTTAAACGATATCGTACTTCCTATTAAGCTTCCAGGTTATACCATTTTAAGACGAGGTATTGCAGAGGCAAAAGCTAAAAAAGGCTTGGTGCTTAATGGTTAATTATGGAAACTTTTAATAAAATTATTGAGTTTATTATGAAAGTTGTTGAAGCTATCGCTAAATTTTTCTCATGGATTTTTGGTTAAACGGCATTAAATTGAAAAACAGCTATTATTCGCTCAATAATTTAAAGTTTTGGAGTAAATGAATGAAATTTGTATCAATAGTAATGGGAAGTAAAAGTGACTACACAATTATGTCAGAGTGTGCAGATACATTAAAAAAGTTCGGTGTACCTTATGAGTTAATTATCTCCTCAGCACATAGAAGTCCAGAGAGAACCAAAACATACATAAAAGATGCCGAAGCAAAAGGAGCTCAGGTTTTCATAGCAGCAGCAGGAATGGCAGCTCACTTAGCAGGGGCATTGGCAGCGACTACAACCAAACCAATCTTAGGTGTACCAATGGAGTCTGGACCACTTAAAGGAGAAGATGCACTTCTCAGTACCGTAATGATGCCAGCAGGAATGCCAGTAGGAACAGTAGCCATTGGTAAAGCAGGAGCTGTAAACTCTGCTTATTTAGCGATTCAAATTATGGCACTTCAAGACGATGAGTTAAAAGTAAAACTTCAAGAGGATAGAGTAAGCAAAGCAAAAAAAGTTGAGCTTGATTCTTCTACTGTTGAAGTTTTGTTATAATATTGAAATTATAAAAAGGTAAATTATGGAACTCCAGCTTAAAAATATCGGAATGATTAAAAAGGCTAATGTTAAGATTGATGGTCTGACTGTTATTGCTGGGGAGAATGATACTGGGAAGAGTACTTTAGGTAAGGCATTGTTTTTTGGATTAACTATTATTAAAAGGATTCACTCTAGTGGTTCAAAGGGAAATATATTAAATATATTAACTTGTACAAAAATATTTGATGTAGATATTTTATTTGGAAAAAATGTAGAATATTTAGAAGAGGCAAAGATTAATATAGTTATTGATGGAAAATCTATAAATCCTATGCTTGGGCTTGGTGTGAGTATATCACAGATAATGAATCAAATTGAAAGTTTGAATTCAATCCCAGATATTCTTTTTATTGAGACTCCTATAATTTGGAGTTTTATTGATACATTTAGAAGTATTTCTCAAATTGGGCAACAGACTGGAATTGGAGTAAATCTTCCATACCTTATGAATGACTTGGCTATTAAGTTATCAAATAATAGTACAAAAAAAAGTATAGTGGATATATCGGATAAAGCAGAAAGTATAATGCAAGGTAATTTAAAAAAAGATGAGAGTGGTACATTCTTTTTTGAAAAAGATAAAACAAGGGTTGAACTCATAAATACTGCTACTGGAATTAAATATTTCGGTATGTTACAAATTTTATCTGAGAATGGATGGTTTTCAGAAAATAATGTAATAGTTTTAGATGAACCCGAAGTACACCTACACCCAAAATGGCAACTAGAGATGGCTAAGATAATTGTTGAACTTGTTAAAAGTGGAGTTAAGATAGTTGTTAATTCTCATAGCCCTTATATGATAGAAGCCCTACAAAGATACAGTGAACTAGCAAAAGTAAATTCAGATTTCTATTTGGCAGAAGATGGCTATATTAAAAAAGAAAATGATAGTAACTCTGAAACACTAGCAAAGATTTTTGAAAAACTATCAGAACCATTTGATGTATTTGAAGAGATGGAGAGTCAAAGTATGGAGAAGTTGATAAATGGCTGATATTGGTCAGTTTAAAAAAGATTTTATAGCATTTATAGGTACATTTAAAACAACAAGCTTTGATAGTGAAAATAGTACTTATCTCTGTTATGATGAGAGTCAAGAAGTTTTAGATTTCGATGCTATTGTAGAAGATTTATACCCTAATAGTAATGTTAGACCTAAATCCTTTGATGCTTTGTATATTTATAAAAAATTATTATTTTGTATTGAATTTAAAAATCAAAAACCTGCACATATAGATAATGCAGAGATTCAAGGTAAATTAGAAAAGGGCAAAGAGGAGTTGATTCAACTGTTACAAGATAGAAATATTCAAAAAAATAGTTATGATTTTGTCTATTGTGTTGTCTATAAAAAATGTATTGAACCAAGAGACCGATATAAATGTGGCATTGAAAAAGGAAAAATCCAATTTGGATTAGAAAAATATGAACAAAATGGTTTTGTAAAGAAAGTTTTTACGGATAATGTAGATTTCTTTACAAAGCAATTTAAGAAAAATTTTCAAAAGGAATTAATGTGTTAACCTTTAGTGAAATACTACTAAAACTACAACAATACTGGGCAGAGCAGGGGTGTAATATTGTACAACCTTATGACATACCAGCAGGAGCAGGGACATTTCACCCAGCTACTTTACTTAGAAGCTTAGACTCTAAACCTTGGTCAGCTGCTTATGTGGCACCAAGTCGTAGACCAACAGATGGTCGTTATGGTGAGAACCCAAACAGACTAGGAGCTTACTATCAGTTTCAGGCACTTATTAAACCAAGTCCTGACAATATTCAAGAGCTTTATTTAAAATCTTTAGAGTATTTAGGATTAAATCTACAAGAGCATGACATCCGTTTTGTAGAAGACAATTGGGAGTCTCCAACACTTGGTGCGTGGGGTCTTGGTTGGGAAGTTTGGCTTGATGGTATGGAAGTTACTCAATTTACTTATTTTCAACAAGTAGGGGGAATCGCTTGTGACCCTGTAGCTGTTGAGATTACTTATGGTACAGAGCGATTGGCTATGTATCTACAAGGTGTTGAATCTGTATTTGATATAGTATGGAACAGACAAGGTGACAATGTTACGACGTATGCTGATGTTCATAAAGAGAGTGAGTATGAGTTTAGTAAATATCACTTTGAAGTTGCTAATGTTGAAAAGCTTTTAAAAGATTTTGATGATGCTTCGGCTGAGTGTAAGTTGTGTTTAGACAATGGTCTACCTCTTCCTGCTTATGACCAGTGTATGGTGGCGAGTCATGCATTTAATGTGCTTGATGCTAGAAAAGCGATTTCACAAGCTCAACGGCAGAATTATATTTTAAAGGTTCGTGAGCTTTCTATTGGGTGTGCTAAGTTGTATAAAGAGCAAGAAGAAGA
>JALUKQ010000179.1 GCA_027056485.1 Campylobacteraceae bacterium | reverse complement strand
AATAGTTTTTACTACCTCATTTTATTATGAGGTAGTTTTAGATAACATACTTTATGTTATTTAATTATATTAAAAATTTAAAATTATATTTTTTATTGTTATTATTTATTACAATAGAAGCTACTGCGGTACCTAACATAGATATCTCGCCAGAGATTAAAGGTTCAATTTTAAAAAAGAGTAGTTTCTATCTTGATGAGAACAACATGCTAACAGTAAAAGAATTAATAAAGAATAATGTTTTAAAACCTTATAATAAATCACAAATCAATATCGGTTTAGCAAACAAAAGTATTTGGATTCATTTTAAACTAACCAATAAAAGTTCTTCTACTATTGAAAAACTATTAATCTTAACCTCTCCTCTACCTGAAGATATTGAACTCTATACTAAAGATAATTTAGATAACCCTATAGTTAAAGGAGTTGCACACAAGAGAGGAAATCGTAAAACACTCTGTTACTCTTATAAAATTAAATTAAATACTGCTCAAACAAAAGAGTATTATCTAAAAGTAAAATCTAAGTGGGGTCCCAACAATTTTTCTCTTATCATAGAGAATGAAGAGCAATTTTATAAAAAAGATATTAAAGAACAACTTATCGTATCTATGCTTTTAGCCATGATTTTTATTTTAATGGTTTATAGCTTTACACTCTTTTTCTATACTAAAGATAAAAGTTATCTCTATTACAGTTTTTACCTCTTAACTCTACTCTATCAACAAACCAGTTATTTAGGTCTGACACAACTTTATCTTCCAGAGTGGTATGTAACAACCATAGAAATAAAACTGGCACTAACCAAAGTAACAATTATGCTTATCTCCTCTTCTTTGTTTGCCATCTCTTTTCTAAAAACCAAAGAAATGCCTCTTATTCATAATATATATAAAAGTTTTATTCTTATAGCTTTTTTTGAAATAATAATTCTTAATATCCCTAGTTTTTATAACCTTAACATTCCTGTATTAACAGCCTCTCTACTTATTGTTTTTAATTTAGTTGCAGCAGTTCTTTCATATAGAAATGGAAACCAACAGGCAAGACTTTATATTTTAGGATTTGGAATTGTTTTTGGTGCTTATGCCGTTATGATAACCGATGCCTTGGGTTTAACTTCTTTGGTATATCTTTTTCCCAATATTCTAATATGGACAACAACGGTAGAAGCACTTATTTTATCGTTGGCCTTTGCAGACCGTTACAATATTTTACAAACAGAGAAAGAAAAAGCAGATAAAGAGAGAGAACAGATAATAAAAAATGAAGTCATAGAAAAAACTGCCCTACTCAACCAAGCACTCAAAGCCAAAGAGTTACTTATTCAAGAGGTGCATCATAGAATCAAAAACAACTTACAGATTATCCTCTCCATGGTACGGCTACAGAGTGATAAGATAACTGATAAATCTGTAATAGAAAAGTTTAAAAAACTTGAAAATAGAATTAATGCCATAGCTAAAACCTATAACTTACTACTGCTTGATGATAATTTAGATGCCATAGATATGGAAGAGTATATAGAGTCATTACTTTTAGATATGGAAGAGTCTATGTGTGAAAGTGATTGTAATATTAAAATAGAAACAGACATAGATGCTGTACTACCTTTAAGAGAATCAGTCTATATTGGTATAATTATTAACGAATTGGTGACCAATGCACATAAATATGCTTTTGATAAAAAAGGTGGTCAAATTTTTATCTCTCTAAAACAAGAGAAGCAATCATTTACATTAATTATCCAAGACAATGGAAAAGGGTTTGTTTACGACAAAGAGAATAAATCATTAGGCTTAAAACTTATTCATTCAT
>JALUKQ010000178.1 GCA_027056485.1 Campylobacteraceae bacterium | reverse complement strand
GAGTCACACAAGTTCAAAAAAACAATGCCATCACTGAAACCTACACCTATGACAGTAATGGTAATAGACAGAGTGCTACAGTAAACGGTACAACGGTGACAGCATCGTATACACTAGATGATAACCTGGTAGTCTACGGAGACAATACATATAGTTATGATGCTGACGGTTACTTACAAACCAAAACCACACCTAACGGAACAACTATCTATAGTTACGGAACTTTAGGAGAACTCAAGCAAGTTACTACCCCTACAAAAACCATAACCTACACACACAATGCAAACAACCAAAGAGTAAGTAAAAGCATAAACGGTACTGTCACAGAGAAGTACCTTTGGGCTAATCTTACAACGTTACTGGCAGTCTATGACGCTAATGATAATTTAGTACAACGCTTTGAATATGCTGACCAGAGAATGCCAGTAGCCATGAGCGATGAGAACAATACAAAGTATTATCTGCATTATGACCAAGTGGGTAGTTTAAGAGCTGTCTCTGATACAAATCATAACATTGTTAAAGAGATAACATATGATACCTTTGGTAATATACTTACAGACTCTAACCCATCACTCAAAGTACCGTTTGGGTTTGCTGGTGGATTGTATGACTCTGATACTCAACTAACAAGATTTGGTTATAGAGATTATGACGCATACACTGGAAAGTGGACGGCTAAGGATCCTATTGGGTTTGATGGTGGGGACTCGAATTTGTATGGGTATGTTTTGGGGGATCCTGTGGGGTTGGTTGATTCTGATGGGTTAAGTTTTAAAGATATGCTTGCTAGAGCTATGCTAAGAATAGGTAGAAATAAGCTTAATAGTTTACTATCTACTGCACGACTATATAAAACACAAGGGAAACAAAAATTATATGAGAAACTAGGAACTTATGATGATGCTGTTAATGATTTAAGAAAATTAGCGACAGGTCCAATTAAGTATCAAAAAGATAAAAGTGGAAATTTATTTTGTACTGCTGTACTAGATGATGGACGGAAACTTATAGCAAGAAAGAAAAGTAGTGACAAAAGACCAACTTTAGAGATTCAAGCAAAAAACTTTAGGCACAAAATTAGATATTCGAAATGGATGTTACCTGATGATTCAATAACTCCTTTATTTGGATTCTTTTTTTAAAAAAAGGAAAAAATGTGTTAATAGAAAAAATTAAATTGGTATTAGATGAAAATAATTTTACATATCGTCCTAATCCAAAATGGATTAAAGAAAAAAAATGGTTTTGTAGAGTTTATTTAATGTGGTATGATAGAATAGAAGCAAACTTTATTTGCAATGCGATATCCTCAATAGATACAAAAGCAATTGAATTTATAGCTAATGAAACAGTAGAAATACGGGGCATTAAAAACGTAACAGTTGACTATATTGATACTTTTTATAGTTTAGATAGAGATATAGATATAGGAATTAATGGTGCAGGGTTTACAAATGAAAATTGTGATTACCTTTATCTAAAAGATAATGAAAATGAAATATTTATGCTTTTTGGTTCAGAAGATTTTGTCAATAAGGCTATGCCTATCAGTAATGAAGAATATAAGCTTTATTACGAAGGGTTTAATGGAGAATGGGTATCGGAAAATATTGATAATCTTTTGAAAAGAATATGGAATGATTATTGCAAAGAGAGCATAGAAGCATCTCTGGCTCCCACGTTTCGAGCATAGGCGAGCATAGGGGTCGGGTGATAACGATAACTCTTTTTTTCTCCACCTTAAAGCCAACCTTCCTCGTTCCCACGTTTCACGTGGGAATGCATACTCCAACGCAAACTACCAAAAACACTCAACCTCCA
>JALUKQ010000177.1 GCA_027056485.1 Campylobacteraceae bacterium | reverse complement strand
TACAAATCCTTCTCATTTTTACTCAAACTGCTTCCTCGAAAAGCTACCATATCACTTATGCGTGGCTTAGCTTGGTTTGCATATACTGTAAGTAAAAAGCATCAACACATTATAAATAGTAATCTTGACCTTGCTTTCAATGGATACCTATCAAAAGAAGAAAAAAAACGTATAGGAATTGATGCCTTTATTAACCTGATTGATACTACTTTTGGTATTATGTACCGTGATAAAATGAATAAAGAAGAGGTAGTTAAAAACGTAACTTTTGAAAATGAAGAGATTATAAAAAACTACCAAAAAGAGGGAAAACAGTTTATCTTGGTAACAGGACACTATGGAAACTGGGAGCTTCTTTCACAATCCATCGCTATGCATTTTGATCTAACATTAGTGGGTGTGGGTCGAGAATTAGACTCAAAAGTTATGGATGAAATTCTCATAAAAAACCGTGAGCGTTTTAATATTGAGATGGTCTACAAAAAAGGAGCCATGAAGGGGTGTATACGAGCTATTGGTAAAAAAAAAACCGTGGGTATTTTGATTGACCAGCATCTTCCCATAGAACAATCTATCAATGTTGACTTCTTTAAGCATAAAGTAACTCATACACCTATTACTGCTATTTTAGCACGAAAATTTGGGCTTGACCTCATTCCTGCTTTTATCTCAACCGATGATTATGAAAATTATTTAGTGAAAATCTATGAGCCTATCAAAAGCATCAAAACAGAGAATCAAGAAAACGATTTACTTAAAATGACTGAGGCACAGGCTAAAGTCTTAGAAGAGCTTATTCAAGATAAACCTAACCAATGGTTTTGGCAACATAAACGCTGGAAAGCGTTTTATAAAAAAATCTACACAAAAAGAAAAGACTAAAAAAGGAAACATATGTCTATTGCAACAAAACTTTTTAAATACTACTTAGCGATGATTACTATATTTTTTATTGGGAGGGTAGCTCTATTTGCCCTATATTTTGACCGTTTTGCAGATGACAATGTCAACTATTGGCTAAGCTTTCTCTATGGACTAAAAATGGATACCATTGTTGCTTCTATGCTTCTTGTTATTCCTCTTATTGTACTAACGTTCTCTCCTAAATTTTTAGCCAAAATATCTAACGCTTTTTTACGGCTCTATTTTTTAATTGTTTTAGGTTTTTTAATATACATGGAAAATGCGACCTTTCCATTTTTTCATCAATATGACGTACGTCCTAACTTTAAATTTGTCGAGTATTTAGAATACCCTATAGAGGTTTTCAACATGCTCCTAGCTGACTTTAAACTTCCTTTAGCTATTGCTTTTACGATGATAGCTATTTTTTCATGGTTCTTTATGAAGCGTACAAAAGAGAGTTTTATTACACTCTTAAATACTCCTCTGAAAAGGAGAATTTTATGGTTTTTACCTTTAGGAATTCTACTTTTTATTGGTATCCGTTCTTCATTTGGACACCGTGCTGCCAATATATCTGATGCTATGTACTCTACCAATCGTATCTTAAACGAAGTGACTAAAAACTCACTTTACTCTGTTGGATATGCCATCTATGCCAACAAAAAGTACAGTGCAAAAGTAAGAAAACTTTATGGGAAAATGCCTACACAAGATGCAATTGAAAGAGTTCAAAAACGATTAGGTATAAAAGGTAATGAGAAACTACCATTTACACGTTTAGAAAAAACCCAATTTAAGACTAAAAAGAAGAGAAACTTGGTTATATTTTTACAAGAGAGTTTAGGGTACCAATTTATCACACCTGAAATTACACCAAATCTTTTAAAACTCAAAGATAAAGGCTTATGGTTTAACGATGCCTATTCCAACGGAACACGATCTGTACGGGGTATTGCTGGAACTACAGCAGGTTTTTTGGCTGTTCCAGGAAAAGGTGTAGTTAAACGAAGTAAATCTCAAAGTGACTTCTTTACCTTCTCATCACTTCTTAAGCCTTTGGGCTACCACACCATGTTTCTTTATGGTGGTGAAGCACGATTTGATAACATGCGTTCATGGTTTTTAGGAAATGATTTCGATGAAGTAGTCGAAGAGAAAGATTATAAAAATCCAGCCTTTGTAGCCACATGGGGTGCCAGTGATGAAGACTTAGCTAAAAAAGGAAACGAGCGTTTCTCAAAACTCTATGATAGTGGAAAACCCTTTGCAGCCATTATGTTTAGCTCATCCAACCACAGCCCTTTTGATATTCCATTAGGACGTATAGAACCGATAAAAAAAGGTGAATTATGTGTAGAAAATGCCATACAATATGCTGACTATGCTATTGGTAAATTTTTCTCTGATGCAAAAAAACTTCCTTATTACAAAGATACCATTTTTGTAGTCATAGCTGACCATAATGTTAGAGTCTATGGTGATGATATTGTGCCTATTAATATGTTTCATATTCCTGCACTTATCTTAGGAGATGGGGTTAAACCCCAAGAGTATAACAAACTCGCCTCACAACCTGATGTATTGGCAACAGCCATAGACTATTTAGGAAAAGATTTAAGCTATCCAATTTTAGGAAACTCTATATTCTCTGATAAAAAACAAAATATTAACCTTCTACAATTTAATGAGAACTATGCGTTAAGAGTAGGTGACAAAGTAGCTGTTATCGTACCAAACCAACCAGCACAAACCTACCGATATAATAAGGAACATCTAGAACCAATAGAACATGATAAAGAGCTAGAAAAAGATGCCTTGGCATTTGTTATTACATTAAACCATCTTTATGATAAACAATTGTATAAATAGCCTCTAAGGATAAAAAGTGAAAATAAGTAAGATTTTTAACAACAGATATATTAGAATAGATGTTTCTAAAAATGCAAAATTACCATACTATTTACGTAATATTTTCACTTTTTTAATGCCAAGTAGCTTCTATCAAAAGAGATTAAATATAGTTTTAAACGATTGTAAAGAGGAAAAAGAATACCTCAATAGCCGAGTAGACTACTACTTCAAAGTAGATAAACCATTTACCTTGAGCCATGCTACAACCATTAAGGCATTTAAAAAAGAGAAGAAAAAAACTTACTTTTTTGACCTCTACAAATATCTTACCTATTTTAATGAAGATTTAAAATTTTCCTACCTCTTTGGTGATATTCGAGAAATACCTAAAGAACCAACTTTTTTAAAGAGCCGACCAATAGAGGGTGAAAACCAGAACTCTGTTCTACTCAAGCTAAACCATGTACGACACTTTATTTTTGTAGATGATACTAAAAAGTTTGAAGATAAAAAAAACATCTTGGTCTGGAGAGGTAAAGCCCATCAAAAACATAGACAAGAGTTTCTAAATAAGTTTTACACTCACCCACTATGTGATGTGGGGCAAATTATAAAGAAAAAAGATAAGGGTAGCATAGAGTGGGAAAAGCCTAAGATGTCTCTTAAAGAGCAGTTAGATTATAAATTTATCTTAACCATAGAGGGAAATGATGTCGCTTCCAACTTAAAATGGGTTATGTCTTCCAACTCTTTAGCCTTTATGGTCAAACCTACCTATGAGACTTGGTTTATGGAAGGAAAACTCATCCCTAACTATCACTATGTACTATTAAAAGATGACTACTCTGATTTGGAAGAGAAGATTAACTACTACGCTACACATGAGGAAGAAGCTAAAAAGATTATTGTCAATGCGAACAAATATGTAGAGCAGTTTAAAGACCAAAAGCGTGAAGATATTATTGCGTTAAGAGTCATAGATAGATATTTTAAATCTAAGAAGGACTCATAGTGTATAATCTTTATATTATTCGTTCACCACTACAATTTATAAATGCTATAGAAGCAAAACACCACTTTCAAACAAAAAATAATATTTTATATATTATTCACAGTAAATCTAAAGTAAACTCAAAACATATGCATAAAATTTTAGCCATGAGTGCATGGGACAAAGTTATTGAAATAAACAGAGATAACAAAAAAAATAATCTCTTAACAAATGTCAAACATATTAAAGCATTAAAAAAGAAAACCTTCAACTATATCTTTTCTGGAGACATTGGAAATATCAATACAGCATTTATTTCTTCTTTGAAAAAAAGAGAAACTTTTCTTTTAGATGATGGAACCATGACACTTATATCACATGAGAAAGTTTCTAATCCTAACAAAAAAGAAAAATGGAATATCAATCGTTTTATAAAACAGAATCGTTATAAACTTTTTAGATTAAACTGCAGTTTACAAAAAGAGGATATCAACTATTTTACTATTTTTGATATTCATCCTTATAGAAATGAAAAAATAATTAAAAATGATTTTTCATTTTTTAGGAATAACTTTCTTACTAAACTAACTAAAGATTTGAATACTGTCTATTTTATAGGTCAAAATTTGGTTATTGAAAATATTATGGATGAGGATGTTTACATAAAATACATAAAAAATATTATTCAATACTATAAAGATAAAACCATCATTTACTATCCCCACCGTTTTGAAAAAGTTTCTAAAAATTTCTACCTCTTAGAGAATGAAAACTTTATTATAAAAGAGACAACACAACCAATAGAAATAGAACTATTAACAAAAGAAAAATACCCTATGTATATAGCATCATTTGTATCAAGTGCCTTATCAAGTTTACATGGAATATTTGAAGATACAAATATCAACTCCTTTGTTATAAAGCAAAATCATCTTAACCATCATAAAGAGAGTTTTCAACTCATATATGATAAGCAAAATAAAGCCATTCAACAAATAGATTTAAATATACCCACAGGATAAATAATGCAAATTCTAAAGTTAATAGGAAGAGATAAGTCACTTTTCCCTATAGATATTCAAGTACATGAAAAAGAGCTAAGAAAGACTATCACACAATCAAGCTTCTTGGTCATAGGTGGAGCAGGAAGCATCGGTCAAGCTGTTAGTACAGAGATTTTTAAACGTAACCCTAAAAAACTTCATATCGTAGATATTTCTGAGAATAATATGGTTGAACTGGTACGAGATATTCGTAGTTCTTTTGGCTATATAGATGGAGAATTTGCTACCTTTGCACTCGATATTGGTTCAGTTGAGTATGATACTTTTATTAAAGCTGATGGGGCTTATGATTATGTTTTAAACCTCTCTGCACTTAAACATGTACGCAGTGAAAAAGACCCATTTACATTGATGAGAATGATAAAGACCAATATTCTGAATACTGATAAAACCATTAAACAGTCTGTGGAGCATGGAGTAAAAAAATACTTCTGTGTCTCTACAGATAAAGCTGCGAACCCTGTCAATATGATGGGGGCTTCAAAACGTATTATGGAGATGTTTGTTCATAGAAACTCTGCTGACATCAATGTCTCGATGGCACGTTTTGCCAATGTAGCTTTTTCTGATGGCTCCTTACTTCATGGATTTAATCAACGTATCCAAAAGCAACAGCCAATAGTCGCTCCTCATGACATAAAACGTTACTTTGTTAGCCCTCAAGAGAGTGGTGAACTCTGTTTGATGTCTTGTATTTTTGGTGAGAATAGAGATATATTTTTCCCAAAACTAAGCGAGAGTCTGCACCTTATCTCTTTTGCTGATATAGCTGTAAAATATTTAGAAAATCTAGGCTACGAGCCTTATCTCTGTAAAGATGAAGATGAAGCAAGAGCTTTGGCTAAAACTTTGCCACAAGAGGGTAAGTACCCTTGTCTCTTTACCTCTAGTGATACCACAGGAGAAAAAGATTTTGAAGAGTTCTTTACAAAGAATGAGACATTAGATATGGAACGTTTTGAGAACCTTGGCATTATTAAAAACAAAGCAAATTTTGATGAGGCTCTTTTAAAAAAGTTTGAAGAGAAGATAGAAGGCATGTTAGAAAATAAGGCATGGACAAAAGAGCAGATAGTGAAGCTCTTTTTCAAGATGATTCCTGACTTTGGGCATAAAGAGACAGGTAAGTATTTAGATGGGAAGATGTAATAATGTATAAGAGCGTGGTTGATTTTATTCAGGAACTTTACAAAACTAAAGATTTTATACCTCTGCATGAGCCAAAGTTCATAGGTAATGAAAAAAAGTATGTTAATGAAGCAATAGATTCTACTTTTGTCTCTAGCATAGGGAAATATGTGACTGAGTTTGAGAAGAAAATAGCTGAGTTTGTGGGAGCCAAATATGCCATTGCCACCTCAAATGGTACCTCGGCTCTACACATTGGGTTAAAGTTAGTTGGAGTCGATGAAAATTCTGAAGTAATTACTCAACCTTTAACTTTTATTGCTACAGCAAATGCTATTGCTTACTGCAATTCCAAACCAATATTTATTGATGTTGATAAAGATACATTAGGTCTATCAGCTAAAAAGTTAGAGGAGTTTTTAGAAGCTTCTACCTACATGAATGATGCTGGAGAGTGTATCAATACACAAACAAATAAAGTAATAAAAGCTTGTGTACCTATGCATACTTTTGGTCATGCTAGTAAGATAGAAGAGATTGTAACTGTTTGTGATAAATATAATATTACTGTAGTAGAAGATGCTGCAGAAAGTCTTGGTACTTACTACAAAGGTCAACATACAGGAACTTTTGGAAAAGTGGGTATCTTCTCTTTTAACGGAAATAAAGTCATTACCACAGGTGGTGGGGGTATGATTGTAACTAATGATGAAGCCTTAGCCAAAAGAGCCAAACATATTACCACTACAGCAAAAGTTCCTCACGATTATGAGTATATTCATGATGAAGTGGGCTATAACTATCGTTTGACTAATCTAGCTGCTGCTTTAGGTGTAGCACAGATGGAGAGTTTGCCTCTGTTTATTGAGAAGCAACGGGCGTTAGCTACTCGGTATCAAGAGTTCTTTAAAGATTCAGAGCTAGAGTTTATTAATGAACCAAAGCACTCAACCTCGAACTACTGGCTTAATGCAGTGATTTTAAAAGATAGAGAAAGACGAGATGCATTTTTAAAATATACCAATGACAATGGAATAATGACTCGTTCCATTTGGAGATTGATGAATAAATTAGAAATGTTTAAAGATGCTCAGTGTGCTAATCTTTCTAATGCAGAATGGCTAGAAGACAGAGTGGTGAATATTTCAAGTACGGTGATTTTATAATGGAAAAGAGGTTGAACCTTTTAGAAGATATCTACTATAACAATGAGTACATCTCCCTCTATCTCCAAGAGGGTGAAGAGCTGTTTAATTTTAGATATGATGAAGGTGAAGATTTTTTACTTAATAGAACTATTAAACGTCCTATCGTTAAAATAGGCAATATCAATCTAGATAATGGATATTATGATTTAGAGTCAGCTTATGGGTATGGTGGTTTTTATACCAATTCAGATGATGATGCTTTTTTAAAACGTGCATTCGAGCGATATAAGAAGCGATGTCATGATGAAAATATTATTGCTGAGTTTATGAGGTTTCACCCTTTTAATGACTTTCCACTAGAACATGACAAGTATCTAGAGTTTAATCTCTATGATAGGGATGTGGTAGTGGTTTCATTAGAAAACAATATTTTAAATTCATATAACTCAAAAGTACGTAACACTATAAAAAGAGCAAGTGAAAAAGTAGTGGTGAAAGAGAGTCATAATCTTGAAAAATTTATTGAGCTTTATAATGAAACCATGACAAAAAATGATGCGACAGCGTTTTACTTTTTTAATAAAAAATTATTTACAAATCTCTATAACATGAAAGAGGTCAAGCTTTATGAGGTACTTTTTGAAAATGAAGTGGTTGCCATGGGCTTCTTTATGGAAGGAAGCTACTTAATGCACTACCATCTTTCAGCCAATAGTCAACTCTCTTATAAATTAAATGCCAACTATGCATTGCTCTATAAGCTTTCAGAGATAGCAAAAGCAGAGGGCAAAGCCTATTTGATTTTAGGTGGAGGAAGCACAGCTTTAGAAGATGACCCTCTTTTAAAGTTTAAAAAGAAATTCTCAAAAAAGACAAAACCTTTTTATATCTCTGGAAAAATTTATAATCAAGAGATATATAAGAACTATGTAGGTTTGTGGGAAGAGCAAAGCTCGGAAAATATACCTTATTTTTTAAAGTACAGATTGGAGTTAGTATGAGTGTTTTTATTATAGCTGAAGCAGGAGTAAACCACAATGGTGATATTGAATTAGCCAAAAAGTTAATAGATGTTGCTGTAGAGGCAGAAGTCGATGCTGTCAAGTTTCAAACATGGAAAACAGAGCTACTGGTAACACAAGATGCCAAACAAGCTACCTACCAAGCCGATAACACAGGAGTTGAAGAATCTCAATATGATATGCTTAAAAAACTGGAACTCTCCTATGATGACTTTAAAGAGCTAAAGGAGTATTGTGATAAGCGAGAGATTCTCTTTTTATCAACACCTGATGAACCCAACAGTGCAGACTTTTTAAAAGACTTACAAGAAATCTTTAAAATAGGTTCAGGAGAGTTAACTAATACCCCTTTTCTAAAACATATAGGAGCATTTAACAAGAACATTATACTTTCGACAGGTATGGGAACATTGGGTGAAGTAGAACAAGCACTCTCTACCCTTATAGAGGCTGGAACAGCTAAAGAGAATATCATATTACTTCATGCTACAACCATGTACCCTACCCCTATGAATGAGGTTAATTTAAAGGCTATGATTACCCTCAGAGATGCGTTTAAAGTAGCTGTTGGATACAGTGACCATACCATGGGTATAGAGGTTCCCATAGCAGCTGTTGCCATGGGTGCAACTGTAATAGAGAAACACTTTACCCTCTCTTGTGATATGGAAGGACCTGACCATAAAGCAAGCCTTGAACCCAATGAGTTAAAAGTGATGGTAGAAACCATACGGAACATTGAATTAGCCCTTGGTGATGGTAAAAAAGAGCCACAAAAGAGTGAAGAGGCAAATAAGCTCGTTGTACGTAAATCAATTGTCGCAAAAAGAAGCATTAAACAAGGTGATATATTTACAGAAGAGAACCTTGAGACCAAAAGAGTTGGCAGTGGAATCTCATCAAGTTTATGGACTGAGATACTTGGATTACAATCTAATTACGATTTAGAAATAAATGATTTAATAAGGTTATAGAATGTCTAAACGAAAAATTTGTGTGGTAACGGGTACTCGTGCTGAATATGGATTACTCTATTTACTAATGAAAGCTATTGAAACAGATAGTAATTTAGAGCTTCAACTTATTGTAACAGGTATGCATCTGAGTTCTGAGTTTGGACTAACTTATAAAACTATTGAAGAAGATTTTAAAATAGATAAAAAAATAGAGATGTTACTCTCTTCTGATACCCATATTAGTATCTCCAAATCAATGGGTTTGGCTCAAATATCTTTTGCAGAAGCCTATGAAGATTTGAAACCAGAGATATTGGTGGTTTTAGGTGATAGGTATGAAATATTTTCAGCTGTAAGTGCTGCGATGATAGCCAATATACCCATTGCTCATCTTGATGGTGGAGAGACCACAGAAGGTGCATTTGATGAGTCTATTCGTCATGCCATAACCAAAATGAGTCACTTACATTTTCCTTGTACAAATGATTATAGAAATAGAGTCATTCAATTAGGAGAAGACCCTAGTAGGGTCTTTAATTTTGGAGCAACGGGTATAGATAATATTAAACAACTATCACTAATGAGTAGAGAAGTGTTTGAACAAAGTATCAATTTTAGACTAAACGAGAAAAATTTAATTATTACTTTTCACCCCGTTACGTTAGAAAACTCCACTTCAAAAGAGCAGTTTGAAAATTTATTAGAAGTTTTAGATGAATTAAAAAATACTACATTGATTTTTACTAAAGCCAATAGCGATACAGACGGAAGAATAATTAATAATATGATTGATGAATATGTAACAAAACATTCAGAAAAAGCTGTTGGTTTTACATCATTAGGACAGATACGATATTTAAGTGCATTACAGTATGTTGATGCTGTAGTAGGCAATAGTTCAAGTGGCATTATAGAAGCTCCTTCTTTTAAAATAGGAACGATTAATATTGGAGATAGACAAAAAGGAAGAACACGAACCAAAAGTATAATTGATTGTGATAATAGTATTGATTCTATAAAAAATGCTTTTTTTACACTCTACTCTAAAGAGTTTCAAAAGGCATTAAATACAGTTCAAAGCCCTTATGGTAATGGAGACACATCAGAAAAAATTCTTCATATACTTAAAACATATGATCTCTCTAATATTTTGAAAAAAAAGTTTTACGACATGGAAAATAAAAATGAAAAATATCAATAAGATAAAACTAACCCCTAATGCAACCATCAAAGAGGCACTACAAATTATTGATGTAGGAGCTGTAAAGTTTGCAGTCATTGTTAAAGATAATAACTTTCTTCTCGGAACCATAACAGATGGAGATATAAGACGAGCTATATTGGATGGGAAAAGTTTAGAAGATAGCATTGAAGATGTTTATTTTAGAACTCCTACAACAGTAACCGTTAAGAGTACTAAAGAGGAGATTATTAATATCTGTACCTCTAAAAAGATTTATCAAATACCTGTTGTAGATGAGCATGGGCATATCATCGATATTAAAATACTCGATGAACTTTTAAAAGCACAAGTACAAAACAACAAAGTAGTTTTAATGGTTGGAGGATTAGGAACACGACTTAGACCATTAACAGAACATACCC
The DNA here is from genome assembly GCA_027056485.1 of Campylobacteraceae bacterium. GTDB lineage: Bacteria > Campylobacterota > Campylobacteria > Campylobacterales > Sulfurovaceae > UBA1140. The sequence continues at coordinate 7,437 of JALUKQ010000177.1, read as the reverse complement.
CAAAACCTATGTTAAAAGTTGGTAATAAACCTATTCTGGAAACCATTATTTTAAGTTTTAAAAAATATGGTTTCACCAATATTATATTAAGTGTTAATTACAAATCAGAAGTGATAAAAGAGTATTTTAAAGATGGCTCAGAACTGGGTGTAACCATAGAGTATATACATGAAGAAAAGTGTATGGGAACTGCAGGGGCATTAAGTCTTATGAGAGATAAACTTCTTGAACCATTTTTTATTATGAATGGAGATTTATTAACCAATATTGACTTTGAAAACATGATGGATTATCATTTAAAAAATTCTGCCATGGCAACCATGGGTGTAAGAGAATATGACTTTCAAGTACCTTATGGAGTAGTTAATGTCAATGGAATTAATATTAAAAATATAGAAGAAAAACCAGTCCATAACTTTTTTGTAAATGCTGGTGTTTATATTCTTTCAGAAGAGACACTTCCTCTTATTCCAAATGATGAATTTTATGATATGCCAACCCTTTTTGAAAAAACCATAGCAACTAAAATGAAAACCATCTCTTTCCCTATTAGAGAGTATTGGTTAGATATTGGTAGAATTGAAGAGTTTAAAAAAGCAAATTCTGAATATCATGAGGTATTTAATGTATAAAAACAAAACATTCCTAGCCATCATACCTGCACGGGGTGGAAGTAAACGATTACCTCGAAAAAATATTTTAGAGTTAAAAGGGAAACCCTTAATAGAATGGAGTATAGAGGCTGGACTTAATAGTAATTATATTGATAATGTAGTCGTAAGTAGTGATGATGAAGAGATATTAAGCATTGCTAAAAAAAGTGGAGCCAATACCATAAAAAGACCTAACGTGCTAGCTAATGATACAGCAACTACATTTGATGCAATCAGACATACTATTGAGCATGTAACAACAAACTATGACTACATTGTTTTACTGCAACCTACATCACCATTAAGAAATAATAAACATATAGATGAAGCCATAGAGCTACTTGAACAGAAAGATGCTAATGCTATTATTAGTGTATGTGAAATGGAACACTCACCTCTTTGGGCAAATAGCTTAGATGAAAGCTTATCAATGAAAGGTTTTTTAAAAGATGAGCTCTTAAATAAGAGAAGTCAGGATTTGGAGACTTTTTATAGACTCAATGGAGCAATCTATATTTGTAAAACTCAAAAACTATTAGATGAAAAAAGCTTTTTCCTAAAAGAGCAAATATATGCCTATATCATGAAACAAAGAAATTCTATAGATATCGATAATGATATAGACTTTAAAATGGCAGAGGTATTAATAGATGAAAATTAATCTAATAGATAATAGCTATTCAAAACTAGCTCATAGTATTCAATCATACTTTAAAGACTCTTCTCATTCTATTCATAAAGCTCGTAATGAGATTAAAATCATAGAGTATGATAATCAAAAATTTGTTGTTAAGTCTTTCAAGATTCCTCATATTGTAAATAAAATAGTCTACAGCTTTTTTAGAAACTCTAAAGCAAAAAAATCTTATGACAATGCTATAAAAATTAGCCCCTTTGTTCCTAAAGCTATAGCTTATATAGAGTTCAAGAAGTTTGGACTTATTCATGACAGCTATTTTATAAGTAATCAATTTGACTATGACTTTACTATTCGTGAACCATTACTAGATTTAGAGTTTAAAGATAGAGAAAAAATATTTCAAGAATTTGCTGATTTTACTTATCAATTACATGAAGAAAACATCTATCATCTAGATTACTCTCCTGGAAATATTCTCATAAAACAAGAAAAGGATAATTATATCTTTAAAATTGTGGATATTAACCGTATGGAGTTTAAAAAACTAACGCTTGAAGAACGACTAAAAAATTTTTCTAAACTTTGGGCAAAAGATGAAGATATGAGTATTATTGTAAAAGAGTATGCTAAAATCATTAATAAAGATGAAAAGTATTGTATAAAAAAAGCTATCCATTTTTCACAGAAAAATAAAGATTTTAAAAATTTAAAAAAACGATTAAAAGGAAAAGAAGTTGTCGATTAAGCATATCTCTATAGTAATCATCGCTAAAAATGCAGAACAACATATAAAAGCCTGTTTAGATGCCATTATAGATTTTAACGAGGTAGTTTTATACTTAAATGATTCAAGTGATAAAACCGAAGAGATTGCAAAAACATATACCAATGTAAACATTATTCATGGTAAATTTACAGGTTTTGGAACAACCAAAAAAAGAGCTGTTGGTCATGCTACAAATGACTGGATTCTTTCACTTGATAGTGATGAAGTACTTTCTTCTAAACTGATTCATGAGATAAAAAATAAAGAACTAAACGACAATACTATTTACTCTATTTTACGAAACAACCACTATAAAAACAGATGGGTAAAATGCTGTGGCTGGGACAATGACTATGTCGAAAGAGTTTTTAACAGAACCGTTACCAACTTCAATGAAAAAGAGGTACATGAGGGGATTGTTATTAATAATCTAAAGATAGAAAAGTTTAACAGCACCCTAAACCATTATCCTTTTGATAATGCTGGAGGGCTCTTAAGTAAAATGAACAGCTATGCAACCCTTTATGCAAAAGAGCATCAAGGTAGTAAAAAATCTTCTCCCCTAAAAGCTCTCTCTTCAGGTTTTTTTGCCTTTCTAAAAAACTACTTTTTACAAAAAGGTTTTATGTGTGGTTATGAAGGTCTTCTTATATCTATATCAAATGCTAATGGTGCATTTTACAAATATATTAAACTTTATGAGGCAAACAGAAAATGACTTGCTCACTCATTATTACTACATACAATTGGCATGAAGCATTAGAACTTTCACTAAAAAGTGCATTAACTCAAACACATCTACCCGATGAAATAATCATCGCTGATGATGGGTCAACTTTTGAAACGAAGGAGCTTATAGATAAAATAGCAAAAGAGTCTAAAGTAAGAATTATTCACTCTTGGCAAGAAGATAATGGTTTTCGATTGGCAAGGTCTAGAAATCTAGCCATTTCAAAGTCTTCATCTGAGTATATTATTATTATTGATGGAGATATGATATTAGACAAAAACTTTATTGCTGACCATTTAGCTTGTGCAGAACAAAAAATATACCTTCAAGGCAGTCGAGTACTTTTAAATGAAACCATCTCAAATGAGATATTAACCAATAACTTTTTTGTAAAACCATCTATTTTTTCAAAAAAAATAATAAACAAGCATAATATGCTTCATCTACCAGCCCTTAGAGTTCTTTTATGTCAACGTTCCAATCAAAAATTACGTCGGATCAGAGGTTGTAACTTCTCACTATTTAAAAAAGATATTATCATGGTCAATGGATTTAATGAGGAGTTCAATAAATGGGGAAGAGAAGACAGCGAATTTGTTCAACGACTCTATAACATGGGTATAAAACGTAAAAACCTAAAGTTTGCAGGTATTCAATACCATCTTTACCATAAAGAAGGTAATTCAAACTCTTATAATGATGATATATTAAAAGAAGCAATTGAAAAAAAGCTTACATGGTGTGAAAATGGCTTAGACAAATACTTAAAAGATAAAAGAAATGACTAATCAATTTCCTTGGGACAGCCACTCTGACCAGCCTTATGTTTTAAAAAAAGAAACAAAAAAAGCTTTACGGAAAGGGCATGGAGGTGACTACTTAAAGCTCATCGCTACGAATCTTATCTATTTCCCCTATCTATTCTTAAAATTCCTTTCGAAACGGTCGGAGTCGGAGGATTCAGCCCCGAAAAAGGCGAGGCTAAAGCCATCGGTTCCGAGTATACCAATTTTTTATGGTCTCTGTGTCAATTTAGACAAAGGAGAAGCACAATATGAGCTAATAGAAGAGTTAGGAGTTAAATCTTTACAAATCAGAGTTTTTTTAAATGACATAGAAAATATAGATGCTTATGTAAAATTTGCAAAAGGTTTTGGAGAGAACAAAGAGATACTTATAACCATAATCCAAGACAGAAAACATATAGAGAACCATAAACTTTTAGCTAAAGATGTAGCAACTATTTTTCAAAAGTTTAAAGGTGTAGCAAATGAGTTTATGATTGGAAATGCTATCAATCGTATAAAGTGGGGATTTGTCTCTATGGAGGGGTATTTAGCCTTTTATAAAGTAGTCCAAAGTGTTAGAGATAAAAACTTTAAAGATATTAAACTTATTGGCTCATCTGTTATAGATTTTGAGTACCACTTTAGCATTCGTACACTTTTTAATGGTTATAAAGTTCACTACGATAAATTTAGCTCCCTACTTTATGTTGACCGTCGAGGTAGCCCCTACTCTACACAAATGGGAATGTTTAACTTTAAAAATAAAATAGAGTTTTTAAATACCATTGTAGAAAGTTCAAAAAAGTCAGAAAACTCTATCTACATTACTGAAGCCAATTGGCCTTTAAGTGACACAGCTCCTTATGCACCAACTTCCGAAAAAGAGTGTGTAAGTGAAGCACTTTATACCCAATATATGTTAGAGTATTTTGACATCGCTTTAAAAACAAATAAAATAGAAAAAATCTTTTGGCATCAACTCATAGCCCCTGGTTATGGGTTGGTTGACAATAGAGATGATAAAATACGAAAAACAAAAGCCTTTTATGCTTTTAAAGAGATGTTGAATCCGTAGGTGTGACCATGTCACACATCAAAACTAAGCTATCACAAAAAGAGAGATAACAAACTAATGAAAAAAATTTTAATAGAAGTACCTACATGGCTAGGTGACTGCGTTATGACAACCCCTGCCATAGAGAACATCATAAAAACCTATCCTAAAGTTAAAATTACTATTTTTGGAGCATTTGTTTCAACTGCTATTTTTACAGAGCATCCAAATGTAGAAACTATTATTTTAGATGAAAGTAAAAAATCCTCTTCTCGTCTAAAGTGGCTATGGAACAAAGCTAAAGAGTTGGATGAGTTTGATGCTGCCCTGACCTTTAGACGTACACTCTTTTCAAAACTTTTTATTTGGTTTAGTAACGCAAAAACAAAAGGCTACTACAAACGCTATACAAAAAAGGTAATTCACCAAGTCATACGATACAATGACTTTATAAACAAAACTTTTAATTTAGCAACTGAAGCAGAAGATTTAAAAATTTATTTTGAACCCTTTGAGTACAACAAACCAACTCTTGGCATCAACCCTGGAGCATCTTACGGTTCTGCTAAACGTTGGTATCCTGAGAAGTTTGCTAAAGTTGCTAAAGAGTTAAGTAAGCAGTATAACATTCTTATATTTGGAGGTCCAGCAGAAGTAGATATGGCAAATGACATTGAAGCTGAACTTACAAAATCAAATGTGGCATGTCAAAATATTGCAGGAAAAACCAGTATCAAAGAACTTTGTCAAAAGATAGGGGGATTAAAGCTATTTATCACTGGAGACAGTGGTCCCATGCATGTAGCTGCTGCCTTTAAGGTTTCAACCATTGCTATATTTGGTCCAACTAAAGATAAAGAGACCTCACAATGGATGAACCCTAAAGGAAAAATCGTTAAAAAATCTATGGTCTGTGCACCCTGCATGAAACGAACCTGTCCTCTAAAACATCATGAGTGTATGAAGTTAATTGAAGCTGAAGATGTTTTAAACAGCATAACTTCATAAAATCTTCATAAAACTTTTATACTATTTTTCAATATTTAATAAGGAAAACCATACAAACAATGACACAAACAAGACTTATAATTATAACAGCTCTCTTTTTTACCCTATTTACTAACTACTCATTTTTTACTAATGTACTAAACGTTTACCCTTTTGAAGGGATGAATATACTATATATATTCTCTGTAGTTACTCTTTTTTTTACTTTTATGGTTCTACTATTTACCCTTTTAAGTAGTCGACAGACAACCAAACCAATTCTAATACTAATGCTCTTAGTTAGTGCTTCGACTGCTTATTTTATGGATAGTTATCATGTTGTTATAGATAGTGACATGATACGAAATACTATTCAGACAGATCTAGCTGAATCCTCAGATTTACTGAGTTTTAAACTTCTTGGCTATCTTCTTTTTTTAGGTATTCTCCCTGCCTATTTTGTCTATAAAACTCCTATAAAATATGGCTCAACAAAAGTAGAACTTAAAAGAAAAATAAAAACCATACTCCTTACTCTGCTACTCATAGTACTTATACTATTTTCATTTAGTAAATTTTATACCTCATTTTTTAGAGAGCATAAGCCTTTACGTTACTACACTAACCCTACCTACTGGATATACTCTATTGGTGACTATATTGCTAAAACTCTTAACAGTGGTAAAATAGTAGTAAAACCTATTGGACTAGATGCCAATATAACAGATAGCAATGAAGAACCAAAACTAGTTATTATGGTAGTGGGCGAAGCTGCTAGAGCTGATCACTTTTCACTCAATGGTTACTCTAGAGAAACCAATCCTCTCCTTAAAAAGGAAAATATTATTAACCTTCCTCATGTTAGTTCATGTGGTACCTCTACGGCACACTCTGTTCCATGTATGTTCTCCATGTATGACCGAAATGACTATAGCTACAAAAAAGGAATAAGTACAGAAAATGTTTTAGATGTTCTCCTGCATACTAACAGAGTAGAGATACTTTGGAGAGACAATAACTCTGACTCAAAAGGAGTTGCAGTGCGTGTTCCTTTTGAAGACTATAAGACAGCTCAGAACAATACTATATGTGATGAAGAGTGTCGAGATGAGGGAATGCTAGTAGGACTTGAGAGCTATATTCAAAAGAGAAAAGGAAAAAATATTCTCATAGTACTTCATCAAATGGGAAATCATGGACCTGCTTACAATAAACGTTATACTAAAGAGTATGAAGTATTTACACCTGTTTGTGAAACCAACCAATTAGAAGAGTGTTCAAAGGAGAGTATTGCTAATGCTTATGATAATGCCCTACTTCATACTGACCATTTTTTATCAGAGGTTATTCACTTTTTAAAAGGTTACGAAAAACAATATAAAACTTCTATGATATACATGAGTGATCATGGTGAGAGTTTAGGTGAAAATGGGCTCTACCTACATGGACTACCATACTTTATGGCTCCTGATGCACAAACCCATGTAGGAGCATTAGTTTGGTTTGGTGAAAATAATAAAAAGGAGATTGACCCAAACAAAAAGTACTCACATGACAACCTTTTTCATACGCTTTTAGGACTCTTTAACGTGCAAACAGAAATGTATAACCAAGAGATGGATATATTTTAATTAAAAAAAGGTTTTATAGGATGAATATCAATAAGCATATCATAACAACAACTATTTTACTTTTATTAAGTATTATAGAAGACAAATTTTATAATCCTATAACGCATAGTTGGATATTAGATAGGGAGCTACAACCCTATAAATTTATTTTCTATGATGGAATCAAAAAATTACTTATTCTTTTTGCT
>JALUKQ010000176.1 GCA_027056485.1 Campylobacteraceae bacterium | reverse complement strand
CACCCTATGTTAGAGTTCTTTGAGATGATGGTTGTAACACAACTGCTTGCTTTAGAGATTTCGGTACGATTAGGGAACGATGTAGATATGCCAAGAAACTTGGCAAAATCTGTAACTGTGGAGTAGTATAGAGAGTTTTTAACAATAACTCCACCAACATTAAATAGAGGTGGAGTTGTCAATTTTTAATAACTATAAGCAGTACTTCCATCCATAGGCAAAGTCGGTCTGTCGAACAAGGTTCCATAATCATCGGTTTGACAATACCCTGTATCGGTTGAGACAAACAGACTTTTAGGTGCTTTGTCAAACCCAAAACTAGCAATTTGGTCATGTGCTTTTTGAGAGAATGGAATACCCATCATATCAAAATAGTCTCGTAAGTCAAGTTCAGAAGCATAGGAGTAAGCAACCGTCAACCAATCATTATTTCTTATGGCATTAATCTCATCTAAAGAGTAAGTTGAGAAGCCAACTGAAGCTTTTCGTGCGTCCCAATCTTGTTTTGCTCGGCTCATCTCTCGCTCTAATATATGTACCCTTGCTAAGACATGCCAACCTTTTTGAACCTTACCTAACTTTTGAGCGTGCATCATTGCCTCAATTTTAAGGAGATACTGCTCTCCAAGTCCTGCAACATCCCAAAGGTGTGTTTTTAAATAAGCTTCAACATCACTCTGACCAACTGAAGATTGAACCGTATCAAAGAAATTTTTAAATGGTAATCCTTGACAATCTCCATACTCCCCTGTGTTCTCAAAGTATCGCAACTTAGTATAGTATGAAAAAGTGTTGGTCGCTGCATGGTTTGGGAATCCTTCAAAACGCATCATCTGCATAGAGTGTCCCATCTCATGAATATCTCCATGACCAATAGGATTAAATGCCCAATAGGCATCATAAGGATTTCCTGAACACCCATAACCACAGGTTGCTTGGTCTGCGTTCATATGTTTCATAATGTCAATGGTCTCTATGGTTAATCCCTTAACTGTTGCCCAGTCATTAATTTCAGGAACAATATCTACTCCTTCTCCTTTAAATCCTGCTAAAACATGAGGATAGTTAGAGGTGTACTGCACCACAGCATTAGCTAAGCCCTCAGCTGTTCCACCCCAACGTGTATCAGCGATAGATTCTCGCATTTTAGCGAGTTTAGAGTGTACCGTAAATCCTGCTGTAGCTATCTCTGCCCAATTGTAGTTACCTGCATTAAGCTTTTCTGTAAAAGAAGCATTATCGGCACTACTCGCCCAGAAAGGGTGTTCGCCTACATTCTCAAAAGTAACCGTTACAGGTAAATCATTTTTAGAGAACTCTAGTTGAATTGGTCCTCCATAAGGAGAAGTTAATTCAATACTCTCACCTGACTTAATCTCAAAATGTGGTGTTTGAAGATACTTTGGTCGGTTATAGGCATTTTTTTGATACTGATGTGTTGCCCCTGAACGCAGAGAGTTAATAAAGACTTTCACTGTCAAATCAGAACTATCACTACGTGTCACTTTTACAGTTTGTCCAGGTAAAGCATAAGCTCCTGTAGCTTTAAATTTTCGTTTAGACTCTATGTTTACCACTCTAGTTGTTGGTGTAATAGCTGAAAAATCACTACTAGAGAAGTTCCCCATATCAGGTTGTAGAGGATTTGTTTTTCGATAGTTATAGACAACATGGTCAGCATAGTATGACTTCATAAAATCATTGTCATCCGTAGTCACTTTGTCCATTGGGTAGTGAACAGATTGACGGAACTTATCAGCTGTGAGAGCCAAAAGCTTTTGAAATTTATAACCATTCTGTTCAAAAATATTTTTCTTAGTACTATCTAATGCATTAATAATACTTCGTGCTTCCGTTGCTCCCTCTTGAAACTCAGAGTTTAATCCAACAACTTCTGAACAATCATCATATTGGGAACCTACTTTATCACCATCTTTACAAACACTCCAATCAAAAGCATAATCTTTCTCTTTTAAATGTGTAAAAAGTGTTTTAATTTTTTCAATATTTGGAGGTACAACCCCCATATCTACTGTCGGATTGTAGCCCTCTAGTTTAAGTCTTTTCCAATAGTTATCCCACTCATAACTTACATCAAAAACTGATAAGAAAAGAGCTTTCCCTAATGTTTTTTGGTCACCATCATGATGAATATAGAGCACAGAGATACCATTAGCCAAGGCTTCATTAACAGCACTGCTAATCTGAGTTACATTATCATCACTATTTGAGACTTGTGAGATAATTAATAAATCAGGAGTATTATTTAAACAACCACTCAATGCCGTACCGTCACAACTATTTTCACTGTTATACGTTACTTGACCTGCATAGTGAATATCTAACCAATTTCGCGTAGCACTCTCATCTTTAAAATAATAACTCTCATCAAGATGAGCTATCACTACATTAAATGGTGCTATTTTTAAATCATCTCTTTTGGTTAACCATGAGATAGTATTTTCTAACACTTGGTTCATCTCATCATTTACACCATTTCGTAAAGGGTTTGAACCAAAAACTACATATCGACCATTACCTTTCTCGCCAAGAGTTCCCATTGGTTTATGATAAATCGTATAGCCCTCTGCTTCAACAGCATTTGTATATAAAAAGGCAGAATTTTTACCCAATGTTGGTAGCATAATACTTGCATCGTGTGTGGGTGTCCAATCTATCGAAGTAAGGGAAGTTCCATCAGATTTTACTGTTCCATCACTATTAAGATTAAAAATCTTAACTTTAGCATCTTGCATAAAGTTTTTTGTAGCCTCTATCTCATCTAAAGTCGCTTGAACAAGCTCCTCCTCAGTCACTTTTGTATTGACTACATCACCTGAAGCCAAAACATCAGCAATTACATCATTGGATGTCACATCAACCGTCATGCTCTGCCGAGTTCTATTGACTCCATCACTCACCTCTATCTCAAAGCTATAAGTAGTTCCACCCGACAATGTACCATTGACAACAAGATTTCCTTGTGCATCAACAGAGAAAGGTACTGTTCCAACAATACTATAGGTTAATGTATCCTCTTGATAATCTACAGCACCCAGATTAGTTACTATTGTACCTTGTGCCGTTGCACTTGAAATTAAGTGCAAAGTTTCTGTATTAAATACAGGAGATGTCGGCATCTCACCATAAACTTCAAGCTTTTTTAAATGAATATGTCGGTCATCTTGACTACGTTGTTCACCTTTAATCAAAAGATAATTTCCACTTTTAGGGGTAGCAAACTCAATAATCTGTTCATTATTAGTAGCTTCTAAGGTCTGTACTAAATTATCTTCATCGACTGTTCCTGTGTAAGATGTATCACTTAGATAAACCTTTGCATTAGTCAAACGATAAGCATTTCCATTAGTATTTTGAAGTAAGATTTTAGAAATCTTTGTAGGATGAGGAAGCTCTATCTGTAACCAATTTTTTCCATTCTTCCCACCTCTTGTATGATTATTGGTAGAGTCATTATTGTCTATAGCATACGAAGCAGGTTGATAGTAGTAGTAAGAACTATCGGTTCCTTGTGTCGCTTTTCCGTATTTGTGAGCAATGTCTACACGCTTATAGGGATGAACAACCTCTAAAGTAAACGTACTAGGTCTTCCACTAACATCATTAGGTAGATTGGTAATATATAAATCAAACGCTTCACTGTCACTCCATGTTGTCCAATCTACAGTTGCCTCTTGTGGAATAGATTCAAGTACTCTTCGTGTTACATCTACATAATTTGGTTTCCAGTTTGTAGGTTTTATGCTTATAGCATACTCATCTGCCTTAGCCTTTAACTCTTGCCAAACTGTTTGAGAAGCTCCTGTATCCATACACTCAGAAGATACTTCAAAATCTAAAGCTTTTGGGTCTCTAAAGATATTATGAGTATAGTGAAACCCATCAATAGTAACAGATTCATTCCCCTCTAAACAGTTTTTACCATAAGAGAGGTTGCTACTTCCTCCACCCATATTATAAGCATATCCATAAGGAACTATAGAGACAGCATTTCCTGTAATACTAGTGTTATCAGTACTGTTTCCTCTAAGTCCTTTAAAGTTACCCGAGATAGTTGTACCTGTTCTATAAAGTGTATTGTGTATTAGGTCTGCTTTGTCTGTTTTGTTGACTACAATACCTTTACCAGTAAAGAGTAAAAAGTTATTTTTAATAAGATAACGCCCTACATAATCTTCATTATTAATTTGAACTAAGATACCCTCTCCTTCATCAATAGTCATGTGTGCTTTTCCCTTACTCCACACACGAGATATAACACGGCTCTCTACATTAAATATTAAGTTATTTTCAATCTTAATATTTTGTGCTGTTGTTGAACCATCGGATGATGTAGCATTAGTCACACCAATACCTTTAGACCCTGCAATAGTCCACCAATCACAATCATAAACAATATTATTTTTAAGAGTTACAAAGTCACCATGTTGAGCAGAAATTCCAGAAGCAGGAGTTGCATGAACAATATTGTTACTCACCTCTACATGGTGTCCATCGGTTACAATACCACTTCCATTATAGTATCTATCACCAATCCACCAATTAGCCACAGCATCTTCATAAGAAATCTCATGGGCTATACCCTCTACTTCAAAACCTTGAAACTTTACATAGTTTCCACTAAGTCTTACACCTACTGCACTGTCAAATTTCATCTTAGCCTTTTCATTTCCCCACGGTTTAATGGTTAGCCAATGTTCACTTGTTCCTGAACATCTGATTCTAGGAGCAGAAGCATTATTTTTTTCTCCATTTCCAAAATTGACATTAGTATAAAGACCCCCTCAATAGTAGAGAGTTTTATTCTCTAAAATATTCTCATCATTTGTACAGAGTTTTTTAGTATCTTTTAATGGATGTTCATATGTTCCATCATTATTATTATCTCCATTCGGAGAGATAAATATAGCATTAGTTAAATCTACCGTTCCACTCTCTACTACTAAAGATAGAGTTTGAATTGTACCTGAAATATTCACGTCTACCGATACCTCTCCTATTTGATTAGGCATAGGTGTCCAAGAGATAATCCCTGTTTTAGGATTAATAGTCATTCCCTCTGGTGGGTTGACCAATAAAAAAGTTGCATCTGAGGTTTTTGAGATAATTTTTTGTCTATACTTCTCGCCTACAACTATTTTCTCTACAGTTTCTGTATAAGTATAGACGGTAATTTGAATATTTATATAAACAATATCTCCAGAGAGATAAGTGACTTTTACTTTAAAAATGTAAGATTGATTGGTAATTTCTATTTTTTGAGTAGATGATTTTGAAGTTATACCTGTACCTTTTAATGTTGTGTTGGTACTAATTTCACCAGTCCTAGAAATAGTAAATTTTTTAGAACCATCACCTATCAATTCAACTTTTTTAATACCATCTTGACTCTTTGTTGGTATCGTTACTTTTCCCACCAATGTTCCACTTGAAACAGTATCATTTACATCCAATGTTTCTATTTGTGCTAAAGTTTCTACTTTAGGAGTCTCTTTTTCAGGAGTGCTTCCCCCACCTCCACAACCTATAAAAATTAATGCTTGAAGTATTAAAAGCATAATAAAGCTTTTTTTTATAACTCTCATCATCTACATCTCCTCTGTTTTTAAAAATTATAAATTAATTATACTTATTAGTTTATATAGTTAATTATAGTTTAATCTAATCGTATCATAAAAAATTTAATTATTATAATAATTTTTAAATTATCGAGAAAAAGAATAGTTAAGATTGTGTTACTGAAGAAGAATTAAAAACTCAGTTGTAATAACTGAGTTCTTATTTAGTAGAGATATTAAACTTACTAATAAGTTACTTTTAAACCACCATAAAAGCTGTTATCAAAAAGTTCACGACTAACATTTTTATACTCTGCATATATATTTCTATATCCAGCATAAACTTTTACATTCTCAATCATCTCAATATCTGCAGATAATCTATACTCTGAATATCGTTGTGAATCACCAAAAGATAATGCATTTGGAGCATATAGTGCTTTTGCTTCTACTGCGATAGGAGGAACGTTATACATCAATGGAGGAAAGTTATAACGAATTTTTGCCATAAGAGGTAAACTTGTAAAGTTTTCATTTCCAACTTCAGCCCAAATAAATTTAGCACCAAATGTAAGTTCTACTCCCTCTACACCCTCTAGAGCATTGGTTGCCCCAACTCCTGCACCGAAGAGTTGTCGATCACTATTCACATTTAAAAAGTTAAAATCACCTTCATAAATGGTACTACTTGTTTGTAGTGCTGCCAAATTTCGAGAGTCTAGTGTCGCTTCTACTTCAACGTCTTCTTCATTAATGTTAATACCTACACCACTTTCTGCCATAAGTAGAGCAGAAGTAAACAAGGTTGTTAATGCTATTTTTTTAAACATGTAGTTCTCCAATGTAATAATTTGTTAACAGTATTATATCACAGATTCATTAAGTCAC
>JALUKQ010000175.1 GCA_027056485.1 Campylobacteraceae bacterium | reverse complement strand
TTTCTGTATCTTTTAGCTCATTATTGATATTAACTTTACCATTTAAAAAAACTTGCTGAACATCAAACTCAGGAAACATCTGAAACTTTGTTATTTTCCCCATGGCTACAGTTCCTAATAAAATAGCTATAACAATAAAAGCTAAAGAAGCTTTTTTAAACTTTAACAACTGAGTTAAAACAGTATTATAAAATATATAAATACCTTTCCATACTCCTCCTTCATTCTCTTCATGTTGGATTTTTCTAAGATTACCTATAGAAAAAAACTCTTTAGCATGAAGAGGTAAAAAATAGAATGCTTCAAAAAGAGATGAAATAAGCAGTATGGAAATCATAACAGGAAGTACTTTCATAAACATACCCATTTTACCTGTCATAATAAGCAGTGGTAAGAATGCAAATACCGTTGTCATCGTTGCTGTTAAGATAGCTGGAAACATCTCAACTGAACCATCTATAGCAGCTTCACGTGGAGTTTTGCCCATCTCTACATGTCTATAAATATTTTCAGCCACAACAATAGCTTCATCTACGAGCATTCCAAGTGCTATTAATGCACCTAACAGAGTTAACATGTTTAAACTGTACCCTATATAATCTGCAAAAATCAGTGTTATCATAAATGATGCAGGAATTCCTATACCTACAACCAATGCTATACGAAAATTTAGACTTAGAAAAAGTGCCGTCATAACAAGTATAAGCCCAAAAAGAATATTGGAGGAGACAAGGTTTAGACGGTTTTTAATCCATACTGAAGAGTCTGCATAAGCTTCAAAAGTTATCTCATTTTTATATTTTTTATTAAACTCTTTAAGTACTGTACGTATCTCTTTTGCTAAAGCGATAGCATTTCCTTGCTCATTTTTAGTAATGTTTAAAGAGAGGTTTGTAACCCCATCAAAGTGAGAAATTTGCGAGGGGTCAGCTAAATGAAAAGCAACATTTGAAATATCACCTAGATAGAAACGTTTCCCATTTACAGTAAGTAGTGTCTGCTCTAAACGTTTTTTAGTTTTCTCACCATTTATAGTCGAAATATAGATATGATTTCCCTGCTCTTTTACCGTTCCTACAGGGAAAATAGAAGAGATAGAAGAGATGGCTTTATAGACAGCCTCCTTAGAGAGACCATAACCCTCTATTCGTTTTTGGTCTAAGGTTATCAGTATCTCTTCATCTGACTCACCACGAATGTTAATACTGTTAAGATTACTTATAAGTGAAAGTTTACTTTTTAAATCATCGGCAACCTCTATGAGTCTTCGCATCTCCACATTTCCAGAGACAGCAACAAGTAGTAAAGGGTACTCATGTTTTATAAGTTTAGCAACTGGTTCATCCATATCTGATGGTAAATCACGTTTAATATTAGCAACCACGTCTTTTGTATCAGAGAGTACCAACTGAGTATCATTCCCTGTTTTAACATCAGCTGTGATACTAAAGATACCATTTTGAATGGTACTATATACAGTATCTATTTCAGAGATAGATTTTAGATTATCTTCTAGAGTTTTAACTGCCATCTTATCAAGTACATCAGCACTCGCACCTGCATAGGCACCTGTTATAGAGATTTTATCTAGTGTTGAAGCAGGGAAAATCTCTTTAGCTATATTTTTATAGGCAAATATAGACATAACAATCATTAAAACCATAAAGATATGGTTTAAGACAGGACGATCAATAGCAAACTCAAGAAACTTTCTAATCATCAAATTACTTTATACCATTATTGAGCAGATTTTCTTTATAATGAATCTCTTCAAGTTTAGTTTTGATAAGACTTTGTTCCTCTTCAAGTGTCATTTTCACACGCTGAAGATGAGCAATCTCTCTACTCTCATAATAGATTTGATTATCAAGATAAATATTTGGAAAAGTCAATAGTAGTACCAATGCTGTAACAAAAAAAGTAATTAGTATCATACTACCTGTTACGCCATTCTCTTCTCTAATTTTTGTAGCCAAAGATTATCCTTTAAATATAAATGTTCTTAGTTTTGCTGAACGTGAACGAGCATTAATTTTTAGCTCTTCTTTTGTTGCTGTTATAGGTTTACGTACAAGCATTTTACCCAATTGATGATTTTTTCCACAACTACAACGCATCGCTTGAGGGTCACAAATACAAGCTGTTGACCATTTCTTATATCTGTTTTTAACCAATCTATCTTCTAGAGAGTGAAATGTAATAAGAGAGATAATAGCTCCATTTAATTCACCAGCTTTAAACTTATCTTCTAGAACACCTAAAAGTCCTTCTATCTCTCCTAGTTCATTGTTGACCTCTATACGTATACCTTGAAAAGACAAAGTAGCAGGATGAATCTTCCCACCTTTTGGCAGAACTTCACAGATAATATCAGAAAGTTCCTTACCACTCTCTATGGTTTTTTTACTTCTAGCTTCAACAATAGCAGCAGCTACACGTTTATAGGAGCGAACTTCTCCATAGTGGTTTAAGATATACTCCAACTTCTCTTGATTATAGTGGTTGACCACTTCAAAAGCAGAAAGTGAAGCTTTACTATCCATTCTCATATCTAAAGTTTCACTAGCAAAAGAGAAACCTCTCTCCATTTTATCGAGCTGTAAAGATGAAACACCAAAGTCTGCTAACAGACCTGTGATAGGTCTCTCTTCTAATATAGGAAGTGTATTTGAAAACGTTCCTTTATAGAGCTTAGATCTATCTTTAAAAGGAGCTAAACGTTCTTTAGAAAAAGCCAATGCTTCATCATCTCTATCTATCCCTATATGTTTAATCTGACTATAGGTTTTTAACATCGCTTCGGAGTGACCAGCATAACCTAAAGTACAATCGACAAAATAACCCTCTTTTATGTTAGAAAATCCATCCAATACTTCACTTAAAAGTACTGGTATATGAGGTATATTCATACAAGACCTTTATAAATTTATTAATTAAAACGATATAATACCAAAAAAATGGAGCTATTTAAATGGATACACATCTAATCAATGAACTCAAACATATATCAAACTCTATGTTTAACAAAAACTATTTTGGTGTTTTTCATGGTTCCATATCTGCAAAAGTGACACTAAACTCTTTTATAATCAATAAGAAAGAGAGCATACTCGATGAAGTATCTGAAGATGATTTCATAGAACTAACCTGTAATAAAGAGAAAGATTATAGATGGAAAGATGCATCAGCCGATGTAGATATACACCAAGCTATCTATAGTGAATTACTCAATGCAAAATATATCTCATATACCATGCCTCCTTATGCTACTGCATACTCTTTAAACCATGATATCGTTGTAGCTAAAGACTTTTATGGTGCGACACTACTTGATACTGTCCACATATATGACCCTAAAGGTTTTAAAGATTGGGAAAGCAGAGCAGCCGATGAAATTAGTAAGTATTTAAAAAATAATTCCAACCATCTTCTTCTTATTAAAGGATTTGGACTTATCTCATATGATAGAGACCTTACTGAAATGGTTAAGAAAGTTGCAATACTTGAGAATAGTTGCCGTCTATTAACTATTAATTCTCTAAACTAATTTTTTATATAAATTAATTTAATATTAATTAAGTTCTCAATATAATACAACAGTACAACATAATTAAATTACAAATTTTCTAAGGAGAAACGAATGAAATTGAAATATTCATCACTATTAATGGGCTTATTATTGCCAATATCTTATGTATCAGCAGAGGTATCACTTATTCCACCAGATGCAAAAGCTGGAGAGTGTTATGCTAAAGTTGTAATCCCTGCAAAATACAAATCTGTTGATGAACGTGTTCTTGTTCAAGAGGCATCTGAAAAAATTACGATTACTCCTGCGAAATATGAGTGGGTTGAAGAGAAAGTTGAAATCACACCTGCTTCTAAAAAGCTTGTAACCGTTCCTGCTACTTATAAAAAAGTATCTGAGACTATTGAAGTTAAACCTGCTACACGTAGTTGGCATACATCTTTAAAGCGTCACTCTGCACCAGTAAGTAAAGAGATTCTTGTTGCTGCGAAACTAAAAGGTGTTGATTTAGAAAATGCAACTCCTGGTTCTTGTTACAAAGAGTACTTCTCTCCAGAAAAGTATAAAACTGTTACAGAAGAGATTATCGTTCAAAAAGAGACAACAAAACAAAAAATTGTTCCTGCTGTATATGAAACTGTAGAAAAAACTATTGAGATTAAACCAGCTTCTAAAAAAACTATTACTGTACCAGCAACTTATGAATTTAAAACAGAAAAAGTTCTTGTTGAAAAAGAGAAAACTGTATGGAAAAAAGGTGCAAACCCTGCAACTAAACTAGATGGTGCAACAGGTGAGATTATGTGTCTAGTAAAAGTCCCTGCTGTTTATAAAACAATTAAAAAGAAAGTTGTAAAGACTCCAGCTACTACAAAAGTTATTGAAATTCCTGCTGTAACTAAAACAATTAAAGTTAAAAAACTTGTTACTCCTGCAAAAGTAGAAACAATTACTATTCCAGAAGTTAAAAAGACTATTGAGAAAAAAGTTCTTGATACCCAATCAGATTTCACATGGGTAAAAGTTGGTGATAGCGTAGAGAAAGGGTTAAACTATACAGGACATAGAGTTTGTCTTCTTGAATCGCCTGCTCTTACTAAAAAAATTACAAAAACTGTACTTGAAACTCCTGCTTCTACAAAAGAGATTGAGATTCCAGCTAAATACCAAACTATGAAAGTTAAAAAACTTGTTGAAGAAGCAAAAGAAATCAAAACTCCTATTGAAGCAGTATATAAAGTTGTTGCTAAGAAAGAAAAAGTTTCAGATGCTCATCAAAGTTGGGAAAGAATCCTTTGTCAAACAAACATGAACAAAGATGTTATATTAAAAATTCAAAAAGCATTAAATGCTAAAGAGTATAAAGCTGGTAAAGAAGATGGTGTTCTAGGAAGAGATACTAGAGTAGCACTTGACAAATACCAAAGAGATAATTCACTAGCAACTGGTGGAATTACTTACGAAACACTAAACTCTCTTAACATAGAGCTTTAATCCATTTCTCTCTATTCCCATCTTTTGATGGGAATAATAATGGTGCGTTGTCCATAAAGGGATACATTTCAATAAAAATAGCATCCTACATCATAGATATCCAACCAAATCCTAAATACATTAACGAAGCCAATCCAGCAGCGACTAAAGCATAAGGCATCTGTGTTCGTACATGTGATATATGGTCACAACCACTTGCCATAGATGAGATAATAGTAGTATCAGAAATAGGTGAAACATGATCACCAAAAATCCCTCCTGAGATAACAGCACCAATCATAAGAGGTATAGGCAGACCGAAACTTGCACTTAATCCTAATGCAATAGGCATCATAATAGAAAATGTCCCCCAACTAGTCCCCGTAGAAAATGCTGTTAATGAAGCTACTAGAAAAACCAATAACGGTATATAGATGGCTGAAACATTTGCCTCTTGCATAGCTGTTGCTATATAATTTGCTGTTCCTAAATCTTTAATAACCGATCCTATGAGGAATGCCAGAAGTAAAATAAGACCTATAGGAATCATATCGGCAATACCTTCATAAAGTGCATTAAAATACTCTTTATGTTTTATATAACCTTTTAAACGATAGTAACCATAGATAAATATTAGAGTAGAAATAACAGCATAAAAAACAGAAGTTGAGCCACTTCCTTTTAATATATCTCCATTACCTGTATAGTAAAGAGAAATAGGAACCATCAGTACTAAAACAAGCAGAGGTAAAATCATTGCCCATACAGAAGTGTGTTTTCTAGTATCTTTTTTTACTACCTCTTCATAAGGAACTGCTTTAGCTTTAGCCATAGGACCAAAGCTAATGTTAAAGATAATAACTACTAAAACCATAAAAATAGTAATAAGAGAATAAAAATTATAGAGAATAGACTCTATAAGTAGTGTAATCCCATCTCCTACTATAACTTTATCATCAATCGCTGTAACGATTAAACCTAAGAGCAAAGCACCCCAAGCATTAAAAGGTATGAGTGAACAGACAGGAGCAGAAGTAGAGTCACATACATACGCTAACTTCTCACGACTTACTCCATTTTTGTCACAAAGTGGTCGAGCAACAGTACCTGCAACTAAAGCTGTAATAGAGGACTCTATAAAAATAATAATACCTATAAAGTAAGCCAATAACAGAGCCCCTTTAGGAGAGTCTAGTTTTTGTTGTTTTTCACTTAAATAATAGACAAACCCTTCTACAGCACCTGAACGGCTAAGAAGTTTTATAATAGAACCTACCAAAAGAGCAAAAAGAATGGTTTTTGTTATCCATCCCTCCGAAAATAAACCTATAAAACCATCTAGTAAAGCTATAACTGCCTCAAAGGGATTAAAGCTATGTAAGACCAGCTCACCTAAAAAAATACCTGATAAAAGAGAGACAACGACATCTTTTGTTATAATTGCCATAATGATGATAAAGAGTGGTATAAATACAGAGAGAATCCCTATGTGTTCCATGATTTTTCCTCATATTAAATTTTTAGGAATTATAACATTATGAAAACCTTATCTATATTAGCATTGACCCTAACAATCTTTACAGCTTGTCAGAGTAACCCAACTACTCCAACAATAGTAGAAGAGACTAAAGCAACTATTCAAATCCCTAATGACTCATCTCAACTTCTATTTGTAAAAACAGATGGCTGGAATACAAAAAAAGGAATACTACAACGTTATGAAAAAATTAATAATAAATGGGAGATGTTTGGTAAACCTATAGAGATTATTTTAGGTCGTAATGGTTTAGGTTGGGGTAAAGGGCTACATACAACACCAAGTGATGCTAAATACATTAAAAAAGAGGGTGACGGAAGAGCTCCTGCTGGTCTTTTCTATTTGGGTAATGGCTTTGGATATAGTGACTTAACTATAGACTTCCCCTACTCTACTTACAAAAGAACTGACCACTGTGTAGACGATAGCAACTCTAAATGGTACAATCAAATTGTAGATAGCACAAAAGTAAAAAAAGATTATAAAAGTTTTGAACATATGAAGTTAAATAATCATCTTTATAAATACGGTATTACAGTGAATCATAATCATGAACAGATAAAAAATGCTGGTTCATGTATTTTTATGCATATAAGGAGTGGTAATGGTAAAGGAACAGCTGGCTGCACAGCCATGAATGAAGATAAAATCATGACCATACTTAAGTGGCTAAAGAGAGATGATAAGCCACTACTGTTGCAATTACCAAAAGAAGAGATATTAAATATAAATATTTAACTTACTAAACCTAACTTTTTTAGGAATGGTCTTGCATCTAATGATTTTTCTTCAAACTTAGAAATCATAGTATCTAGACCCTTTTCATTTGAAATCCATTGAGAAAGATTCTCCATACAGTATTTTTTTTCACCTTTTGTAAAACCTTCATAGGTTGGCAGTGCTTGCAGAATAACACTAATCTGATTTAGTTCTATATTATGTCCCATTTTGACCCTTTCTGTACATTATTTAATCGCGATGATTAATTTTAACCAAATATAACTATTAAAGATATATAGAAAAAAATCTAATATTTTATTTTAAAATACAATTAAATATTTTTTAACAATAAAAAATATAATAAAACTATATTTTTAATTGTTATTTTTAGGAATTAAATATCAACTCCATCCCAAAATTCATCAAAATCAAGATTGGTCATGGCATTTTCATCATTTTGATTTTTCTCCAATAACTTCTCCTGTTCTACCTGAAAATAGAGTTCCAATGCTTCATCAAGCATGGTATTTATATCTTTTTTTAACAACTCTGCATAGAGTTCTAAACTCTCTAATTTATCTGATTTCAATTCCAATTTAATATGTTTTTCCATTTTTTTCCTTTTATACTCTCTATTTTCCAAACAGATAAATTAAGTTTGGAAATTTGACAATAATTAATAGTGCTACAAGTTGCAATAATATAAAAGGAATAACTCCTCTATATATCTGTGCTGTTGTCACCATATCTCCTGCTGCCCCTTTTAAAAAAAAGAGTGCAAAACCAAATGGTGGTGTTAAAAACGATGCTTGTAAATTTAGAGCTATAAGTATAGCAAACCAAACTGGGTCTATTCCAAAAGCATGAGCAATAGGAACCAGTATAGGCACCACTACAAAGGCTATCTCTATAAAATCTATAAAAAAACCTAGTAGAAATATCACTAACATTGATATAAGTATAAATGTCCATTTATCCCCTACTTCATCTTTAAAAAACTCCATTGCCATTACATCACCACCAAGTTCATTAAAAACCAAAGAAAATGCTGTTGCTCCAATAAGAATCATAAATATCATAGAGGTTAATTTCACCGACTCTAACGATGCATATCGTAAAAGCTCAAATGAGAATCTACCTTTATAAAATGCTAATAGTAAAGCCCCTATCACCCCAATAGCAGCTGACTCTGTTGGACTAGCAATCCCTACAAAAATAGAACCTAAAACGGCCATAATAAGTAAGAGTGGTGCGACCATGACAGAGAGTGCTTCTTTTATTACTTTAGAATATTTTTCATCATTTTCAATAGCTGGTGCTACCTTTTTATTAAAATAGGCATAAATTAAAATATATAATATATAAAGCCCAATAAGAAGCAACCCAGGAACCAAAGCAGCCCGAAACAAGTCACCAACACTTAAATGCATCTGGTCTCCTAAAACTATAAGAACAATAGATGGAGGAATAATCTGACCTAAAGTCCCCGATGCAGCGATGGAGCCTGTGGCTAATTCAGGGGAATACTTATGTTTTAACATTAAGGGTAGAGCTATAAGCGACATCATAACTACTGAAGCCCCTACTATTCCTGTACTTGCAGCGAGTATAGCACCTACTACTACTACAGATATGGCTAAACCACCTCGTATACCTCCAAAAAGTTTCCCCATAGATAGCAATAAATCTTCTGCTACTTTAGATTTTTCTAAAATAAGACCCATCAAAATAAAAAGTGGAACAGACATCAATGTAACATTACCCATTATTCCATAGACTCTATAGGGAAGCATATCGAGAACCTCTATACCCAACTCATCAGATATAAGTGCAAAAAAGAGTGCCACCCCAGCAAAAACAAAAGCCACTTGAAAACCTGTCATTAGTAAAAAGAGTGTTAAAAGAAACATCAACCATAAAGGATCAGTCCAAAAAGCCAAATTTTGAGTAGAAAAAATTAAAAAGAGTACCACTCCTCCAAGTATAAAAAAGAAGCTCTTTTTTGATTCTAATCTTGCATAGGCTTTAATAATCTCAGAAACGGCTTGTAAAACCAACAATATAAAAGCAACAAAGAGAACACCTTTTATAACAAAACGATAAGCCAATCCTCCAGGGTCAGAAGAGACCTCATTTTGCAGATAAGACTGCACCATCATCTCAAATGCACCATTAAGAAAAAACAGAGAAAAAGGAATAAGTAAAAACATCATAGAGAGTATTTGAACTATTGCTTTTGTCTCTTTAGAATAGTGAGAAAACATTATGTCCACACGAACATGCTTGTCATGCTTCAACGCATAAGAGAGTCCCAAAAGAAAGACGATGTCAAAAAGATGCCACTCAATTTCTTGCAAAGCAATAGACCCTGCTGAAAATAGGTAACGCATCATGGCATCGTAGCCTATTAATAGTGCTAAGAGTAAAGCAAGTATAGCTGTAAAAAAACCTATTTTTTTAGTTAAAGTATCAATTAAATAACTCATTTTTTATCCTTAAAAATCCGTAGGGTGCTATTTTCCAACGCACCATTAAATAAAATTATCATAAAATTAAATTTTGCCGAAAGGCTTAAAAATTAGTATAAAGAACAAATTTGTTTTTGATTTAAATAATTGGTGCGTTAGAAAACGGCACCCTACTGAAGCTCTCATATTAATCCTATTTTAAATATTATTTATAAAAAGAATTATATCAAAATTTTGTTGGGTGCCATTTTTTGTTCTTAATTAATTAATAATATAAATACTATTTAGATATAATCCAATACTTATAAAAAAATCGAGAAACTAATGCAAAAAATATACATTCCAAAACCAAGCCCTCATGACCCTGATAACAATGGTCACTTTGGTTCACAAGATGATGAACATAGATATGGTGGACGCTTTGTTCCAGAAACACTCATGCCTGCCCTTGAACAACTACGCCTTGACTATGAAGCTGTACGATTTGACAAAGATTTTTGGTCTGAAGTAGACTACTACTACAAAAACTATGTAGGTCGTCCATCTGCTCTCTACTTTGCCCAAAACCTTTCTAAAGAGTTAGATGCTAAGATTTACTTAAAACGTGAAGACCTAAACCATACAGGAGCTCATAAAATTAACCACTGTGTTGCTCAAGCTGTTCTAGCTAAACGTTTAGGGAAAAAGAAAGTTATCGCTGAAACAGGTGCAGGTCAACATGGTGTAGCTACAGCTACTGTTGCAGCTCTTTTTGGTTTAGAGTGTGAAGTTTTTATGGGTGCAAAAGATGTAAAACGTCAAGAGTTAAATGTTTTCAGAATGAAACTTCTAGGAGCCAAAGTTCATGCTGTCGAGTCTGGAAGCCAAAGTCTAAAAGATGCTATGAACGATGCCATAAGACACTGGGTAACCAATGCTCGTGATACCTACTATATTATAGGAACAGTAGCAGGACCTCACCCCTACCCTATGATGATACGTGATATTCAGTCTATTATTGGTTGGGAAGCCAAAGCTCAGCTAGATGTAGTCGAGGGCTGTCTACCTGACAAAGTTATCGCTTGTATTGGTGGTGGGTCAAATGCTCTGGGTATCTTTAACCACTTTTTACAAGATGACTCAGTTGAGTGTATTGGTATAGAAGCTGGAGGTTTAGGACTGGACTCTAAACATGGCTGTTCTTTAGAAAAAGGAAGCCCGGGGGTTCTACATGGACAACTTAGCTACCTACTCCAAGATGAAGATGGACAGATTCAAGAGGCACACTCCATCTCTGCTGGTTTAGACTACCCAGGGATTGGACCTGAACATGCTTTCTTTAAAGACAACAACATAGTAACTTATGACCACATAACTGACGATGAGGCAATGGATGCCTTTGTATGGTTATCACAAGCAGAAGGTATTATTCCTGCTTTTGAGAGTTCTCATGCCATTGCCTACTTGAAAAAAATGAAAAAAGAGGATATAAAGGGTAAGACCATTTTGCTTAATCTCTCTGGACGTGGTGACAAAGATATGATACAAGCACAAGATATTTTAGCCGAGCAGTTTAGATAACCGTAGGGTGTAGTCCCCGACTACACCATTAAATAGACAATTGCAAATTTAAATATTAAATATAAATAACACGGTGTAGACAGGGTCTACACCCTACCAAAGGAACCCAATGAATTTTGAAGTAACCAACAACCTCATAAATGAAATAGAAGCCGATTTAGAGCTTATAATAATAGTAGATAAAAATTTTAAACATCGTTTTGTACAAGATAAAAAGCTTCTCAACAAAGCTGGTTTTTCAGCTGGACAAGATGAAAACTATCTATTTATAGATAAAAATAGACTCTATATTGGGATTGATAAAATTTCAAGTGTGAATGTACGAACAGCTGTTGCCATAGCTATTAAAAGCTTATCAACTACCAAGTACAAAACACTAAAAATAGCTTCGTACATGAACCACCCTAAATGCACAGCTGTTATTAGAGCCATGGTAGAGGGCTTTAAACTAGGAGCTTATAGCTTTGACAAATATAAAAGTGAAAAAGCAAAGCAACCTATTGAAAAGATTATTATCTCTTTAGAGGATTATAATGAGTATGAGCTTAACATAGAAAAATGTGTTATCGCACTCGACAATGGTGAGATAACAGCAGAAGCCACTAATTTTACGCGTGACATAGTAAACACCACTCCTGAAGACTGTTTCCCTGATACTTTGGCAAATATTGCTGAGGAACTGGCAAAAAACAATGGCTTAGAGTGTAAAATTTTAAAACCTAAACAGCTAAGAGAAGAGAAAATGGAGACACTTCTTGCTGTTGCTCGTGCTTCTCGTCATAAACCACGTGTTATTCATTTAACACATAAACCAAAAAATCCCAAAGCTGTTGTCTCTCTGGTTGGAAAAGGTTTAACTTATGATTCAGGTGGACTCAGCCTCAAACCTGGTGACTACATGGTAACCATGAAGTCTGACAAAAGTGGTGGTTCTGCTGTTTTAGGAATCATGAAAGCCGTAGCTGAAATGAACCTACCTGTCGAAGTACATGGTTTTATAGGCGCTGTTGAAAATATGATAGGTGGAGATGCTTATAAACCAGATGATGTTTTGGTTGCAAAGAATGGAAAAACTATTGAGGTAAGAAATACAGATGCAGAGGGTCGTTTGGTCTTAGCCGATACCTTATGTTACGCTCAACAAGAGGTTCAAGCTGACTATCTTTTTGACTTTGCAACCCTTACAGGTGCATCAGTAGTGGGTGTAGGTCACTATACTTCAAGTGTTATGGGTAACAGTGACAATCCTAAAGATGCGTATATAGAAGCATCAAAAACTGCTGGTGAATTTGCAACTAAACTGGACTTTAACCGTTATTTGAAAAAATCATTAGGAAGCGAAATAGCAGACATCTGTAACATTTCAAACACCCGTTATGGTGGAGCTATTACAGCTGGTCAATTTTTAGAAGAGTTTATTGACGATAATCATAAAGACAAATGGGCACACATCGACATAGCAGGTCCTGCATTTGTAGAACATACATGGGGAGAAAACCCCCATGGTGCATCAGGAGCTGGAGTTCGTACCACACTAAGGTTTTTAGAGAAACTGGCAAAATAGATATGACTAAATACCTACATATACTCAATAGGAATCAGTTTAAAATACTCTTTTTTATAACTGCAATATTTGTACTATATAAAGCACTTATTCCAGATGCTGGAAACCATTTCTTTAATTTTGAACATGCAGATAAATTTCTGCATGCTTCAGCTTTCTTTGTTCTCTCTTTTTTACTAAATCGTGCTTCATCCAGTATTGCTAAACGTATTAGAAATATGATTTCACTACTTGCATTTGGTATACTTATTGAGATACTTCAATCATTTACAGGCTATAGAGAAGTATCAGCAGCTGATGTACTCGCTGACTTAGTTGGAATTTTACTCTTTCAAATCACTTACTCATTTTTATTGTACCTTAGAGAATTGAAACGAAAAAGAAGAGACTAACCCCCTCTTCACTAATATTTCGCTAAAATTCCATAATTATTTAAACTAAGGATATTTATGGGATTAAGCATCGGACTTGTAGGATTACCAAACGTAGGTAAATCAACTACATTTAACGCCCTTACTAAAGCACAAAACGCAGAGAGTGCAAACTACCCTTTCTGTACTATCGAACCAAACAAAGCAGTTGTTCCTGTACCTGACCAACGCCTCGAAGAATTGGCAAAGATTGTTAACCCTGAAAAAATTCAATACTCTACTTTAGACTTTGTAGACATTGCTGGTCTTGTAAAGGGTGCGAGTAAAGGTGAAGGTTTAGGAAATAAGTTTCTAAGTAACATCCGTGAAACAGAAGTTATTTTACATATCGTAAGATGTTTTGAAGATGAAAATGTTGTTCATGTTGAAGGTAGCATTGACCCTATTCGTGATGTAGAGATTATTGAACAAGAGCTTCTTTTTGCTGATCTAGATGCTGTTGAAAAACGTATTAAACTCCTTGACAAAAAGGCAAGAGGAAATGACAAAAATGCAAAAGCTCAACTTGTTGTAGCCGAAGCTCTTTTAGAACATATTTCAGAAAACAATCCTGTCTCTACCTTTGCTGATGTAGAAAGTGATGAGTTTCTTGAAATGAATAAAGAGTTACGTCTCTTAACCTCTAAAGAGATTATGTATGGTGCAAATGTAGATGAAGATAGTTTAGATGAGGACAATGAGTTTGTTACAAAACTTAAAGCCTATGCAAGTGAAAGAAACTCAGAAGTCATTAAACTCTGTGCAAAAATGGAAGAGGAAATGGTAGACTTTGACGATGAAGAGCGTGAAGAGATGCTTAACGATCTCGGAATTGAAGAGAGTGGACTAGAACAAATCATCCACAAAGGGTTTAACAAATTGGGTCTAATGTCCTACTTCACAGCTGGTGTAAAAGAGGTTCGTGCTTGGACCATAGGTCAAAATACTACAGCCCCTAAAGCTGCTGCTGTTATCCACAATGACTTTGAAAAAGGTTTTATTCGTGCAGAGGTTATCTCATATGAAGACTTTATAGAGTTTGGTGGTGAAGCAGGTGCAAAAGAGGCTGGTAAAAACCGTCTTGAAGGTAAAGAGTACATTGTCCAAGATGGTGATGTAATGCACTTTAGGTTTAATGTGTAACTTCTAAAATTATCATAAATAGCATTGAAACAGTAAAAGGTTTCAATGGCTCAACCGATAAAAGTCAGAAAAGGTTTATTTCTAAAGTTAAAAAACTAAACTTAAAACCTTTTTTTGTGCCAAAGTCATAGCAAAACCCTTCTCATAATAAGCAGCTTCATTTATAAAAAGTGTATAAAGAGTCTCTCCTTCATAATAAATAGTTTCACCCTCTAGAGTCATAAAGAGTGGATCACCCTTTTCAATTAAAGAAAAGTCTCTATCTTGTCTATCTTGATGAACCATAGCAACTATCTCATCCTCTTCATTACGTGGATAGTCCAGTAATTCTTCATGGTCATATATCTCTACTTCTCTGGGTAGATTTAAGACTTCATTTTTGTTATGTTTATCTATAAAATCTAAAAGATGATAAACCAAAGCTTCTGTTTTCAGAAATAAATCGGCACGAAGTACACCTTGAGGGACTGAACCAACTTCAATAGCAAATCCATTAGGTGCTATAGAGTCAACAAAAGCTCCCTCTTCATCACCTTGCCATCTGTAAACTTTTAGTTCTGGTTCCATTATGGTTAAATAAGCTATAGCTTCCCAAGTAAGTTTACTATCATTACTAACAACGATAGAAAGACCCATATTAGCTGTTGTAGTATGCAAATCAACTATAAAGTCAACATTGGGATGAATACTACCTTTCTCACCGAGAAGAGTATTTATCTCTTTTGCTAACACTGCTTCATATGTTTCTAGGTTATTATCAGACAAGCTTTTTAAGCTAAAAGATCTATTTAAATCATGATCAACATAACGTCTTCCCTCTTTAATAGCTTTAAGATTCATAAGCCGTATAGTAATTTCAAAACTTTCTCTTTTTAATAAAGTTAGGTTTTGTCTCCATCTCTTCACAAGGTAGATACCCGTCAACTCATTGCCATGGGTTCCACCTGTTATGGCTAATTTTTTTATCATACTATATCCTATGAAAATTTGTTAGGATTATAACATAATATATATATATTTAATTTATATATCAATTTTAAAAAACTTAAAAACTATAATTAATACCAAGGGCAACAACAGGGTAAAGTTTAAAATCACTTAAATCATCGTTAATATCTTGCTCTTCATTTTTAACGTTTCTATCAAGCTCAGCTCGATCTACTAAAGGTGAAACATCTTTAGGTGTTAAAGTTGCTTTTCCCTCTCCATGGTACATAACCCCTAAATCAAAAGTGAATCCCCAACCTTTATCATGAGCATCATTACCCCAACCTAATCCTATATATGGAGCCACCTTATCAAATGAAAGATCACTATCTAAACTTCCTATCTCGCCAATATTATACTCTTTACCATTAATATCTATTGATGTAGAAGCAGAAGGTTTTATATTTCCTTTAAAGCCATTACCATTGTAGTATGCTCCACCACTCAATCTAAAGTTATTTTCAAAAGGATAGTAGTCAAGTAAAATACCTGCTGTTAATAAATCTAAAGTCCCTTCAAAATCGTTATCATCTTGAGTATCTGTTTCAGTATAACTTGCCCCATTTAGGTTAAACCTAGCCGACAACTTATCATTAATTGGAGTAGAAACATCAATCCCCAAACCTAATGTCCCCAACTTAAGGGCTGTATTATAAACTCTTTGAGTATTTAAACTCTCTACTTTTGACTCTTTTTTTGTTACATTTGTATCTTCTGCTATTTTTAACTCATCTGCTACAACAAATGTTGTTGATGCAACAAGCAACATACTACCTACTATTTTCTTCATCCTATCTCCTTATATTTGATTATATTAGAGTATAGTTTAAAAAAAATTAATAACTTATTATTTAATATAATATTTTAAATTTATTTTTAAATTTTATATTTTATGCCTCTATTCCATACAATTTTAATAAAGAAGCAACTTCTGCATCTCTTCCTAACCACTCCTTATAGAGTATGTTCATATCAACAGAACCACCTTTGTTTAAAATATACTTTAAGTAACCATCTGCTTTTTCTTGGTTAAATCCACTCTCATCAGTACATGCAAAAAAAGCATCTGCACTTAGCACTTCTGCCCACTTATACGAGTAGTAACCAGCTGCATACCCACCAGCAAATATATGAGCAAAACCATTTTGAAACTTATTGTATGCTGGTACTTCTAAGAGAGCTGTTTTTTTACGAACATCATCTAAAAGCTCTTGCACCTCATCACCTTTATGCAGTTTTAGGTGTAACTTAAAATCAAATAGTGAAAACTCAACCTGTCTTAAAATACCCATGGCAGCTTGATAATTTTTTGTACTATTGATTTTGTCTAAAAGTTCATCACTCATCAGCTCAGCTGTCTCATGATGAAAAGCAAAACGTTTTAAAATAGGTTTTTCATAGGCAAAAGCTTCTAAAAATTGTGATGGAAACTCTATAACATCCCATGCTACACCATTAACACCTGAAACCGAATGCTCTGTACAAGTTCCAAATAGATGATGTATACCATGACCCATTTCATGAAATAGAGTTACTACATCATCATGTCTTAAAAGGCTTGGACTATCTTCGGTAGATGGAGAGAAGTTACAAACTATAAAGACAGAAGGCAAGTGTTTCTCCCCTTGTGCATCTACAAAGTGTGTCTCCCAGTTATGCATCCACGCTCCACCACGTTTCTCTTTTCTTGATTCCAAATCAAAATAGACACGACCTGAGAGCTTACTGTTTTTATATATGTCATAGGTTTTAACTTTTTCATTCCATACCGTTGCATCTACCTCTTTAAACTCTACAGAGAAGAGTTCAGAGACTACATCTAACAGACCTCTAAGTACACGTTGCTTTTCAAAATAAGGTTTTGTCATGCTGTTATCAAAGTCAAACTTCTCTTTTTTCAATTTTTCAGAGTAGTATGCTACATCAAATGATTGTAATGAGAAGATGTTGTCTACTTCTCGTGCATAGTTTTTTAACTCTTCTAACTCTACTTGTGCTTGAGGCAATGCCTCATCTGCTAACTTTTCTAAAAAGTCTGTAACAGCAGTAGTTGAAGGAGCATCTTTGGTTGCCAAAGAGTACTCAGCATAAGAGTTAAACCCTAAAAGCTTGGCTTTTTTCTGTCGTAACTCCATAAGTTCATCTATTACCTCTGCATTTTTAGGTGCGCGTGAAGCGTAAGCTCTAGCTAACTCCTCTCTATACTCCCTATTAACACCATAGGTCATATAGGCTAAATAACTTGGGATTTGAAGGGTAAATTTATAGACAGTTTTTCCATCTATCTCTGTTTTTGCCAAAGCTAGGTCACCTTCAGGGATTCCCTCTACATCACTCTCATTTTCTATTATAAGTTCATATGCATTTGTAGCATCTAAAAGGTTTTGAGAAAAGTTATTTCCTAACTCTGAAAGTTTTAAATTTATAGCTTCTAACTCTTTTTTTTGCTCCAAAGGAAGCTCTGCACCAGAAAGGACAAAGCTTTTTATATTATCTTCTATTACTTTTTTAGGTTCTAACTCATCTGAAGATATCTTTTTTATCTTCTTAAAAAGAGCTTCATTTTGTGCAATTTTGCTAGAGAACTTTGAGAGCAAAGGAAGAGACGATTCATACGCTTTTTGTGTCGCTTCAGAGTTTTCTACAGAGTTCAAATGAGCAAGAGGTGTAAAAAAGTTCTCTAACTCTTCATCTAAATCTTGCATAGGTTTCAAGACCCCTGCATAGGTAAAGTCATCACTCTTTGCTATACTATCAATTCTATTTAGATGTTTATCCAACATCTGCTCTAAATCTTTTGGAAACTGTTCTAAATTTTCTATCTTAAATTCTTGAAATTGCATCTGTGGGAGTCCTATATTTATTATTGGATAGATTATATCGAAACTATAATATAATACCAAAATAATATCACCAGTGATAAGGAAAAAAGATTGTCATTTAAAGAGCTAAAACTTTCAGATAAACTATTAAATACTATAGAAGAACTTGGTTATACAAATCCAACAGAGATTCAAAAAAAAGCCATACCTCTACTACTTC
>JALUKQ010000174.1 GCA_027056485.1 Campylobacteraceae bacterium | reverse complement strand
AAGAGGCGAAGCCGATATATAAAAATAGAAATATCGTAGCGTAGCGAAGATTTTCCTAATAATTGGGGCGTAGCCCCCCCCTGCTCTTTTTTGAGCACTCTCAATTTAAATTTTTTATTATTTATAGAGGCTGTATAAAGCTGTAAAGGCTGTAGAAGCTGTAGAGTGCTTTCAAACGCCTATATACAATGGTTTGAAGAGGCTAAAAACACCTTTTTATCCATGTACGACACCTTTTTATCCGCATAAAACACCTTTTTATCCATGTACGACACCTTTTTATCCGTTAAATTCTATTCTCTCCCCTGATAATCTATAAAGGTTTTAAAAACACCTTTTTATCCATTGAATATTCATACAGATACTTTTAATGAGTTCTTACTAATTGAAGCTACAATCTCCATTATATAGGTATTTTTGATTTTTAAAAACACCTTTTTATCCATTAAAAACACCCTTTTATAAAAAAACTTCCTGTAAAAAATAGCTAAAAACACCTTTTTATATTTTAGATATTTTAATAAATTGATAAAAAAGCATTAAACTTTTTGAAAAAACTCTATTTTTACTTAGTTTTTATTTCTAAAAAATAAAAATTTTCTATTTTTATAATATTTTTAAACATTTAGAAATATTTTGTTTTATAAATCCCAAGTATTAGGAGTTTATAAATTTTAAAAACGCCTTTTTATCCATGTACGACACCTTTTTATAATTGCTATTACATAAGGATGATTTTTTTAAAGAATACCGATATATCTTAATTGAGATACTCTAAAAACACCCTTTTATCCATTTAAACTCTTTTTTTGACTTTAAATTTATATATTTTCTTAGCTATTGTCCGATATTCAGGCTTTTAAATTTGTTAAAAACACCTTTTTATCCATATTGCCCTACTTCCCC
Organism: Campylobacteraceae bacterium; assembly: GCA_027056485.1. GTDB lineage: Bacteria > Campylobacterota > Campylobacteria > Campylobacterales > Sulfurovaceae > UBA1140. The sequence continues at coordinate 17,544 of JALUKQ010000174.1, read as the reverse complement.
TAATTTAGACACCAAGGATAACTAAATATTCTTTTATGTAAAATACACTATATAATTTAAAGGGTGTTTTTAATGAGTACCACTGATTTAACTAAAAGAAACTTCACACGTCAGTCTCATATGATTGTAAATGCACGTTATGCACTTACTCGTGGAGAGATAGATATAGTATTAACACTACTTACAGCTATTAAACACGAAGATAATGATTTTAAAGATTATCAATTTACCATAAAAGAGTTAGAGCAAAAAACAGATCGTAAATGGAACTCAAAACAACTTAAAAATACAATAAAAAGCCTTATGAGTAAACCCTTGGATATTCCTAAAGAAAATGGAAAAGGATGGACTATTGTTAACTGGTTTTCTTATTTTGATTATGCAGATAAAGGTATTATTACTTGTCGTTTTGATAAAGCATTAAAACCATATCTCATACAGATAAAAGGAACACAGATTATCAGTGACTTTAGACACCTTCTTCCTATGCAATCTAGTTACTCAAAAAGAATGTATCTACTCCTTAAAGAGTATGACAAGATAGGTAGTAGAAAATTTAATGTAGAAGAGCTACAAGAGACTTTAAAAGTTCCTAATAGTCATAAAACAAGATACAATAAATTTAAGCAAGATGTTTTACAAAGAGCAGAAAAAGATATTAATAAATTTACAAATCTTGAGATAAATTTTATAGAAAAAAAACAGGGAAGAAAAATTCATGAAGTTGTCTTTTTTATACGTAAAAACAATAATACACTAAAAGATTTTATATCAAATATCAGAGCAGATTATACAAATGTTGTTCTCTTTCATACTAGTGATGGAAAACCAATTAAATGTAGCAAAAAAGGACTACTCTACTATGCAGATTCCACTAACCTTACACTCAATAAAGATGATGCTAAAAAAACATGGGAATGGTTGCATGAGAATAGAGCAAAACTAGACTGTTTCAAAAATAATATTATTAATGAAGATGCTCTAAAAGAGTTAGAACAATAAAAAAGAGTACAAACACCTTTTTATCTATAAAATCATAACTAAGAGTTCATTACTCTATAGTTATTTAGCACTTACCACCCTACACTCACGATAAATATAAGCCATAAAAAAAAATAATAAGCTCACTAATAACTCTAGCGTTATTAACTCATATTTTATCATTAAATTTAGAATTAACAATAATCAAAGTTATTATTATAATATTAATATATATTTTTTCTTGTTAATACTTGTTATTTATTATTTTTATAGTAAAATGTCCAAAATAAAAAGAAGGGCTTTATTTTGTCAGAACAACCTAGTTATATGCAAGAATCAGACAGTAAAAATAGATTAATTATAAAAATAAAGAGAGAGATAGGTTCAATCTGTTTAGAAGCCCTTGAAAACCCAAATGTAATAGAGATAATGCTAAATAGTGATGGCACACTATGGATAGAAGAGTTAGGTAAACCTATAGTCAAAGTAGGAACCATGGAGGAGTCAAAAGCTAAAGCACTACTTGGAACAATAGCAAGTTATTTGCACACTACAATAACCGTAGAGAATCCTATACTTGAGTGTGAACTCCCAATAGATGGAAGTAGATTTGAAGGACTTATCCCACCCATAGTAAGTAGACCTACCTTTACTATTAGAAAAAAAGCCTCAAAGATATTTACACTAGAGGAGTACTTTTACCAGAAAATACTAACAAAAGAAAAATACCAACTGATTAAAGAAGCTATCTACAATCCAAATGATAAAAAACTATCAAGAAAGAATATTCTCATTGTAGGAGGTACAGGCTCAGGGAAGACAACCTTAGCCAATGCCATTATAGACGGTATAGTCAAACAGACCCCAGAGGATAGAGTGGTCATAATAGAAGATACTGCAGAGATACAGTGTGCTGCAAAAAATAACGTCATACTAAGAACAAGTAAAGAGGTCTCAATGCTAGATTTATTAAGAGCAACCATGAGATTACGACCAGACCGAATCTTAGTAGGGGAGGTGCGAGGAGCAGAAGCATTAGATTTACTAAAATCATGGAATACAGGGCATAGTGGAGGGGTAGCAACGGTTCATGCAAACTCAGCTAGAGCAGGGCTTATACGCCTTGAACAACTCATAGCAGAGGCTACCCAAGCACCAATGCAGACATTAATCTCAGAAGCCATAAATATTATCATTTTTATAACTAAGACATCAAAAGGTCGTATGGTAAAAGAGGTTATAGAGGTCACAGGTTATGATAAATCAAAAGAAGATTACATCATTAAAGAACTTAAAAAATATAATTAATAACTCTAGCGTTATTAATTAAAAAAAAGGAAATTTATGAAAAAAAATAACATAAGATATATATTAATTACACTCATAGCAATGGTGTTACTTTCACCAGAACTAATGGCAGCAGGAGCAGGGGGAGCAATGCCTTGGGAAGGACCACTAACAATTATAGTAACATCAATAACAGGGCCAGTAGCATTTGGAATATCTGTTATAGGAATTGTAGCAGCAGGTGCAATGCTTATATTCGGTGGAGAAATAGGACAATTTTTAAAGTCATCTATTATTTTAGTACTTGTCATTGCTCTTATTGTACTAGCAACACAATTTCTCTCAAGTGCTTTTGGTATTGGTGCTGCACTTATTGGTTAATAAAAATGGAAAATACAGATAAATTAAAATCTATAAAAGTCCATTCTGCTCTCAACAAGCCTAACCTCTTGTTGGGAGGGGAGAGAGAACTTATGCTGATAGTCGGTCTATTCGCGGCTGTAATGGTCTTTATTGCTATGACATGGCAAACATTTATAATAGGTATGGCTTTATGGACTATTCTCTCTATGCTACTTCGTATGATGGCAAAATCAGATCCAATGATGTCAAAAATATACTTAAGACAGTTAAAGTATAGAGATTACTATGCAGCACACTCATCACCATTTTATGTGGAGAGATAAATGACAGCATTGAGTGACTATAGAACAAAGATTAAAGGGCTTCCTGACCTCTTAAACTATGCATTTATTATAGATGAAGGTATATATCTAAATAAAGATGGTTCAATATCAGCAGGATTCTATTATAGAAGTCCCGATATTAACTCATCTACTCCACAAGAGAGAAACCACATTGCATCAAAAATGAATAGTTTACTCTCAAAATTTCAAAGTGGTTGGGTAATTCATGTAGATGCAATACGAAAACCTATACGTGATTACCCCTCAGTTCAAGAGAATCATTTTAGTAATGCTGTAAACAAGCTAATTGATAGTGAGAGAAGAGCCTTCTTTGAAGCAAAAGAGAATCACTTTGAGTCATTATTCTCAATCATTTTAACCTATACTCCACCAAATAGAGCCAAGGGGAAAATAGCCGATATAATGTTTGAAGATGGTACAGGAGAGTACAAAACAGACCTTTCTGAAAAAATGCTACAAACATTTAAAAATAAACTTGATGAATTTCAACTTCTCGCCTCAAATATTGTAAAAATTAATCGTATGTTACCAAAGCAGTATGAAGATGAATACAATCAAACCCATACAAGAGATGAATTTTTAGAATTTTTAAATTTTACTCTAACAGCAGAATTTCATCCAATCAATATACCACCATTAGGAGCATACCTTGATACTTATATTGGAACCTATCAACTCTGGGGAGGCATTACACCTAAGCTTGGAGAGAAATATATAGGTGTTGTTGCTATAAATGGTTTTCCACAAGAGAGTGTTCCTAATATGCTAGAACAATTAAGCAACCTAGAGACCTCATACCGATGGAATACAAGATTTATATTTATGGATCAACATGAAGCCCTCAAAGATTTAGAAAAGTATCGACGAAAATGGCTACAAAAAGTAAAGGGGTGGAAAGAACAAATATTTGGACTACCTGTTGCCAAAATTGATGAACATGCTAATCTGATGGTCAACGATATAGATGGAGCAATAGCAGAAACCAATTCTGGACTATTAGCATACGGCTACTATACAGGGAATATCGTCTTAATGGATGAGAGTAGGGAGGTATTGGATTATAATCTCAAAGAGGTGGTTAGAATTATCAATAACCTTGGCTTCAACGCAAGAGTAGAGGATATTAATGCTATGGAAGCCTGGATAGGAACACTACCCTCACACACCATTCAAAATGTAAGAAGACCCCTTATAAGTACCTACAATCTTACACACTTTATCCCACTATCAAGCGTCTGGGCAGGAGATAAATACAATCAATCAGATAAGTTCCTACCCCAATCACCAGCTCTTCTATATACGGTTACACAAGGGTCAACCCCATTTAGGCTAAATCTCCATGTAGACGATATAGGACATACATTAATATTTGGGCCTACAGGTTCAGGGAAATCTACACTTCTTGCTCTCCTTGCAAGTCAAGCAGAAAAATATAAAAATTCTCAAATTTTTGCATTTGATAAAGGGAAATCACTCTATCCTTTAACATTAGCGACAGGAGGGATTCATTACGATATTGGTGGGAAAAATGATACAAAGCTCTCCTTTGCCCCATTAGCAGAAATAAATTCAGACTATGAGCAGTCATGGGCTGAAACATGGATAGAATCACTTCTTATTCTTCAAGGGATAGATATAACACCTGAAAATCGAAAAACAATACACAATGCTATGAATATCCATCGAGTATCTGAATCAAAATCATTAACCGATTTTGTATCAAATATTCAAGATGAGTATTTAACACATGCACTAGAGTACTATTCCATATCAGGACCAATGGGCTATCTTCTTGATGCACAAGAGGATTACTTAACACTTAGTAGTTTTTCATGCTTTGAAATAGAAGAGCTAATGAATTTAGGAGATAAAAATTTAATCCCTGTACTCCTCTACCTTTTTCATAAAATTGAAAATAATCTTGATGGTCGTCCTACTTTTCTCTTTCTTGATGAAGCTTGGATTATGCTTGGACATAAAGTTTTTAAAGAGAAGATTAGAGAGTGGCTAAAAGTTCTTAGAAAAGCAAATTGTGCTGTCATTTTAGCAACACAATCACTATCTGATGCTGCAAACTCTGGAATATTAGATGTATTACAAGAATCATGCCCTACAAAGATACTTTTACCAAATCCAAATGCCTATAACAAAGGTTCTGAACATCAACTTGGACCTTATGATTACTATAAGCAATTTGGACTCAACGATACACAAATTAGAATTATTGTCAATGCTACCCCTAAAAAAGAGTACTACTATCAAAGTCCAATGGGAACCAGACTTTTTAATCTAGCGTTAGGACCTGTGGCACTATCTTTTGTAGGAGCAAGTGGGAAAGAAGAGATAAAAAAGATTAATCAGCTCCATAAAGAATATGGGAGAAAGTGGGTTACTCATTGGCTAAATTATAGAGGTATCAAATATAAACATCTACTTTAATAACTCTAGCGTTATTAAAATAAAAAAAGGAAAAACATGAAAAAGACGCTGATAAATTTATTACTAATAATATCTTGTTCCCAACAAGCTCAATCTATGAGTGCAGAAAATGCTTATACAGGATTTTCATCAGAAGTAACACAACTAGCACAATTTGCAGCTGATGGAGTTGCTTACGGATTAGATTATGCAGAACAAGTTGCACAATATGCGAAATTAGTAGAAACATACAATAATCAGTTTCTTAGTTATAAACTAATGCTTCAAAATATTAGTCAGTTATCTACTCGACAATGGAATGAGTTTCGTCAAAGTGTACTAGGCTTAAAACATGCACTTGAATTTGGAGATGGAGTCAGTTACACCATGGCAAATTACAATCAACAATTTAGTAAATTATTCAAAGGATATAACCACTATCTTAGTGAAGCTCAAAATGGGACTATTGATTTTACAGCAACATACAAACAGTTTAATACCAGTACACGAGATACGCTTAATGGAGCATTAAAATCATTAAATCTTCAAGCATCTGATATGCAGTCAGATGAAGCAACTATGCAATATCTACAACAAAAGAGTCTATCAGCAGTAGGACAAAAATCTGCCATACAAGCAGCCTCACAAATTGCTCTTCACCAAACCCATCAATTAAAAGAACTAAGAAATACTATTATGACTCAAATCAATCTCCAGAGTGAGTTTATGTTAACCCAAAATGAAAAAAAAGCGTTCCAAGAAGCAATTAGTAAAAATAAAGTAACCAATGGTATTAAACCAATTATCGGTGATGAGACACCAATAGGATATTAAAATACAATGAGAATCCTACTGCTACTAATTCTTCCTCTACTCCTTTTTGCTGATGTATCCACTAATAACCAAGCTCAAGGATTATTGACTATTTTTGATACAGCAAAAAATACATGGATTGCAGCAGTAGTTCCTTTTGCCCTTCGTCTGTTTTGGCTCTTGGTAATTATTGATTGGGTATATACCTTTGGAATGCTTCTTCTTAAAGGAACAGAGATTTCAGAAATTTTAACAACATTAATTCAAAAAGTCATCATTATAGGTTTCTTTTTAGGCATATTCCAATATACCACTTGGCTTGACACTATTCCACAATCTTTTGGACAACTTGCAGATACCATTAATGCTTTACCCCAAAAAATAACACCTGATACAATACTTGAACAGGGATTTAATATTGTAGATACTGTATGGGGAAGTACATCATGGTTTTCAAACCCAGGAGATTCTATTGGATTGATGATTGCAGGATTAGTTATTCTTTTTGCATTTATTATTATGACAGCTATGTTTTTTAGCGTAATGGTAAAACTTTATCTTCTTATTGTAGGTGCATATTTTATACTTGCTTTAGGGGGACTCTCTTATACGAGAACAATGGGGGTCAATGCAATTATTGCTGTTTTCAAAGCAGGATTTGAGCTCTTTTTTATAAAACTCATTCTAGGTTTCTCATTGAATACTATTACAATGATGGCAGCCAATGTAGGTACAGACAACAGTTCTATTATGGCAATGATTGGTATCTCTATGCTTATTGCAGCACTAGTAAGTATGGTATCAGGTCTTGTTGACTCTCTTGCACATGGCACACTAGGAACCAATGGCTCTCTTGCTTCCCATACCAAAACAGCAATGATGGGAGTAGGAGCAGGGGCTATAGGTGGAGCTATGGCAAGTATGGCACAGGTCCAAAATAGAAATTATTCATCCAATAATCTAAATTCTGAAAACAGCAACTCTTCAGATTCTGGAAATTTTATGAAGACAAGTAAACAGACTGCTCAAACGGCTACAGCAGGTGTAGTAGGAGCCACTGTAGGTGCTTTAAGTGGAGCTACAAAAGGCATGATGGGCTTTTCTACTTTCCACTCTGGAAATAAAAGTGGAACAGCCATTGGAAAACTCTTCTCCTCAAATGGAAACGATATATCCTCAGCAGACAATCAAACATCAAATAGAGATTCCAATGATGATTTAATATCAGGAAAAATAGGTGCAGAAGTAACAAATGATGAACAAATCAATAATAACAATAGCGATGAGAGCTCTTATATTTCAGGAGTTCCAAGAGATGACACTAATAAGTAAAAGGATTTTAGTTGCCTAATGATAACAACAACAATATAAACCCATATTTTGATGGTCGTAGAGAATGGAATGAACGATATGGAAGCTATATAAAACAAGTTAATACTTGGAAAATTATTACATTTATTTCTCTCTTTACTGCATTGGCTTCTGTTGCAGGACTAACATATATCGGATCCAAAAATAAATTAGTTCCATATGTTGTAGAAGTAGATAAAGTTGGTTCAATTCGTGCAGTTAACTATGCACAACAAAGTAATATTGATAATAAAAGAGTTATAAAATACAGTTTAGCAGAGTTTATTCAGAACTTTAAAACCATCTATGGTGATGCCAAAATTCAAAAAGATATGATTTTCAAAATATATCGCTATCTCTCACCATCATATCCTGCATACAATATGGTCAATAGCTACTATAAAGAGCATTCACCATTTGAAAGACTAAGTACTGAAACTGTAAGAGTAAAAGTCAATTCAATTGTAAAAATCAATAAAGGAACATATCAAGTTGATTGGGAAGAGATTGTATCTGATCCAAGAGGAATAAAATTAAGGACTGATAATTTCAAAGCATCTATAACAACTGTGATTATTCCACCTAACACACAAGCAGAGATTATGAAAAATCCTATTGGATTATATATCAAAGAATTTAATTTTTCAAAAATTATAAAATAAGGAGTTGACTATGAAAAGATTTGTAATAAATAGTTTTTTACTATTGAGCAGCCATGCTTTCGCTGATGATTTATTATCTAAGAATAGCAGAGAACTTTCTCAAAGAGAATGGCACTCTATCAATCTAGCTAAAGAGTGGCTAGATAATGGTAATAAATCATTTAGAGGAAGTGATGGTTCTGTATCCTTTCTATATGGTGCAACCATGCCAAGAGTTATTGTTGCTCCACTCAAAATAACTGATATTCAATTTCAAGCTGGGGAGATAATAAAAGATGTCCAACTTGGAGATACAACAAGATGGATGACATCACCCTCAATATCAGGTGAGGGGAAAAACCAAGTTTCACATCTTTTAGTAAAAACAACTGATGTAGGTTTAGAAACAACTCTTTTTGTATCAACCAATAAACGTACTTATCATATGAATCTTTTTTCTCGAAAATATGAGTATATGCCAATTATTGGATTTAAATATAAGGATGAGATCAATCAAAAATGGAATACATATAACAATCATTTTAAAAATGAAAAAAAGATTCAGGAAGAATCAAAAAGCTTAAAAATAACTACCTCTATTTCCAAAAACATTGATAATCTTGACTTTGAATACACTATTGCGGGGGAAGCTTCATGGAAACCCATACGTGTTTATAATGATGGGATAAAAACATACATACAAATGCCAAGCAATATGAAATATCAAGAAGCACCGATTTTTATGGTTTTAGACAACGGAGACAATAATCAATTAGTTAATTATCGACTTAAAGAGAACAACTATATTGTGGATAAACTCTTTAAAAAAGGCATTTTAATTATAGGTGTGGGAAGTAATCAAGAGAAGATAACAATCACTAAAAAAGGATTAAAACAATCTAACAGTTTATGGGAGGATGACAATGAAGATTATTAAAAAAATTATACTAATAACTCTAGCGTTATTAACCATAAATGGATGCAGTGGATTCCTAAGTAATAAAGAAGATGAACATTTTATGTCACAAATTAGTTTACATAATTTCAAGCTAGACCAAACCATTACACAAGATATGGTAAGTTTTATACAAGACTATTACCCCATCTCAAAAACAACTTTTTATTTTCAACTTGCTTCATCTGCATATGATCACGATTCTGTTATAGAAAACTCTCTGCGTAATGTAGGATATGGAATTAGCTATATAAAAAAAAGTGGTCGTATACCATTTGCATATAAAATAGATTTTGTTGAGAAAAATATTATGAGAACCACCTATAATATTGGTTCATCTACATTGAGTCGTCTCTATAGAATAACTGAGAATCAAGCTATACCAATATCAGCTTTTACCACAAGAGGCTTTAAAGAACGCATCTATCAAAATTATACCAATCAATCATATGATTCAGTCAAGAGGGCCATTGTTACTATTTCTCTTTTAAATATAAGGGATAAGCCATCATCAAAAGGGAAAATTATAGGAAAATACCATAAGAACTCACTTGTCTATGTAGAGTCTCCAATACTCAATGATAAAGGAACAGAGTGGAGTAGGGTAGTGCAACAAAACACACATAGTAAAACAGACAAATATATCTATTCTCGATATATTAAATATCTAAATTAGAGTTCTATTATGAAAAATTTAAATCCAAATATATCACCTACAGGATTAGACCAAGCCATTAATGTACAAACAGGGGTTAAAAAATTAAATAAAATACCTATTATTATCATCTCTATTGTTCTAACAATTATTATATTAGGACTTGGTTATGCTACTGTAAAACGTTCTGAAAAAGCCTATGATAAAGAGAATAAAGAAGGTAGAATCAGAAATGATGGTGAATCCTTAGCAAATGATTTTATCTCAAAACTATACCAATCAGGAACCCATCCAAGAAAAGAAAATACGTTAGAAAAACCTACACTTATAAAAGAGAAACCTTTACCTATAACTAAAAATAAAAAATCTTTAAACTCATCAAGTTCCGATGAAGCACTAAAGAAAAGATTACTTGAAGAGAAATTAGCATTGGCAAAGTATAAAAGAGAACTATATAAAACTGCTCTTACTGCACCAACAAAAGTACAATTAAAAAGTTTTTCTAATCCCTCTATAGGGAGTGAGAATCTAGTACATCCTCAAAATCCTATATCTCCAAGCCCAGCTGATATATATAGCCAAATAGCAAAAGCTTATAAAAGTGCTAATCAAACAAAAGAAAAAAATTATTTAAATCAAAATGAGATGTTTTTAAAAAATCAACAACAATCATATAACTATCTTGATGCAAAAAAAACTAAACCAATGTCACCTTATGAGATGAAAATAGGAACACTAATTCCATCAATACTTATCACAGAGATAAACTCTGATCTTCCAGGGCCAATCAAAGCTCAAGTAAGTGAAAATGTTTTTGATACAGCAACAGGTTATCATCTATTAATCCCTCAAGGCTCAACACTTATAGGAGTCTACTCTTCCAATGTACAGTATGGACAAAATAGAGTACTGATAGCTTTTAATAGAATTATCTTCCCTGATGGGCAAACTCTTGATATTGGAGGGATGAATGGGGTAAATCAACAAGGAGCTGGAGGGTTCAATGACCGAGTAAATAATCATTATTTAAAGATATTTGGTTCAGCTCTTTTAATGGGAGCCATTACAGGAGGTATTGCCTCTGCCGATACAACACAACAAAATCAATATATTGAGAGTAATAGACAAAAGATGATAGGTGCATTAATATCTGAATTAGGACAAGTAGCTCGACAGATGATACAAAAAAATATGAATATTGCTCCTACTCTTGAAATAAGAGCAGGATATAAATTTAATATCTTTACAACCAAAGATATTATTCTTGAACCATTAGAGTATTAAATGAAAAAATTATTTCTTATTGTACCTCTTACCTACACACTTCTTTTAGCTGATAGTTCAGAAGAGCTAACTACTTTAGCTAAAAAATATCTTGGAGGAAAATATGTTTGGGGAGGAGAAACCCCTAAAGGTTTTGACTGCTCTGGATATACACAATATATTTTTAAAAAAATAGGTATTAATTTGCCACGTACTGCCTATGAACAATCCAAAATAGGAGAAGAGGTTAAGGGAAGCTTACACAAAGGAGACCTTCTTTTCTTTAATACAGACCATTCAAGAGGTATACCAGTAACTCATGTAGGTGTCTATTTAGAAAATGGTAAATTCATTCATGCAGCAAGTAGAAAAAAAGGAATTATCATATCAGCTCTTACTAAAAAGTATCAGCGTACTTACCTTGGAGCAAAAAGAGTACTCAAAAAAGAAAAGAATCATAATAAAGTTATAGAGCTACCAAAAAACTTTTTTATTATTTCTCAAAAAGCTATGGTAGCCCCTACAAAAGTAACACTACATTATGACCTATATAGAATATACAAAGGTCAATATATGAGAGAGTCAGAAATAAAGGAACTTGAAAAAATGGAAAATAATAATAGATCAACAATAGAGAACAATAAAACAAAAATAGATTTAAAGAAGCAAAAAGAACTCTTAAAAGAGATAAATCAAAAAAGAATAGCATCTATACCAATAACCTATTCAGCAAAGGAAGCAGAGGAGTTAGGTGCATTTGAAGAGAGAGCTTTAAGTGAAGAGGATGCAAAAGAAGCAATTGAAGAGAGTATATAAATTATGAGAAAAGGACAAGATAAAACACGCTCATATATTGAAAAAGTTTCTCAAGAGATTATAGATGCACTAGAGCAAGGAACGGCTCCTTGGATAAGACCATGGAGTGGGTCAGAAATTAGTGAAAATGCTCCTTTTAATCCAATCACAGGTAAACAATATGAAGGAATCAATTTTATTAATCTAAGTATCACAGGAATGACAATGGGAGGTGATCCTCGTTGGATGACATTTAAACAAGCAAAGTCTATAGATGCACAAGTTAGAAAAGGAGAAAAAGGAACAGCAATTCAATATTGGAAATTTACCAAACAAGTAGATAAAATTGATGAAGATGGAAATAAAATTTTAGATAAAAATGGTGAACCCATTAAAGAGACTATACGATTAAACAATCCACAAGTATTCTACGCAACTGTATTTAATGCTTCTCAAATAGATGGACTTAGACCACTAAAAGAGGACCTTGGAATAAAAGAGCGTATTACAGAATTCACACCTATAGAAGCTGCAGAAAAGATTTTAACCAACTCCAATGCAGATATAACCCATATTGGAGGAAGTAGAGCATTCTACTCACCCTCAAAAGATAAAATACAACTCCCTTTAAAAGAGCAATTCAGCAGTGAAATAGATTACTACTCAACAGCTCTTCATGAACTTGGACACTGGACAGGTCATGAGAGTAGATTAAATAGAGATATGACTCACCCCTTTGGCTCTATGGGTTATGCAAAGGAAGAGCTACGAGCAGAGATAGGTTCATATATGCTCTCTTCTAAAATAGGAATAGATTTTGACCCATCACAACATCATGCTTATATTGAAAATTGGGTCTCTATTTTAGAAGACAAACCAAGTGAAATATTTAAAGCGTGTAGTGATGCTTCAAAAATTGTAAATTTTGTAACCAAACTTCAAGAGGAGCATAACCTTGAAACTACACAAGTAGAGAGTATCAACAATGAATTAACTCCTAAAGAGGAGTTCTCTAATATTATTAAAGGAGCAGTAACACAAATGATAGATAAAGAACTAACATTAGACCAAGTAGAGACAGCTCTTCCTCTTCTTACAAAAAATATAGAATTAGAACAGCTAGAAACTTCTATTACAAAAGCAAAAGATATTCTTATTCATAATCAAATAGACGAGCCTGTTCAAGAGGAGATAAAAGAGCTTATTTCTCTTCTCACAGATATTAAAGGTTCATTGGAAAAAGAGCATCATAAGAAAATAGAAGATAGTAATTTAAGTCAGAAAACAAATATTAAAAACAATGAAAAAACTTATGAGAAAGACACCTATTTAGTTGTTCCATATAGTGAAAAAGACCAAGCGAAACAAGTAGGTGCAAAGTGGGATAAATCTAAAAAATCATGGTATGCTCCAAAAGGTTCACCTATTAATAATTTTATAAATTGGAGTATATCCAATCAAGAACAAAAAATAGCAACTACAGCCTCTATACCACCTCAAGAAGCCATTAACTTATTTAAGAAAGCATTAGAGTCTCATGGGTTAATAATGAACGAAGAGCCAATTATGGATGGAAAGATAAAAAGAGTTCCTGTTATTGGAGATAAACATGGAAAAAAATCTGGTGCCTATGTAGGATATACAGATGGTGTTCCTGCAGGTTTTATTCAGAACCATAAAACAGGAGTAAAAGAGAATTGGAAAGCGATAGGTTATGAGTTCTCCAATGGACTAACGAAAGAAGATGTAGAACGTCAAAAGCTCATTAATCAAACTAAAAGATTAGAGAGAGAAGAAGAACAAAAACAAGAACAAGAAGCTGCTTCAATAGAGGCACAAGAGACATTTAGAAATGCAAGTGAAGCATCAAATGACCATCCATATCTAAAATCAAAAGAGGTCCAAAATCATAATTTAAAAATAGATGACAAAGGAAATCTTCTTATGCCATTACGAGATATTGATGGGAAACATTGGAGCAATCAAAAGATAAATGTCAACTTTAAAGGTTTTAACAAATATGGGAAAAAAGAGGGAAACTTTTTTATTATAGGCAATCAAGATCTGCATCAAACCAAAGAACTTATTATAGTAGAGGGGTACGCTACAGGAGCCACCATATATGAAGCTACACAAAAAACGGTTATCGTTGCTATAGATTCAGGAAACCTTATACCTGTAACAGAAAACTTAAATAAAAAGTTTCCCAATAGTACCATTCTGATAGCAGCAGACAATGATAAGCAACAAGAGTTAAAAGGAAAGGAGAATGTAGGGTATAAAAAAGCTCTTGAAGCTGCAAAAAAAACCCATAGAAATATCATTTATCCCTCATTTTCTGACGAAGAGATAAAAGCTAACTATTCTGATTTTAATGATTTAGCAAAATCAAAAGGATTAAAAGAGGTTAAATCAATTATTGAAAAATCTTTGGAGAAGTCTAAAAGATTACAACAAAAAGCAAAAGCCCTTCAAAAAGAGTTAAATATATCTAATCAAAAAGGACTAAAACGAGAAGTTGTTAGAAAAACAACACAAGGTATGCGTCGATAATCTCTTATAGATTTACTGAAAACTTCATAGGTACTCCAAAAAGAAGTGACCACAGTTGCATGGTCTCTTCTTGAATCTCTCTAATATTAGTATTTTTAGCCCAATATAGATTCGATATACCAATTATCATATCTGGATGATAGAGGAAAGTTTGTAAATAGGGATAGGCTAAAAGCTGTTCATAGCAAATAAACACTCCTGATTTTATACCATCAATAAAAACTATTGGTTGCTTATATATTGTAGCTACTGTTCCACTATTTGTAAAAGGTTTCCACATCTCAATAGGTACAGGAACTCTCTGTTTATAAACTATTTTACTACTGTTATAATCCAAACGCATAAGCACATTAATATTTTTTGTATATCTGAAATTATAGATATTTGCCCCTGCAAAAATGGTCTTATTTTTATCTAAATAATTCCATATCATAGATTGTAAATCACTATAATTTCCCAAAGCATTTTCAGGTAAAAGAATATTATTTATATTATTATCTTGCACTAAATAAAAAAACTTTTTAATACGTCTATACTCTTCTGATTTATCAAAGGTTATAGGTGAATAATTAATACTACTATTGATAGCTTCAAGCTTACTATCTAATGGAGTATTTTGAGGTAAAAACAGTTTAATAGAGAATAAAATGAGTATAGAACATAAAGTAATAATAAAGT
Organism: Campylobacteraceae bacterium; assembly: GCA_027056485.1. Taxonomy (GTDB): domain Bacteria; phylum Campylobacterota; class Campylobacteria; order Campylobacterales; family Sulfurovaceae; genus UBA1140. The sequence continues at coordinate 2,448 of JALUKQ010000174.1, read as the reverse complement.
GCCTATACTTCTTTAATTGATAATTTCTCCATACAGAAACCAAGAGATAAATAAGAATTAATTCCAATATTAATCCTAAAAAACCGAATCTTGGAAACAGTATAGCAATGGTAGGAAGAGGGTTCAACCAAGAGATAAACCCCATAGGGGGCAAAATAATTACCATGATAACTATAGGTAAAAGCCAAACCCTTTTTTGAAAAGATTTATTCCAAATTAAAATCCATATTAAAGAAGATAGAAGTGCTACACCTCCCCAACTCAAAAAAGCATAAAATAGATTATTATAATAGTGTTCAACTCCAAAGAACAGTCCTCTACTTCCAACAAGATAATATCCCAAAGTAAACAAAAAAAGATACCATCTTTTTTCAAAAAAAAGATAGGAAAAAAATAAAGATAAAGACAATATCGTCATCTTTAAGGTCAATCCCCAAGAGAGATAACCTATTAACATTCCTAAGAAAAGATAAGTCATAACTTTACTTCATGGAGAACAGAGCTATCTTTCTTCATAAATTTTGATGCTGCAACTTTAGACCTATCTAAAAAAACTTTGTCCTTAAAAAAAAGTATCTGTTTCCCATATATTGGTGCTTGACCTGCAATAAAAATTAGCATATCACCTCCTTCTAATACTTGACCATCACTTGATTTTTTTGCTCCTTTTAATCGCATACACTCATCAACAGTTAAAAGTGGTCTAGAAATCTCTTGTAGACTCTCTGTAACTTGTCCTAACATCACAGAAATCCTATCTCCTGATGTAGTAGTATAACTCTTTACTACAGTAGTGGTGCCAGTCATCTTAGAAAGAAGTTCAGCTGTCTCAACCTTATTAGGTGCATAAGCGATACGTACATGGCAATTTGACATAATAGACTCATCTTTACCATATGCTTCATATAGTTGAGAAACATCTTGAACAATAATATATGCTTTTATTCCATACCCTGCCATAAATGCCAAACTCTCTTGAAAAATAGATAATTTACCAAGACTAGTAAACTCATCAAGCATTAAAAGCATTCTATAATTATAGTTTTGAATACTTTTACCATCTTCAAACTCTAAATCTTCCAATAAACGTCTAAGCAGTTGATTCATTATGAGTCTAATAAGAGGCATTATTCTACTCTTATCATTAGGCTTTAGAACCAAATAAAGACTTACAGGTTTCTCTCCATTCATTAAGTCATTAATTTTAAATTCACTTTTAGAAGTATTATTAGAGATAATAGGGTCAACATATAGGTTTAAAGAAGATGAAGCAGACCCAACAACTCCTGATAACTCTTCTGGAGCTTTATTACGCATCTCTCTTCCTACAATAGAAATAAGTCTATGATGACTGTTAATCATCTCATCTAATAAATCTTCTATATCACTTTGATTTAATAGCTCATATACATCAGAAAGATTTGGATAACGTTTATTCTCCTTTTTTGATTTATAAATAGTATGAAGTATCAAACCACTAATAAAAGAAAAGCTCGACTTCTCCCAATAGTCTCTTAATCCTTTTCCCTCTGTATCAACAATCATCATAGCAATATTTTGCACATCACCAATCTCATAATCAGTCTCCATACGAATCTCATCAAGAGGATTGAATTTAACACTCATACCATTAGGTGCTGTAGGGTCAAATTTTAGGACTCGATTATTAGCATACTCTTCTCTCCAACCTGCTGTTAACGCCCAATTTTCACCTTTTATATCAAGAACAATAACTGATTCTCTCCAATCTAATAATGTAGGAAGAACTAGCCCTATACCTTTACCTGAACGTGTTGGTGCAAAAGCTAATATATGTTCAGGACCATTATGTTTAAGATATTCTAATTTTGAGCTATCTTTAAAACCTCCAATATAAACTCCTTCTTTTTGTCTATATAGTCCTGTTTTTTTTATATCTGTAATACTCATCCAATGAGCTGTTCCATGCACATCATCATGGGGCTTACTCCTTCTAAGAGCAAGAAGTCGAATCAAAATAAATATTATAAAAATAGCAACAAAAACAAAAAGCATTGTGATATTTAATGTTTTAAAAAAGATACTATATTGTTTAAAATAATCAAATTGCCAAAGAATCCAATCAAAAGGATTGTAAAATGACTGAAAAAGCGATTCTCCTAAATTTTCATGATAGTCAAAATGCTGTGCTACATATTGTGTAGCAAGTATATTAACTATAAGAAATAATGCAATCACTACAATGAAACTAATAATATAATTTCCCACTTGATTACTGCTTCTAGCTCCATAACTTTGATTATTCAATCCATTATCCTAAAATGAAAATTATGTTCTAAGAACATCAATATAATTATAACAAAAATAATTATATTAAAACATATTTTTAACATTATAATATTACTTAAAAGTGAACTAAATCCCCATCCCCTTACGCTCACCAAGCCCCTGAATCCTACTCATCTTCTT
>JALUKQ010000173.1 GCA_027056485.1 Campylobacteraceae bacterium | reverse complement strand
CGATAAAGAGTATAAAGTGCACGGAAGAACTGTGCAAACAATGGTATCAACTCTTTACAGAGTCAATGATGCTATCAAGAGTGGCCGTATAAAAGCCACCAAGACCAAGGGATTACAGTTTTAACACTGTAGTCCTTTTGGACTATTTTATTTTTTTCTACACTCCTACACTTCCTACACAGTCACCTTGCCTTGACTCAGCACACTGTCACTGTTCTTTGCTTTAAAGTTATGCACTAGTAGTAGTGTTAACCAATACTAACTTATGGAGGTAGTAAAATGTATACAGGTAGTAAAACAACAGCAGAAATCAGAGACTCACTAGTAGTGATGGGAGATTGAGATGGAACCCATCAGTTTGACTGCAATAGCAGTGGTAGTAGCGTTTGTATTCGTATCGTTTAGATATCCATCAGCGCTCAAGAGAGTAGCGAAGCCTATAGATAACCTACTGGATGTAGGTAATCTTATGGCGTCAGATATGCTTGACGCCAAGACTAAAGAGATTGTAGAAAACGGTAAGAAACACGTCGTTAAAGAAGCTGACTTAAAAACGTTTCTCGGTAATCAAGAGGCACTAAAATCAGCGAGAGATGCAATTCTGCAATAAATCCTACTACTCTAAGTAGGTGCTACAGGGGACTGAGATGTCCTCTGTGGTAACGAGTTACTTTTTTACGGGCTGATAGAGTACATAGAGACAGAGGTTGTAGTAATTAGTTATAGTGACAGTGTTATAGTGACAGTGTTATAGTGACATTGGCAGGGGGACTAAAGTCCCAAGCGAGTGATTAGTTATGGTGATAGAGTTAATATAAAGATAGTTGCAGAAAATGCTAAAGTAACATAAATCGGATAAGGAAAAAACAATGAAAAAACTAGTAAATAAGAAAGATTGTGGAAACAGATCAGTATCTCAAGAAAGAGGTGTGATTAAAACTCATAACGGTATGTTCCACAGTGACGAGGTATTTGCTATAGCACTGATAAAAGCATATATAGCTATGATAGATAATAATGGAGATATTCTATACAACTATGACGTAGTTAGAACAAGAGATGATAGTTTTAAAGCAGATATAACAATAGACGTTGATGGTGTTTATGACGAGGATAGACTTATGTTTGATCACCATCAAGATAGTTATAACGGTAGCCTTAGCTCTGTAGGTATGGTAGCTAAGTATATAACTGAGAAACTAGGTGTACAGCTAAAGTCTAGACTGTTAGATTTTATAACGGAATTAGATACAAATGACACAGGTGTTAAGAGAAGTGACAGTTACATTATAAATATTGTCAGAAAGATGAATTATCCTGATGTACATAGTACTGAGCAAAACTCTGCGTTTAAAAGAGCTGTACAGTATGCTGAAAGAGTTATCTACAGAATGCAGTCTGAGAAAGATACTACAGTAACTAATGATATGATTGGTTATGCTATAGCTACAGAACCTGTAATGAATTGCTTTCATTGTGGTTATGAAAGTAGTCCTGTAGAAGTACAGCTAGGTATAAATGACAGAAAAAGAAAAGAGTTAGCTAAATATATAGACAAGGCTATAGGTAATGCAGAGGTTGATAAGGAGACACTAAAGGAGATTGACGGTATTGTATTAAGGTTTAAGAAAGATGATGAATATGTGCCAGTAAGATACCTAATTGGTAAGGCAGATGTCGCTATTCAATTTGACTATAACGATGACTGTTGGGTCATTCAAACTGTACCAGTAAGTATAAGAAATTATTATAGTAGAGTGCTTCTGAAGCCCACAGCAGACGCATTCTTCACTCACAAAAATGGCTTCATTTCTAAATCTTCAACTCCAAATTTCAGCTATGTCATAAATACACAACCATACACTGCGTAAATACTACAC